>PQAJ01000230.1 GCA_003105185.1 Holophagae bacterium
CTGTTCGACGCCATGCTCCACGTCGGCACTGCCGCGGCCGTGGTCTGGTTCGAGCGGTGGCAGCTCCTGGAGTGGGCCGGAACCGCCACCGGGCGGCGGGTGCTGTCGCTGCTGGTGGTCGGGACTCTGGCCACCGCGGTGGTCGGGTTCGCGCTCCGCGATGTCGCAACGAGGGCCTTCGAGCGGCCGCTGTGGGTCGCCGCGTTCCTGGTCGTCACCGGCTGCGTGGTGGCCGCCACCCGCTGGCTCGGCAACGGGGACCGCGGCGCTGACCGCACGACCTGGCGCGAGGCGACGATCGTCGGTCTGCTCCAGGGGCTGGCCGTCTTCCCCGGCCTCTCGCGCTCGGGGACCACGATCGCAGCCGGCCTCGGCGCCGGGCTCGAGCGGTCGTGGGCCGCGCGCTTCAGCTTCCTGCTCGGCGTGCCGGCGGTCGCCGGCGTCACGGTCATCGAGCTGCTCTCGAACCGGCACGAGCTGGCCGCCACGTCGGCCGGGTTCGCCGTTGCCTGCGCCGTCGGCGCGGTCGCCGCGGCGATCACCGGCTACGTCGCGCTCGCCATCGTGCTCAAGACGGTGTCGAGCCGCGTCTTCCACCGCTTCGCCTGGTACTGCATCCCGGTTGGGCTGATCGTGTTTGCGATCGTCGCGGGGAGCGGCTGATGCGCGACCGGGTGCTCCGTGAGGCCGGCGGCGTCGCGCTCGTGCTCGGCTCGATCCTGGTCGCCGTGGCGCTGCTGTCGCACTCGCCGATGGACCCGAGCCCGTTCCACGCCTCGACCGCGCGGGTGAGCCCGGCCAACTGGGCCGGCTGGCTCGGCGCCACGCTGTCCGCCGCGCTGCTCAGCCTGATCGGCTTGACCGCTCTGCTGCTGCCGCCGATTGGCGCTGTGTTGGGGTGGCGGATCCTGCGCCAGCGTCCGCTGGAGAGTCCCTCGCTGGCGCTCATCGGCTGGCTGATCGTGGTGCTCGCCCTGCCCGGGATGGTGTCGCTGGTGGCGTTCGACATCCCCTACCGCGGCGGGAGCGTCCCCTGCGCTGGCCTGGTGGGCCTGGCGGCGTCCGACCTGCTCGGCGGTTTTGCTGGTCCGGTCGGCCGCCTGGTGATCCTGGCGTTCTTCCTGATGATCGGCGCCCTGCTGGTCTCCGGGAGATCGGCGGCGGCGCTCGCCGAAGCGGTCGCCGGGTGGGTGCGCGACCGTCGCGAGGGCCGCCAGCGCGAGCGGCTGCGCAAGCAGCGCGAGCGCCAGCAGCAGCAGGACCGGCGCAAGGTCCTCGAGCGGCAGCTGGCGCGCATCGACACCGAAGGCGCGTTCCGTGGCTCGCTGACCGTGAAGCAGGTCGAGGGCAAGGGCCGGTTCCGGATCGTCCGCAGGCCCGGGCAGGAGGCCGAGGCGGCCGCGCCAGCGGAGGAGCCGAAGCCGGAGCCGGCGCACGCCCCGCAGAAACGGGCGCCGAAGCCCCGCGCCGAGCGCAAGCCCGCCACCGACAAGGTCGTCCAGGAGGAGTTCGATTTCGTCGAGGACCTCGAGTCCTACGACCTCCCGCGTCTCAGCTTCCTCGATGAGCCGGGGGACGCCGCCCAGCGCGACTCGAACGCCATGATCGAGATGTCGAAGCTGATCACGACCAAGTGCCACGAGTTCCGGGTCCGCGGCGAGGTCGTGAACATCCGCACCGGGCCGGTCATCACCACCTACGAGTTCCGCCCCGCGGCGGGCGTGAAGTACGCCCAGGTGGTGCGGCTGGAGGAGGACCTCGCGCTCGGCCTGCAGGTGGAGGCCGTGCGGATCGAGAGGATCCCCGGCAAGGCCACCGTCGGGATCGAGGTGCCGAACCCGGAGCGGCACACCATCGTGCTGCGCGAGATCGTCGAGTCCTCGAAGTTCGTCCACTCGGCCTCGCCGCTGACGCTGGCGCTCGGCAAGGACATCCACGGGCGGCCGACCGTGACCGACCTCGCGCGCATGCCGCACCTGCTGATCGGCGGCTTCACCGGCTCCGGCAAGAGCGTCGGGATCAACTCGATGATCCTCTCGATCCTCTTCAAGGCGACGCCGGAGCAGGTGCGGTTCATCCTCATCGACCCGAAGATGGTCGAGCTGGGGATCTACGAGAAGCTCCCCCACCTGCTGACGCCGATCATCTCGGACCCGCGCGAGGCGGCCAAGGCGCTGCGCTGGACGGTGCGCAAGATGCGCGAGCGCTACGCCCTGCTGGCGAGCTGCAAGGTGCGCAACCTGGCGCAGTACAACGCCCTGGTCGCCGACCCCAAGGCGCGCGCGACGGCGTGGCCGCAGCGTCAGGACGAGAGCGAGCCCAAGCCGCTCCCGCTCATCGTCGTCATCATCGACGAGCTCGCCGACCTNNCATCACCACCTACGAGTTCCGCCTCGAGCCGGGGGTGAAGATCTCGGCGGTCCAGAACCTGGCCGAGGACCTGGCGCTCGCCCTGCGCACCGAGTCGGTCCGCATCGAGCGCATCCCGGGACGAGCCACCGTGGGCATCGAGGTGCCCAACCCCGACCCCGAGGTCATCCGCCTGCGCACCCTGCTCGAAGCGCCCGAGTTCCAGCACGCCCAGTCACTGCTCACCCTCAGCCTCGGCGTCGACATCCGGGGTAAGCCATTCTTCGCCGACCTGGCGCGGATGCCGCACCTGCTGATCGGCGGCTTCACCGGCTCCGGCAAGTCGGTCGGCCTGAACGCGATGATCATGTCCATCCTGTACAAGGCCAAGCCGGACCAGGTGAAGTTCATCCTGGTCGACCCGAAGATGGTCGAGCTCGGCGTCTACTCCGACATCCCGCACCTGCTGACGCCGATCATCTCGGACCCGAAGAAGGCCGCCAACGCCCTCGGCTGGACGGTCGCCGAGATGGACTTGCGCTACCGGTATCTCGCCGCCCTCGGCGCGCGCAACCTGACCCAGTACAACCAGCTGGTGAGCGATCCGGTGCAGCTGCGCAAGGTCCGCTCCCAGCTCGCCGACGCCGACGACGAGGAGCTCGCCGACCTCGAGCCGTTGCCGTACGTGGTGGTCGTGATCGACGAGCTCGCCGACCTCATGCTGGCGTCGTCGCGGGCGGTCGAGGAGTCGATCACGCGGCTGTCGCAGAAGGCCCGGGCGGTCGGCATCCATCTGGTCTGCGCCACCCAGCGCCCGTCGGTCGACATCCTGACCGGGATCATCAAGGCCAACTTCCCGTGCCGCATGTCGTACAAGGTGCGGTCGCGATTCGACGCGCGGACCATCCTCGACTCGATGGGCTCGGAGCAGCTGCTCGGCCGCGGCGACATGCTCTACCTGCCGCCGGGCAGCTCGACCCTGATCCGGCTGCACGGGCCGCTGGTCACCGAGAAGGAGATCGCCACCGTCGTCCGCTATATCAAACGGTTCGGCAAACCGGACTACCAGAGGGAAGTGCTGACCCACGCCGCCCTCGGCACCAACGACCGGGGCGGCCGGCGGACCGTGGTCGAGGAAGAGATCGAGCTGGGGGACCCGATGTACGAGCACGCGGCACGACTGGTCGTCAAAACCCGCAAGGCGTCGGCGTCGTACATCCAGCGTCGTCTCCACCTCGGCTACACACGGTCGGCGCGGCTGCTCGACATGATGGAGCGGGAGGGGCTGGTCGGCCCGCTCGCCGGCTCCAAGGGTCGCGAGGTGCTGGTTCCCGAAAACTACTTTGCCGAGGTCGACGAGACGCACGAGCTGGATCCCGATCTCGACGACGTTGAGGACAGTGAGGTACCGCGATGAGCTTCGATTTCCTCGACTTCAGCCCGAGCGGCTCGGTGCAGCTGGTCGCTGTCGCCGCGGTCGTGATCCTGCTCGCGCTGCTGGTGATCAGCTTCCTGTCGCGGGCGCGGGTGTTCTGCCAGTACCTCAAGCACATGACCGGCATCGAGCTCAGGCCGGCCACGGTCCGCCGGGTCTACCGGAAATCGGGCCGCGGCGGAGTCCGGGACATGCTGATCTCGCTGCTCATCCAGGAGGACCTGGCGGATCCCGACCGGGTKGTCACGCCCGACTCCAAGCCCGACACCTCGGCCTTCCAGCCCGGCCGCTGACTCGTCTCGTTCCCGTCACTGCTCCCCAGGAGCCTGCCCTGAGCGAGCGGCGCCGCGGCGCCGCGAGTCGAAGGGTCCTCGTTCCCGCTCCCGAACGCCACGCCTGGTGGCGTCGGCAGCGCACCTCCTGCCCGGGAGCTCCGGTGATGGCGGCCGCCGATCCCCGTCGCAGTCGCCTGGCCGCCGCGGAGCCGCTATCATCGTCCCGTGCCACGGATCCGTGTCCTTCCTGACGCCCTGGTGAACCGCATCGCGGCCGGCGAGGTCGTTGAGCGGCCGTCGTCGGCGGTCAAGGAGCTGATCGAGAACAGCCTCGACGCCGAGGCGCGGCGGATCGACATCGAGCTCGCGGCCGGCGGTCGCAGCCTGGTCCGGGTGGCGGACGACGGCGGCGGCATGGAGCCCGACGACGCGCTGCTCGCGCTGGAGCGTCACGCGACCTCGAAGATCACGAGCGCGGCCGACCTCGAGCACATCGCCTCGTTCGGCTTCCGCGGCGAGGCGCTGCCGGCGATGGCCGCGGTGTCGCGGCTCGTCCTGCTGACCGCGGCGAACCCCGTCGAAGGCGGCGTGCGGATCACCGTCGAGGGAGGCCGGATCCTCGGCGTCGAGCCGGCGGCCCGGCCGCGCGGCACCACCGTCGAGGTCCGCGACCTGTTCTTCAACACGCCGGCGCGGCGCAAGTTCCTCCGCGCCCCCGAGACCGAGCTGCGCCACGCCCAGGAGGCGGTCTGGGGGGCGGCGCTGGCGCACCCGGAGGTCGAGTTCACGCTGCGGCACGGATCGCGCACGCTGATCGAAGCGGCGCCCACGACCGACCCCGGCCAGCGCCTGCGCGACCTGTGGGGGCGCCTCGAAGGCCCGGTCCACCGCTTCGAGGAGCTGGCGTCCGGGGTCGAGGTGTGGGGGCTGCTGGCCGCCGGCGGAGGCGCCGGGAAACCCACGCTGACCCTGATCGTCAACGGCCGCCCGGTCCGCGACCGGCTGCTCGTCGGCGCAGTGCGCCGGGTGCTGGGCGTGCCGGGCACCGGCGCCGGCGGCGCCCGGGTGGTGCTGTTCGTGACCGTGCCCGCGGACGAGGTCGACGTCAACGTCCATCCAACCAAGGCCGAGGTGCGATTCGCCCGCGCCGGGTCGATCTTCGCAGTGGTGGAGCGGGCGCTGCGCGCCGGGGTGGCAGCGTCGCAGGGGCACGTCGGCGTCCGTCGGGTGGAGACGCCGCAGTGGGTCGCGGAGTCCGGCCCCGGGCCCGAGCCGACCGGCGAGGTAGCTGCGATCGAGCCGCCTGGCTCCCGCCGCCCACTCTTCTCGCACCCGGCGTGGGGCGAGGAGGCCGCCGAGCCGGTCGCGCCGCCCGCGACCTGGCGGGCCGGGGGGCATCCCGCGGGGGCCGGCGCGCGCGCCGCCGCGCCAGACACGCCGTTCGGCCGGCTGATCGGGCAGTACCGCAGCTCCTTCCTGTTGCTCGAGGACGACTGGGGCCTGGTGATCGTGGACCAGCACGTGGCCCACGAGCGAGTGCTCTTCGACCGCATCCGCGGCCGGCTCGCCGGCGAGACGGCGCCATCGCAACGGCTCCTCGAGCCGCTGCTTTGCGAGCTCGACGAGGCGGCGGTCGACGCCCT
>PQAJ01000231.1 GCA_003105185.1 Holophagae bacterium
CGTCACACCGCTGTCATGGCCCGGCCCGGGGTTGACAGCGGGGGTTTGGCAACTGGACGACTCATGTTAGAATCTCGCGGTGTTTTATCAGGCAACCCTTGGGACTAGGGTCAACCCATCACGATCAACCCGATGAGGAGGGGACTATGAGTCGAAACGTGGGACTGTTGTGGATCATGGTCTGTGCCGCCGTGCTCGCTCTTGCGCCGGTGGCCGTGGCGCAGGACATGACGGCCGGCATGGTGACCGACCCGCCGGCTCCGGTCGCGGACGGCTTCGCGACCTTCACGGCCACCTACCAGAACCTCGGTCCGGGGAACGCGGACAACGTCAACTACGACGTCCTGGTTCCGATCCTGCCGGGGACCTGGCCGCCCGAGGGCGACGGCTTCAACGCGATGTTGGAGTCCGCCGCCGGCACGGACACCAACGGCAACGACGTCTTCTGGGGCTTCGACACGGACACGATGTGCAATAACTACCTGCTCGAGCTCCAGCAGCCCAACGACACCGGTGACCAGCCGATGCTCCCGAACCCGTTCCCGGCGGGGACGAGCGGCTCGTTCAGCTTCGCCCTGCCGGTCATCCCGATGGAGGGCGTCAACGCCGGACGCGTCGTCATCACCGAGCCGGAGAGCCTGCGCAACAGCTACGGCGTCAACAGCGCGCAGTGGACCACCTACCCCTGGCTCGCGATGTACTCCGGCCTCTACAACCTCGTCTCCACCGGCGCCCTCTGCGACGAGGGCGGCACCGGCTGCGCCGACATCCAGGCCTGCATCGGCGACCGGCTGTGGGCGACCGAGCCGTTCGAGGCCGCGCTCGAGGTCGGCATGGGCAACGACGGGGATCCGCTCCTCGGCTGCGGCACCGAGCTCACCGGCTTCACCGCGGGCAACATCGCGGTCATGCGCCGCGGCGTCTGCAACTTCACCATCAAGATGGAGAACGCCCAGAACGCCGGCGCGTCGGGCGTCATCCTCGTCAACGACGGCCGCTGCTCGGACATCCCGGACTCCGATCCGGATGAGTGCGTCATCACCATGGGCGGCGACCCTGGCACCGGCTACCTGATCGACGTCCCGTCGGTGCTGATGGGCCGCCGCCAGGGCGAGGGCCTGATCGCGGCGCTGCAGGGCGGCCAGACCGTCCGCGCCAAGATGGGCGCCGTGCCCGACACCAGCGTCGACATCTTCTCGTGGATCTTCTCGGACGTTGATCCGGACCTCACCAATGACTACCTGGTGACCCGTGTGCCGCTGGGCGAGATGGGCCCGACGAGCTTCCTTTCGTTCATCCCGGCTGCGGCGTACGCGGCGGGCGCGCAGGGCGCGTTCTTCCAGACCGACCTCGACCTCAACAACAAGGGCACCGAGGCGGCCACGGTCACCCTGCTTTGGCTGCCGCGCGGCGCGGACAACTCTGCTCCCGCGACGTCGGAAGCGATCGTGCTCAACCCGGGCCAGAGCATCCAGTACGAGAACGTGCTCAACGCGGTCTTCGGCGCCGAGCCCGATGTTGCCGGCGCGCTGGCGATGATCGCCGACAGCGCGGACGTGATCGCGATGAGCCGGACCTACAACGTGCCGAGCGCCAAGATCGCCGGCACCTTTGGCCAGGGCCTCCCCGGCATCCCGTCGGATCAGCTGATCGGCTTCGGTCAGACGAAGCGGATCATCTTCATGAGCGAGAACGACGACATCCGTGCCAACGTCGGCTGCGTCAACGGCCTCAACACCCCGCTGCGCATCAACATCGACATGTACGACGCCACCGGCGCGGCGCTCGAGACCCGGACCATGGACCTCGGCCCGTGGTCGAACAACCAGATCAACCGCATCTTCCGGACCTACGCCCCGCGCAATGGCTACGTCGACGTGTCGACCTCGACCGAGGGCGGCGCGTTCTACTGCTACGGCTCGGTGCTCGACAACCTGACCTCGGATCCGACCACCGTGCTGCCGCAGGTGCCGTCGGATGATTTCACCTTCATTCCGGCGGCGGCACTGGCCGCGGGCGCCGCGGGCGCCTTCTTCCAGACCGACGTTGACCTCAACAACG
Organism: Holophagae bacterium; assembly: GCA_003105185.1. GTDB lineage: Bacteria > Acidobacteriota > Thermoanaerobaculia > Thermoanaerobaculales > Sulfomarinibacteraceae > FEB-10. Next base: position 2,062 of record PQAJ01000231.1, read on the forward strand.
CGGGTGCGACTGCGGCCGAGTACCAGTTCGCGTGGCTGCCGCGCGGCGAGGACAACTCGACCCTGACCCTCTCCGATCCGTTCACCCTCGCGGCCGGCGCGAGCGTCCGCTACGAGAACGTGCTCAACGCGGTGTTCGGCGCCGAGCCGGACGCGGTCGGGGCGCTGGCCGTGTCGGCCAACAGCCCGGACGTGCTCGCCATGAGCCGCACCTACAACATCCCGGGGGCCAAGATCGCCGGCACCTTCGGCCAGGAGCTCCCCGGCATCCCGGCGGACATGATGATCGCGACCGGTGAGAAGAAGCGCATCATCTTCATGAACGAGAACGACGACGTCCGCGCCAACGTCGGCTGCCAGAACGGCGTCAACACCGAGGTCGTGGTCGTCATCGAGCTCTACGGCGGCGACGGCGTACTGAAAGAGACCAAGTACATGACCCTGGCGCCGTGGTCGAACAACCAGATCAACCGCGTCTTCCGCAACTACGCGCCGATCAACGGATACCTCGACATCTCCACCAACACGCCGGACGCGACCATCTACTGCTACGGCTCGGTCCTCGACAACCTCACCTCCGACCCGACCACCGTGCTGCCGCAGTAACCATCAACTTCGACTGATCATCAGCGGGGGCTTCGGCCCCCGCTCTTGTTTTGCCCCCTTCCCCGCCCGCTTCCGCTCCCGCTTCCGAGCCCCACCCTCCTCCACGCCCGTCTCCGTGCCCGCTCGTGTCACGGCGAAGCCAGAGGCCGAGCCGGAACCACGCCCCACGCGTTGTTGGATACCGAGACGGGCCTCGTTGTGGCGCGGCCATCCTGGCTGCCTAGTAGCGCACCCATCCTGGCTGCATTCCTGGTCGTGACTGGGTTGGGACCTGAGTTGGGAATCGCGGGCATGAAGCCCGCACCACCACCTCCCGGTGCCTGGCTTGATGATCTTTCGAAGTCGATCCGCCGTGCCCGACTTCCTAAGTTCGTCAAGCCTGGCACCCGGATCTGCTCCGCTGGGGGGCATCAGGGGATTCCTCGACTCGTCGCCGCTTCCCGGCTTCGTGTTCCGCACTTCGCCGTGACGAGAGCGGGCGAGGGCCTCGATGCCGGCAGGATGCCGGCGCTACAACTTCGCCTGAATCTGCGCCGCGAGGTCCGTCCGCCCCATCCGGCCGAGCACGGTGAACAGGTTGTCGGGCGCGTCGACCACCCGCGGGTTGAGGGCCAGCGCCTGGCGGTAGGCGGCGGCCGCCTCGTCCGGCCGGCCTGCTAGCGCCAGCGCCAGCGCGAGCCGGTTGAGGGCGCCGGCGTCGTTGGGCCGGATCCGCACCGCGGCCTCGAGCCGCTCGATCGCCGCCTGCGGCCGGCCCGCCGCCATCAGCGCGGTGCCCAGCCGATTGAGGACCTCCGGGTCGTTGGGCCGCACCCGGTCCGCCTCCTCGAGCAGCGCCACGGCCTCCTCGAATTGGAGCTGGCCGTAGACGCGGTAGCCGTAGAGCAGCAGCGCATTGGCGAGATTGTCGCGATTGTGCTCGAGCTCTTCGGCGCTCGAGTACTGGTAGGCCAGACGGTAGTGCTCCACGGCCTCGGGGAGCCGCCCCTTCTTCTCGAGCCCGACTGCCAGGTTGCCGTGCGCGACATCGGCGGTGGGCATGATCTCGATCGCCCGCTGGTAGTGGGCCATCGCCTCGTCGAGCCTGCCGAGCAGGTCGGCGGTCAAGCCAGCCTGGTACTGGACCTGGACGCTGCCGGGATCGAGCTCGAGGGCCTGTTGGGCGAGACGGTAGGCCTCCACCAGCTTGCCCGCCCAGCCCAGCGTCTTCGACAGGTTGAGCAGGCCGGTGGCGCGGGCGTGATTGTCGAGCCGGCCCTCCACGGCCGCGACCACCTGACGGACGCCGTCCTCGCCCCAGCCAGCCCGCGGCTCGACCATCCCCGATGAGACCATCTTGTCGAGCAGGGCGAGCGCGATCAGCCGGTAGCCCTCGATCGTCGGGTGGACGTGATCGAGGAAGGTCTCGCTACCCGGAATGCCGTGCGGCGCCCGCTCGTCGGCCATGCGCACGAAGTCGACCAGGGCCACGCCGCGCTCGGCCGCGACGTCGCGCACGATGCCCGGCATCGGCGTCAGCGCGCGCAGCGGGCAGATGTCCTCGTCGCGGGCGGCCTCGAGTGCGCGGCGGGCCTCCTCGAACCGGTTCAGCTGGAGCAGGGACTGGCCGAGCGCATACTGGCCGTCGGCGTGCCGAGGGTCGATGGCCGCCGCCTCGGCGAGGCGCCCCGCAGCGGTCGCGAAGTCCCCGCCGCGGCCGGCCGTGAGGCCCTCCTGCACCAGCGCCGTCCAGCGGTCGGTCTCATCCGCAGTGATGCCCGGGCGGTGCTCGCTCTTGAAGGGCGGCGAGTCGCGCAGGTTGGACGCAGGGGTCACCATGATGACCTCCGCGTCGGCCGAGCGCGCGATGTCGACCATCCGCGCCAGGTTGAAGCGGAAGTGCCGCATGACCTGCTCGCGCAGCCGGTCGTCGCGGGTGAAGGCCGACGGACCGACCACGTCATCGAGTAGCGTCTTCACCTCGGCGCCCAGCATTGCGGGTCGCGGCGCCTCGGCCTGGCGCTGGGCGCGGACGCGGTCGACCACTTTCTCGACCGCCGTCCAGGTGCGGGTCCGCGACGCCACCGCGCCCACCCCACGCACGGACCGCGGCAGCGCGATGATCTGGGGGTAGGTCCGCCGCTCGAGGAACTCGTTGTGGCCGGAGTAGATGATGAACAGGTCGGGATC
>PQAJ01000232.1 GCA_003105185.1 Holophagae bacterium
TCGATGCAGGCCTTCAAGGGCGAGGAGCAGTTCACCTCAGCCATCCTGTCGCTGGTCGCGCCCGACGTCCCGAAGGTCTACTTCGTGACCGGTCACGGTGAGGCGTCGCTCGCGAGCGCAGGCGGCGACGCCCAGTCCGACCGCAGCCTGGCGAAGCTCGCTGAGGCGCTCAAGCGCGAGAACATCGAGGCTGCGGACACGGTGCTGCTCTCCGGCACGGTGCCGGAGGACGCGGACGTGATCGCCGTCGTCGGGCCGACGCGACCCTTCACCGAGCCCGAGCTCGCCGCGCTCGACGCCTTCCTGCTCCGCGGCGGACGGCTGCTGGTCTGCCTCGATCCGCTGATCGAGCCCTCCGGCACGATGCGCGCCACCCGGCTCGAGGACTTCCTCGCCAAACACGGCATCCGGGTCAACGACGACCTGGTGGTCGACCCATCCCGCAAGCTTCCGTTCTACGACCTGTCGGCGGTCTACCTGACTGACTTCCCGGTCCACCCGGTGACCCAGGGCCTCGAGGGCATCGCGGTCCTGTTCAGCGTGGCCCGCTCGCTGTCCGCAGAGGGCGAGGCTGCACCCGTGGTGGTCGTTGAGACCTCGGCGGAGGGTTGGGGCGAGCGCAACCTCGGCCAGCTCCTCGCCGGCAAGCCGGTCGCCCGCGACAACGACGACACACCGGGGCCCGCCGCAGTCGGCGTCGTGCTCGAGGAGGGCCCGGTCACGAAAAGCCCCTCGGGCGACGACGCGACGGCCACCGTCCCGCCGGGCTTCCGCATCGTGGTCTTTGGCGACTCCGACTTCATGGCCGACTACGAGATCTCCAACGCCGGCAACCTCATCCTCGCGTTGAACTCCATCAACTGGTTGGCGGCGCGCGAGCAGTCGCTGGGCATCCCGCCGCGCGAGGTCGAGCAGGTCAGCCTGTTCCTCTCGCAGCAGCAGATGCGCACGGTCCTGCTGATCACGCTTCTCGCGATGCCGGGGGCTGCGATCGTCCTCGGTATCCTGGTCTGGCGGCGACGTCGGCACTGACGGTCGAAACGTCGTTGAGGTGCTGAAGATGCGGAACCGGAACCTCATCATCCTCGCGCTGATCGTGGTCGCGCTCGGCGCCTACATCTACTTCCACGAGCGCCACCTGCCGACCACCGAGGAGCGACGGGCCAAAGCCGACACGCTCTTCCCCGACCTCAAGCGGGACGAGGTGGCAGGCCTCGAGATCCGCAACACCCACGGGACGTTCCGGATCGTCAAGCGTGGCGAGCGGTGGCACCTGGTCGAGCCGATCGAGTTCCCGGCGGACGAATCGTCGGTCAGCTCCCTGCTCGGATCGCTCGAAAGCCTCAAGGCCGAGCGAACGCTGACCGAGGGCGACGTTGATCCCAAGTCCTACGGCCTCGACGCGCCTTCGATCACGGTGAAGCTCTCCAACGCCGACGGCGTGACCTCGTCCCTCGAAGTGGGCGACGAGGCGGCGCTCGGGTCCAACCGCGCGGTCCGCCGCAACGGTGAGTCCTCGGTGATCCTCGTCAGCGGCTGGTTCGTGCGCGACCTCGACAAGCCGCTCGACGGATGGCGCTCGCGCGACGTGGTCGAGATCACCGCCGACGACGTCGCGTCGCTCACCGTGCTGGCCGGCACCGCCCGCATCCAGCTCGTCCGTCAGGCCGAGAGCTGGCACCTGCTCGAGCCTCTCGACGACATCGCCGATCAGGACCACGTCCGCAACCTGATCGCCGACCTCGACGCGCTGCGGGTCGAGGAGTTCCTCGACGACCCGCCGCCCGCCGCGGAGCTCGGCCTGGAACCCCCCGCCTACCAGGTCACGATCCTCCGCTCCGCGGACGGCGACCCGATCAAGCTCGAGTTCGGGTCAAGCCGTGAGCGCGACGGTCGCACGCAGATCGCCTGCCGGCGCAACGCAGAGAATCCGTTCTGGGTCGACAATCGGGCGGCGATCCGGCTCGCCAAGGCGCCGGTGCGGTGGCGGTCGACCAAGGTCGCCGCCTTCGACACCTGGGACGCCGAGCGGCTCACCATCACCGCCGGCGGCCGCAGCGCAACCCTCGAGCGCAAGGAGGGCATGTGGACGGCGCCTGACGGCGGTGAGGTCGACTACGGCGCGGTCCAGGACCGGCTGGCGGCGCTGGCGGCGCTGGAGGCCGTCGACTTCGACCTCGTCGAGCCCGCGGACCCGCCCGCGGGGACCGTCGAGCTCGAGCTGGAGGCGCCGGGTGACGGCGCCGAGCCGCAGCGCCTGACCTTCACCTTCCACCGGCCGCTGGTCGAGGGGGGCCTCGCACTGGTCCGGGTCAGCGGCCGGCCGACAGTGATGAGCGTCGCCGCCTCCCAGGTCGAGCAGATCCTCGCCGATCCCGAGGTGCTGGTCAGGCCGACCGAGGAGGGCAAGTCCGACGCGGGTGCGGAACCGGCTTCTCCGTGATGCGAGCGGACGCGGATCCGGCTCCGCCGTCGGCTTTGCCGTGACGAGAGCGATCGCGGGCAACTGAGGCACATCTGCCGGATCACGCTTTCGGGCACGGGCACGAAGACGGGACCGAAGACGATTCCGCGCTTGGAAACCCGGGGGCGCCATGCGCAGCCGCGCTACAATGCGAGCGCTTGGCAGGCAGCCTGGTCCCACTCGGGCGGTGACTTTTGGTGGATTGGCGGCAGACATTCGAGAACCTGAAGCGCAGGCGCCCGGATCTTGCCGAGCGGGCGTGCCGCCAACTCCTGCTCGACATGCAGCGGCGAGGGCTCGTCGATCTCGACACGCTCGACGAGCAGATCGCCATGGCGCTCAAGCTGGTGGCCTCGCCGCGCGACCTCGACCCGAATCGGCCCAAGCCAAAGCTGCCAAGCCAGTCCAGTGCAGCCCTGCACGAGCTGGCGCTCGAGCATGCGGCGCGTCACCTGGCCCCCGAGCAGATCCAGGCGACCATCCTGCTCGTCGAGAAGCGTCAGCTCGCGCACGAGGGGGCGCGGCTCGCCGAGGACCCTGACACGCCGATCCCGGTGCTGCGCGCCAAGGTGCATGAGTTCGTCAACTTCGCGCGTGGCGAAGCGGTCGCACCGCCCGAGGACGTGCTCGGCATTCGCGCCGCGCTGGTCCGCCGCCTGCTCACCGATCAGCTCGACTTCATCGCGGTCGCGAAGCAGCAGATCAAGGTCAGCGAGTTCGGCCACGTCCTCGACCACATGATTCCGACCGAGGGCAATCAGGGTCGCCTCGGCGGCAAGGCCGCCGGCCTGATCCTCGCCCACTCGATCCTCCAGCGGGCGCGGGAGAGCGGCCGCCTGCAGGCCGAGTACCGCGTTCCGACCTCCTACTTCCTGCCCTCGAACGGAATCCTCGAGTTCATCGAGCACAACAATCTCGAGGACCTCATCAACGTCAAGTACAAGCCGATCGAGGAGGTTCGAGAGCAGTTTCCCCTGGTCGAGCGACTGTTCAAGGCCGGATCGCTGCCGCTGGCCATCCACGAGGGGCTGCGCGAGATGCTTGAGAAGGTGGGCGAGGGGCCGCTCGTGGTGCGCTCCTCAAGCCTGCTCGAGGATCGGATCGGGCACGCTTTCTCGGGTAAGTACAAGAGCCTGTTCATCGCCAACCGCGGGCCGACCGCCAGGCGGCTCGCCGAGCTCGAGAACGCGATCGCCGAGGTCTATGCCTCGGTCTTCCACCCGGATCCGATCGAGTACCGCCGCGAGCACGGCCTGATCGACTTCCAGGAGCAGATGGGCGTGCTCATCCAGTCTCTGGTCGGCCGCGAGCTGGGCCGCATGATGTTCCCGCTGTTCGCCGGGGTGGCGTTCTCGACTTGCGAGATGCGGTGGTCGCCGCGGATCCGGCGCAGCGACGGCATGGCGCGCCTCGTGCTCGGCCTCGGCACGCGCGCCGTCGATCGCACCGGCGCCGACTACCCGGTGCTGATATCGCTGGAGCAGCCCACCCTGCGGGCGGTCCAGCGCCCGGACGAGGTCTACCGGTACTCGCAGCACGAGGTCGACGTGGTCGATTTGCGCGAGGGGCAGTTCGACTCGCTGCCGCTGACGAATGTGCTCTCGCGGGTCGGCCGGGACCTCCCCCAGATGAGCAAGGTCTTCTCGATCTACCGCGACCGCGACATCCTGCCGATGGTCGGCATCATGCCGCAGCTCGATCCTCGCGAGCTGGTCGTCACCTTCGACGGACTGGTCAAGTCGCAGTTCCCGCGCGATCTCAAGCGGATGCTCGACATCCTCCAGGAAGGCATTGGCGAGCCGGTGGACGTCGAGTTCGCTCACGACGGCGAGGTGCTCTACATGCTGCAGTGCCGGGCGCTCAGCCATGGCACAGCCGCCGAACGGGTCGCCATCCCGTCCGACATCAGCGCCGCGCGCAAGGTCTTCTCAGCCAACCGGTACGTGCAGACGGCGCAGTGCCGCGACCTCGAGTACCTGGTGCTTGTCGACCCCCGCGACTACGAGCGGCTGCCATCCCGCGACGCCATGCTGCGCGTGGCGCGGGCAGTCGGCGCGCTCAACCAGGTTCTTCCGCAACGTCGGTTCGCGCTGATGGGGCCGGGACGGTGGGGCAGCCGGGGCGACATCCGGCTCGGCGTTCCGGTGACCTATGCCGACATCTGCCGAACTGGCCTGCTGGTCGAGATCGCGCGCAAGAAAGGCTCCTACCTGCCGGATGTCTCCTTCGGGACGCACTTCTTCAACGACCTCGTCGAGTCGCGCATCAGCTACCTGCCGCTGTACCCGGACGAGCCGGGGGTGGTGTGGAACGAGGACTTCCTGCAGAGCTCGCCCAATGCGCTGGCGGAGCTCGCCCCGAAGTATGCCGACATGGCCGAGACGGTGCGCGTGATCGACGTCCGGGCGGCGTCCGACGGCCTGCGGCTGCAGGTCATCATGGACGGCGAAACCGACACCGCCCTCGCCTACCTCGCGCCGCCCACCGGCAAGCCCTGAGCCGACGACTCGAATGAGAAGCCCCGCCGAACCGTTCGAGTCGGTCCGGCGGGGGTGATGACGACAGCTGACGGCGCCAGAATGCGCTTCGAGCTATGCCCAGCCGCGCAGGTGGCACGCCGTCGCAACGCGCTGGATCGCGATCATGTACGCCGCATCGCGCATGTACTCGCCGGCATCGTCGGCCAGATCGGCCACCGCGTTGAAGGCGGAGGTCATCTTCTGGTCGAGCCGCTGCAGCACCTCGACCTTGGGCCAGAAGAAGTTGGTGTTGCACTGCACCTGCTCGAAGTACGAGCAGGTCACGCCGCCCGCGTTGGCGAGGAAGTCGGGGATCACGTAGACGCCCCGCTCCTTGAGGACCGCATCCGCCTCGGGCGTGGTCGGGCCGTTGGCGCCCTCGGCGATGATCTTGACGTTGCGGTGGACCCGCTTGACGGTCTCGGCCGTGACCTGGTTCTCGATCGCGGCCGGGATCAGGACCTGCACGTCCTTGGCGATCCAGTCGTCGCCGCCCTCGATCTTGTAGCCGGCCTTGACCGCCTTGTCCTTGTCGATGGTGCCGAAGCGGTCGGTGATCGAGAGCAGGAAGTCGGCGTCGATGCCGTCTGCCTTCGCATAGGTGTAGGCGGCGCGGTCATCGTTGTCCCAGCACGACACCGCCACCACCGACCCACCGAGCTCGATGAGCAGCTTGGCCGCATACTGGGCGACGTTGCCGAAGCCCTGGATCGACGCCTTGACGCCCTCGACCTTGATCTTCTTGCGCTTGAGCGCCTCGCGCACGGTGTAGATGACGCCGTAGCCGGTGGCCTCGGTCCGACCGAGCGAGCCTCCAACCTCGACCGGTTTGCCGGTGATCACGCCCGGGAAGTGGCCGCCGGCGATCTTCTCGTACTCGTCGAGCATCCACACCATGTGCTGCGGGTTGGTCATCACGTCGGGCGCCGGCACGTCCTGGAGCGGGCCGATGTTGCGCGCGACCTGGCGCACCCAGCCTCGGCACACCGCCTCCTGCTCGCGCGGTGACAGGTGGTGGGGGTCGCAGATGACGCCACCCTTGCCGCCACCAAGCGGGATGTCGACGACCGCGCACTTCCAGGTCATCCACGTGGCCAGCGCACGCACCGTGTCGACCGTCTCCTGGGGATGGAAGCGGATGCCGCCCTTGGCCGGCCCGCGCGCGTCGTTGTGCTGGACGCGGAAGCCACGAAAGACCTTGACGGAGCCATCATCCATCCGCACCGGGATGGTGAAGTGGTACTCGCGCTGGGGCCACCGCAGCAGGTCGCGGATCCCGGCGTCGAGCTGCAGCTTGTCCGCCACCGCGTCGAACTGCCGCTGCGCCATTTCGAATGCATTGAACTCTTTGACCATCTCACCCTCCTTCGCTGGGCTCTCGCCTTATACCCCTTTGCCGGCAAGCCGTCAACCACTTCGCACTATTTTTCACAAGG
>PQAJ01000233.1 GCA_003105185.1 Holophagae bacterium
TACGGCCCCGAGCCGTCCGGATCGAGCACGAGGGAGCTGGGGTCCAGCCCGAGGGCCTCGGAGTTCGCGGCGATGAAGTCGCGGGCGAGCGCCTCCACCGTGGCGACCGGCAGGCAGTCGTAGCTCGAGCAGCCGGGCGCGAAGTCCTCCCAGGCCAGGTCGTTGGCCGGTCCAGGGATGATCGGGATCGCGCCGCCGTCGAGCAGGCTGGTCACTCCGCGCCGCAGGTCGACCGTGAACCGCCAGGCGGAGCCGTTCTCGGCCCGGAAGTCCTCCATCGCCTGGAAGGCGGGCAGCGGGCCGTTGAAGCCGGCGGCGTCGACGTTGACCTCCACCACCCGCAGGCTGGGGTCGATGGTGACCAGCAGGTCGAGCTGGTCTCGCGCTTCCTTGGGCGCCAGCGCGAGCGCCGGCGCGGCGGCCAGCAGGGCAACGGTGGCGAGGGTCAGAGCTGTCGCGAAGCGATGGCCGGCGTGGCGTGTCATTGCTCACTCCTTGAACGAAGGGACAGAGGTTCCTGTCCACCCTTTAGTCTACTCTTCGGCCTGCAAAAGGACATGTGTCGAAGCTCATGGTTTGGGCCGGGCCCCCCGGCGGTCGGTTCATGGCTCGCGGTCGCCGTGCCGTGGCCGCGGCCGCGATCGTGCGGTGATGGTTTCAGTCTGCTCCGTCAATCGGAGGTGAGATCGACAACAGCGGGCATGCTCCGGGTTCGAGGCCGCCATTCACGGTGTGCGCTGGCCGGAAACGGTTGTGACCGGCAAGGAGGAAGGCCGCCGTGTGTTGTTGCCGTCGTCGATCCGACCCCCCGGCCGCCGGGCGCGCGAAGGAAGAGAGAACCGGGGGCGGCAGCCCCCGGTTCCTGTCGGCGCAATACCAGTCGCGCTATTCGATGAACAGCAAAATCGTCGTCGGGTCGCCGGTCCCGTTGTCGACCACCGAGCCGTAGGCCCAAATCATGCCCCCGGCCGTGCGCACCTCGACGGTCGCGTAGCCGATCGGACACTGGCCGACGCCAGCCTCGCCGAACACGTCGTTGATCTGCTTCCACTCCTTGGCGGGCACCGAGGTGTCGATCGTGTTCCCGAGCTGGTTGCCGGTCTCCGAGTAGAGTCTGATCCTCACGTTGCACGCAGCAGAGCCGTGGTTCATCAAGCCGACGTTCGTCCGAAAGACCGAGGTCTTCTTGAGCTGTGGCAGAACTCCGATCTGACCGTAGGTCAAGGCTTCCGAGTCGGGATTTCCAGGCATCCCCTGGCCGAAGGTCCCGTCCGGCGCCTCGTTGTACGTCCGCGCCACCACCATGAGCGGCACGTCGGAGCTGATCTCGATCGAGCCCGAGGTGCTGGCGCCCTGGTTGAACAGGCTCGCGGCGACGTCCTCCCACTCTGTAATCCAGTTGTTCTGGAGCGTGTAGGTGCGGGTCACGGTGTTGCTGGCCATGCGGTACACCAGCGTCAGGTTGGCGACGGCCCCCGAGCGGTTGGTCACACAGAGAGTTGACCGCCAGACGCTGCCGCCGGCGCCTCCCGCGTGGGCGATCCCTGCCACCTGGTAGGTGTACGCGCCTCCGCCCCCTCCTCCGGCCTGGGTCACGGTGAACGTGCGGCCGGCGATCGTCATGGTACCGGTGCGGGCGCTGCCGGAGTTCGCATCGACCGAGTAGCTGACGGTCCCGGATCCATTGCCGCTCGAGCCGCCGGTGACGTGGATCCAGCTGTTGTTCGAGAATGCGGTCCAGGGGCAGCCTGCAGTCGTGCTGACCGACACTGAGCCGGTGCCGCCGCCCTCACCGAAGTTGGCCGACGGCGGCGAAATGCTGTAGGTGCACGAGCCCTGGCCGTCGCAGGTGACGGTCATGGTGTACTCGGTCGGGCAGGTGACGCCCGCCGAAGCCCCGAAGTCCGTCGGTCCGACCCAGATCCAGTTCGGGCCGGCGACGCCGCTGATGACCATCTCGCCGGAACCGGCGCAGCTGCCGGGTTCGGTGTAGGTCTGGGCGATGCCAACGGCGGGGCAGTTGTACTCATCCGTGAGGTCGAACAGGTAGACGTTCGCCGTGGATGTCAGGGTCACACGGATCGTGTCGGCCTGGGCAAGATCGACCTCGTACCAGTCGGTGTCCCGCAGGTCTTCGGACCCGCTCGTGAAGGTCGACGTGGTGCCGCAGATGGTGGTGTTGCAGCTGATCTGTGTGATGTACGGTGCCGGGTTTCCTTCGTCAGTGTTGCAGCCGCCGTTGGGGTCGCCGCCAATGTCGTTCCCGCACAGCGGATCCAGGCTGGCCTCGAAGAGGTCGGCGTCCGGCGGGCACGGGCAGGTCTGGGGGGCGAACTCCTCCACCGCGAGGGTGTAGTTTCCAAAGGCCGACGCGTAACCGTCAACCACGATGTAATACGTATTGCCGGCGAACAGGGTCGCGGTGAGCTCCGAAACATAGCTGGTGATCGGCGATGAGCAGTCGTCATCGCTGCAGCCAACGACGGTGCCCGGGCAGACGTTTTGGTACACGTACAGCTTCGTGTCGTAGTCGGTGTTGGTGCCGGGGTCGCAGAGCGAGATCTTGACCGACTGATTGGCGGGCGGCGAGTACGAGTAGACGACGTCGGGCGCACTGCCGCCGGTGTACGGGCAGGACTCGTCGTAGTCGTTGAAGGCAGAGGACGTCGATCCGCTGTCGACGTAGGGCAGCGAGGAGATGACCCTGGCCGAGCTGCAGTCTTCTCCGCCGCCCATGTCGAGAGGCCAGTTGCTCGCGCCGACCTCTTCGTCCGTGACATCGGATGCCGGGCCGACACGCTCCGTCGTCAGCAGCTTGTCGGTCGGCTTGGCCTCCGGTGGCGCCGTGGCCGCCGTTCCGGCCGCCGCCACCAGCGCTATGGTCAGCACCAGGCAGTGCCACGCTCGCCTGAACCATGCACAACTCGACATGACAGCCTCCTCTCCTCCACCCGCGGCGCGCCAGCTCGAGTGAGACGTCGGTCGGCGAGACTGGGTGGATCGGCGCGCTCGAAAGTGCAGGTCAATTGAGTCATAGTGTCACTACTGCCGTGCGGAAAGTCAATGAACAATCCGCGGTCGAGCACCTTCACCCTCGGACCGTTGCCGTTGCTGGTCTTCCCGAATACCCGATCCCGACCCTGACGCCTCCCTCTCACGGCACTGTCGCGGTCGACGCCGAGGTGTCGCCGGACTCGAAGCCGTCGGCGAAAACCGCACTCCGTCGTCGGGCGAACTGGAGATGGTGCCATCGGCGGCGACGGCGGCGAATGCGCCGGGGTAGAGTGCGCTGTCGGAAGGCTGGGCCAGCGAGGCGAGCTGCGAGGCGACCGGCTGCTATCCTACCCGCGGTCGGAGCTCGCGTGTTTTCAGTCACCCTTGTAGCCGCCTTCACTCTGCTCTACCTCTACGTTTGGTGGCGGGTCGCCACGCTGCCGACGGTGGCGCGACGGGTGCCCCGCTGGTTGCGCATCGGGGGTGGAGTGGCGCTGTGGGCGGGCCTTTCGGCAGCCCTGATCCTCGCCCACGACGGCGTGGGCGCTCTGACCGGCGCGATCGAAATGGTCGGCATGACCGGGATGGCGTCCCTGTTCCTGATTGCGGTCCCGCTCGTGGTGGTGGACATCGTCACCGGCTTCGGGTTGCTGCTGCGCCGCCAGGCGCCCATCCTACGCGGCTGGGCACTCGTTGCTGGCGCGATGCTGTCGGCGGTCGCGCTGGTGCAGGGGATGCGGCCGCCGGTGGTCAGCGACTTCGAGGTCCGCCTGACCGGGCTGCCCGCCGCCCTCGACGGCACCGTGGTGGTCGCCATGTCCGACCTGCACCTCGGCGCCCAGCTCGACGCGGACTGGCTGGCAGCGCGGGTCGCCCAGGTCGATGCGCTGCACCCCGACCTGGTGCTCCTGCTCGGCGACCTGTTCGAGGGCCATGGCCGGCCGCAGGACGAGATGCTCCCGGCCCTGCGCCGGCTCTCCGCGCCGCTCGGCGTGTGGGCGGTGACCGGGAACCACGAGCTCCACGGTCGCGACGACGCCAGTCGGCGCGTCGTCGACCAGGCCGGCATCGAGCTGCTGCGCGACCGCTGGGCCGAGGTGCGGCCGGGCCTCGTGCTCGCCGGGGTCGACGGCCGCGGCCACCAGCGCCCGCCTGACCAGGGTGACGACGCCGTCAGAAGGGCGCTCGCCGGCCGTCCCCCGGGCGCGACGATCTTCCTCTCGCACTCCCCGGGAGGGGCCGAGACGGCGGCGCGCGCCGGTGTGGGCCTCATGCTAAGTGGCCACACCCACGGCGGGCAGATTTGGCCGTTAGACCTGGTGGTCCGCCGCGCCTACCCGCTCCTCGCCGGGCGCTACCCGGTTGAGGGCATGACGATCGTCGTCTGCCGCGGCACCGGCACCTGGGGGCCGCGCATGCGCCTGTGGCGTCCGGGCGAGATCCTGCGCCTCGTTCTGCGCAGCACGGCGTCAGCCGCGTAGCCCGGCGAATGCGCTGACCACCGCAGCGACCGGCACAAGGCTGAATGTGAGCCTGACTGCCGAGGTCATAGGAACACAAGAGGCACCCCTGAGGGTGCCTCTCTCGCTCTGAGATAGGTGTCGTCTAGGGGACCGTTGTCGACCACAATGAGAGGTCGCCGGACTCGAAGCCGTCGCCGAACAGGTACGGGGTGGTGATGAACCACCACCAGCTGCCGCCGTCGGCGTCGGTGGAGCCGACGCCGTTAACCGCGCGGACCTGCCAGAAGTAGGCAGTCCACTCGGAAAGGCCGGTCACCTCGGTGCTGGTGACGGGGCCGACGTCGGCCCAGGACGCGTCGCAGGCGTCGTCATCGGTGGTGTCGACGCAGTACTCGTAGCTCGTGGCGGAGCTGCTCGCGCTCCAGCTCAGGGTGAGGTCAGTGAGCTGGCCGGTGGCGCCGCTGACCGGCGCGGTCTTCCCGAAGGCGCCCGGGAGCGGCAGGGTCTCGGTCGTGAACATCCACCAGGTTCCGCCGTTGGCCTGGGTGGAGCCCTGGCCGTTGACGGCGCGGACCTGCCACGAGTAGGTGGTCTCGGGGTCGAGGCCGGTCACGTTCGCGCTGGTGCCGGCGCCCGCCGTGGTCCAGGTCCCGTCGCACGCGCTGTTGGCGGTCGTGTCGATGCAGTACTCGTAGCTGGTGGCGCCGGTGCTGGAACCCCACGTCAGCGTCACGTCGAATGGCTGGCCCGACGCCCCATTCACGGGATTGATCTTGGAGAAAGAGCCGGGCAGGGGCAGGGTGCTCGGGGTGCACATCGCCTTGCCCGTGATCACGATGTCGTCGATCGCGAGCTCCACCAGGTCTCCGACGGCGGGGCCATCGGCAGCTCGCACCCGGAACTTCATGGTCGCCGAGGGCGTCACGATCTGGGCCATGTCGGCCACCACGTTGGTCCAGCTATTGGTGCCGGTGACGGTGCCGGGAATGCCCTCGACCTGGGACCACGAGCCGCCGCCGTTGTTGGAGACATCGAGGATGTAGTAGTCGCCGGAGTCGTCGTCGTCCTCGTTGAAGAACCATCGCCAGAGGTCGATCTCCAGCATTGCGGTGCCGGACCCGTCGAAGGTGGGCGAGGTCGCGATCACCTCGCCGTTGTCGATGTCGTCAACGCCGGCGTCGCCGGTGGGGTTCTCGTCGCTGTAGAGGCAGTTGACGCCGCTCGGGCTGTGGTCGTCGCCCGGTTGCGACGGGTCGCCGTAATTCCCGGTGGTGGCCACGGGGTCGCCAATGAGGAAGGTGCCGGTGCTCGCCGGGGGCGAGCCGAAGGTAAACGTCCAGCCCAAATTGCCGCCCTCGAAGTTGTCGGAGAAGCGGACCGAGGACGGGCCGGTCGGGCTGCTGGCCAGCTCCTCCAGGTTGGCGTCCTCGACGCCGTTGGCCGCGTCCACGGCGTGAACCACGTAGTAATAGGTCACGCCTGCCTGGATGTCCGAAGCATCCGAGTAGCCGGTGCCGATGACCCCGGCGGCGATCCGGTTGGCCGGCGACGGCTCGAAGCCGGATAGGTCAGACCGGTAGACGTTGTAGGTGGCCGGCCCGCCGCAGTAGGCAGTCGCCGGATTCCACGCCAGGTTCAGGGTGCAGATGTCGAGGCCGGCATTGGTCACCGACTGCAGGCCGGCGAAGCCGGGTGGCTCGACGCAGACCCCGGTGGTCTGCGCCTGGGCGCAGTTGCTGGACACCGACTCGCAGAGGCCGGTGACGTCCTTGGCCGTCACCGCGTAGGAGTAGGTGAGGCCGCCCGAGACCGTGGTGTCGAGGTAGCCGGTGGTGGTGACGCCGCTGGCGAGGAGATGGTACTCAGGCTGCGGGCAGGCGCCGATCGCCCGATAGACGTTGAAGCTGGCGGCGCCCGGATCGAGGCTGGTCCAGGACAGGCTGATCTGGTTGGCGCCGGCCGCGGTCGCAGTCAAGCCGGTCGGGATGGCCGGGATGATGCAGGGGATGGGCGTCACGATCTCACAGTTCGAGACCGGACCGAAGCAGGCGTCGGTCGCTCCCAGCGGCTGCACCATGTAGTAGTAGCCGATGTCGTTGACGACAGTTGTGTCGGTGTAGCTGGTCGTCGGGGCGTTAATGATCGCGATCCTGGTCAGGCCGGCGTCGCAGCCGATGTCGCTGCGGTAGATCGCGTAGCGCG
>PQAJ01000234.1 GCA_003105185.1 Holophagae bacterium
AGGTAGAGCTCGTTGTCAAATGCGCGCCGCTTGCCACGGACCTCGGCCACTGCCCCTCCGAAAACCAGATCGGTTTCGCGACGGCCGTCAGGATAGCAGGCAGGGTCAGCCCTTGACCACGGCCACCGGTCGCAGGCGGGCGACCTTGCGAGCAATGCCGGCGGCCTCGACCGCATCGACCACGGCGTCGACGTCTTTGTAGGCTGCCGGCGCCTCCTCGGCGAGCCCCGGCAGCGAGCCGGCGCGGACCCGGATGCCGCGCGCCTCGAGCTCCTGGCGCAGCGTGCCGCCGTGGATCGTGCGCTTGGCGCGGCTCCGGCTCATGGTGCGCCCGGCGCCGTGGCAGCAGGAGCCGAGCGAGCGCTCCATGCTGCCCTCGGTGCCGACCAGGACCCACGAGGCGGTGCCCATGCTGCCCGGCACCAGCACCGGCTGGCCGATGGAGCGGTACTCCGGCGGCAGGTCCTCGAAGCCGGGCCCGAAAGCGCGGGTGGCGCCCTTGCGGTGCACGCAGACCCGGCGCCGGACGCCGTCAAAGGAGTGCTCCTCGGTCTTGCCCATGTTGTGGGCGATGTCGTAGACCTGGTGCAGGTGGGGCTCGCGGGTGCGGCCGCGCAGCGCCTCGGCGAAGGCGCCGCGGGCGTCGTGCGCCAGCAGCTGGCGGTTGGCGAAGGCGTAGTTGGCGGCGCAGCGCATGGCGGCCTGGTAGTCCTGGCCCTCGGGGGAGTCGAGCGGCGCACACACCAGCTCGCGGTCGGGCAGCCGGATGCGGTAGCGCTCGACCGCGCTCTGGAAGGACTTGACGTAGTCGGTGCAGACCTGGTGGCCGAAGCCGCGCGAGCCGCAGTGGATGAGCACGGTCAGGAAGCCCTCGGCGAGCCCCATGACCCGCGCCGCCTCGGCGTCGAAGACCTCGTCGACGACCTCGACCTCGATGAAGTGGTTGCCGGCGCCGAGCGTGCCGACCTGGGTGCGACCGCGGTCCCTGGCCCGGTGGCTGATCTTGGCGAAGTCGGCGCCCGCGAGCACTCCGCTCTCCTCGGTGCGGGCGACGTCCGACTCGGTGCCCCAGCCGCGCCGCCGCGCCCACTCGCCGCCCTCGCGGCACACCCGCTCGAGCTCGCGGTCGTCGAGCTTGAGGCGGCCGCCGGTGCCGACCCCGCTCGGGCAGGCGGCGTCGAGGGCAGAGGCGAGGTCGCCGATCGACGCCTCCACATCGGCGAAGCGGACGTTCGAGGCGAGCAGCCGAACCCCGCAATTGATGTCGTAGCCGATGGCGCCCGGCGAGATCACACCGTGCGGCAGCTCGGTCGCGGCCACACCGCCGATCGGGAACCCGTAGCCCTGATGGACGTCGGGCATGACGAGCACGCGCCCGACCACGCCGGGGAGGGTCGCCGCGTTCACCGCCTGCTCGAGCGACGACTCGGCGCCGATCGCCTCGAGCAGCGCGCGCGAGGCGAACACCCGCACCGGGACCCGCATGTCGGCCCGCACCGAGGTCGGGATCTCCCACTCGTGGTCGGTGATCCGCCGCAGGTCCCTGAGCTCGACCATGGTCGGCCTTCCTGTCTCCCCTTCGACGGCCCGCAGCGCGGCCGGTTGCCGATCAGACGTCGAACACAATGCGGGTGAGGAGCCCCCGCTCGGTGTCGCAGACCTCGAGCCGGTGGAAGGTGACGGCCTTGATGTCCTTGGTATGCGACGCAATCGGCGCGCCCTCGAGGATCGCGGTGAGCCTGCCTTCCGTCGCCTCGAGCTCGAGCTCATCGAACGCGAGGCCCTCGGACTCGACCAGGTAGAGGAGCTCGGCAAGGAAGTCGACCAGCAGCGACTCGCGGTCGGCCCCGGCCAGCTCGAGCCGGCGCCGCTGCCGTAGACCCCCAGCCAACACCACGCCCATCAGCCCGTACATTCCCCGCGCCGCCTCGACGAGCAGGGCCGCCAGGTCCGGCGCCCACACCTCGAGAGCCCAGTCGGCGGTGTGCTCGAGCTCGCGGTGTCCCTGTGCTCCGCGCACCATGTCCTCAGCCTATCACTTGGCCGCGCCCGGAAACGTGGAGGCATAGGCCACTCTGCATGCGTTTCTGACGTGGCCACTGTTGATGGCCTCTGCCCAACCCGCTCCTCAAGATGCACTGCGCGCACCCTGAGGAGTTCGTGCCGCAGTAGCCGTCCCACAACAACTCGGTCAACCACGCCCGCCAGGAAGGCCGATGCGGTACGAACTCCTAGGGAACCGTCGAAGACCAGGCCGAGGTGTCGCCACTCTCGAAGTTGTCGGCGAACAGGATCGGCGCCAGGCACGACGGGTACGAGGCCGCGGTCGCAACGACGTAGCTGCTCATCAGGTTCGGCACCCGCCACGGCTGGTAGCCCCACGGGTCGGTGAGGCCGAGAGTCAGGCTGATGTTCGACATGCCGGGAGCGATGGTGTGGCAGTAGCTCATGATGGTGCCGCAGCCGGCGCCGGGCGTCGGGCAGGGGAGGCTCGGCGGCCCGTTGTAGCAGGGCGGTCCGTCGTTGCCCCAGCACTGGTCGACCGGGGGCACGTAGCAGTGGGTGTGGCCGGTGTTGAAGTTGTGGCCGACCTCGTGGCTGACGACATAGATATCCCAGACCACGCTCGGGCTCGAGATGTTGAAGCTGCCGGAGAGGTCGCCCGAGAAGCCGTAGCCGCCGCCGTACATGTCGATGGGCGGGGTCAGGGTGCAGCCCCAGCTCGAGATGTCGACGCTGAAGGCCGACGAGCACAGCACGCCCACCCAGGCCACGCCGCCGCCGACCGCCTTGCCGCTGAGGAAGTGGGCGATGGTGCGGGTGACGTTGCCCATGTTGGCGTTCCAGTACCTGCCGAACTCGGCGAGGAGGCAGCCGCCGCTGGTCTGCGTCCACGGATCGGCCGCCGTGGTCCATACCGAAACGTGCGCAAGCCAGAAGTCGGTGCTGACCTCCGAGGTGTAGTAGGTCGAGGCGTAGGCGAAGAGGTCGCCGGCGTAGCTGACGGCGCCCGACACGCTGCCGAACAGCTGGTAGTACTCGTAGTCGGTCTCGACGCCAACCCGAGCAGTGGCGCTGGCGGACGGCGCCCGCTTCGAGCCGGCCGGGAGTTTCTCCCCCGAGAGAGGCCCCGGGAGGCTGTCCGGCGCCTGCCGGGGCAACCGGTCGGCGTCGCACTCGAAGCGCCGGGCGCCGGCGGCCAGGGCCGGGTGATTCGTGACCTCCTGCAGGGCGGGCCGCGGCTCGTCGACGCCCTGGGTCGCCAGCCAGTAGCGGCCTCCATCAGCGATCAGGCCGCGCAGCCCGCCGTCCTCGAGCACGGTCAGGAGCACTCGGGACCCGACTCGACCGGCAACCGTGCCTCGGAAGTAGAGGTGCGCGGGCGGGGGCAGGGTCCGCGTCTCTTTGTCGCCGTGGACGACGATCCGGGCCTCCGGCGCGAAGACCCTGAAGCGTTCGAGCTCGAGTGCCTCGGGCGGGCCGTTCTTCTCGAGGATGGCGCCGTCGATGCGCAGATCGCTGCCGATCGGGACGGCGCGGGCAGACCCCACGAGCGCGGGATCGGACCACTGCAGGGTGGGCGAGGCAGCCGCCGCGGTCGCGGCGACGGCAGTGGCCAGCACGAGTGCCCACCACCGGCTCCAACCGCTGTGGCTCGTCCGGTTCCACGTCATCGGGCACCTCCGGTGAGATCGACGCCTGCCGTCGCCCCGCTCGATTGGACACGGGATCCGTCCGGGGCGTTCACAGCTCGATCGTCTCGCTCCCAGAATGATCGGTTGGCGGCGCGAGCGCAAGTCGCAAGGGCTGGTCGCCCAGGCGTGCGGCACGGCGTCTGGTATCGGGCGACCCACCGCACGCATGAGAACGGTCGTCAACGGTCGCTGACCGGGGCGGCGCTGCCGCGCTGGTCACGATCCATCGTGCCGGACGGCATCGAAGC
>PQAJ01000235.1 GCA_003105185.1 Holophagae bacterium
CTGCAGGTGAACGGCCTCCATCAGGCGGTGGTCGAGGGCCTGGAGGTGCGCCGAAGCGCGCTGCTGCCCCAGCTCGAGTCGCTCACGGTCGCACGGGTCGAGGCCGACGGACCCCTCCTCGAGATGGTCCGCGGCCGATTCGAGCGGCTTCGTCTCGACGGTGTCGAGGCCCTGCTCACGCCCAACCCCGGTCGCCCCGAGCTCGGACCCGCGACGCTCGAGGCCAGCCTGCTCGAGGTGCCGGGCGCCCGATTTACGTTGCGGGCTGGGGGCGACAGCGCCACTCTCGCGCTCGACGCCCACCTCCGCGACCTCGGCGGCGCGGTTTCCGGCGAGGTCCACGTCGCCGGGCCGCGCCTGGACGTCGGCGCGCTCTCCGCCCTGACCGGCGCCCCGGGGGAGCTTCCCGCCGAGATGGTCCTGGAGGGAATCGACGCGACCGCCACTCTCGAGCCGGACGGCCGTGCCCGGCTCTCCGCCGCCGCCGCAGCGGCCACGATCCGCCGCGGCGACCGGCAGGTCAGCCTGGATCAGCTTCGCGTGGAGGCGCAGGCCACACTGGCCGACGGGAAGGTCCTTGTCACCCTGGAGCCGGCGCTGCCTGCAGCCGGCCCGACCCGAGTCGAGCTCACCCTCGCCCTCCACCCGCTCCGGCTCGAGCACCTCGACGCTCGCGCCAGTGCGCTCGAGCTCGCGGCCTGGCTGCCGCCGCTGCCCGGCGGCGCCGAGTTCGCGGGCATTGCCGAGTTCAGCGTCGAAGGCTCTCCAGCTGCAGGGCTCCGGACCCGGGTCGAGATCCCGCGGGCGACCCTGCACACGACGACCGTCACGCTCGCCGCGGCCCTCCACCTCACCGGCACCCTCGCCCTCGATGGCGGAAGCCTGCGCGGGCCGGTCGAGGCCACGGTCGAGCTCGAGTCGGAAACCAGCGGCTGGCCTGCCCTCCTCCTGCCGGCGCGGCTCACCGCCGGTGGCGATGCGACCCTCGGCGCGCGGTCAGGGTTCGCGGGCCACCTCGAGSTCGCGACCGCCGCCGCGGGAACGACCGTCGTCGAGGGCACGATTGCCGTCGCCGACCAGGTGGCGCTCGACCTCGCCTGGCGCTGGCAGGGAGGYGACGTCGCCAAACTGGTCGAGCTCGCGACCGCGACCGGCGGCCTGMCGCTTCCTGCCGGGTACACGCTCGACGGCAAGCTGGCAGCGCGCGGCGTCGTCTCCGGCACACTCGAGGCTCCCGTCGTCACTGCCGAGGTCGCCTTGGATCAGGCCCGSGCCGGCCCGACGGACGGCGGTGCCAGGTGGTCGGCGGTCGTCCCGCGCGCCGTGCTCCAGCTGGCCTGGAATCGGACGAACCGTGTCCTCGAGGTCTCACTGCCGGCAACTGCGGTCGCTGTCCACCTCCCGCCCCTCGAGCCGCTCGAGCTCCGGCTCAGCGCCGAGGGCTCTCTCGACCAGGCCGCGGGCGCCGTCCGGCTCGGCCGGCTCGAGCTCGAAGCGCCCGGCGTCGGCCGCGCCCACGCTGCCGGCTCCGGCGGCGGCCCCATGCCGTTCTCGGCTCAACTCCACCTCGACCTGCCGGACGTCGAGCGCGTGCGCGCAACGCTCCGCCCCCTGATCGACGCGGTGCCGCCCGAGTTCACTCTCGCCGGTGCCGCCGCTGCGGACCTCGCCGTCACGCTGACCGCGGCCGGTGCCTGGACCGCGGCCGGCCCGATCACCCTCCGCCAGGCCGGGTTCACGTCGACCGATGGCGCCCGCATCGCGGAGGGGCTCACTGGCGACCTCGGTTTCCAGGCTGCAGGCGATCGGAGCACTCTGCGCGCCCGCGCGACCGGCGAGGCCGGCGGCTTTCAGCTGCTGTGGGGCACTCTGTTCGGTGACTGGTCGCAGACCCGGTTCGGGCTCGAGCTCGATCTCGACGCCCAGCGATCCGCCGCCACGTCGGCGTGGAGCGTGCAGGCAGGGGCGACGCTGTCATCACCCGGCGGCCTGCGCCTCCAGACGAGCGTGAATCAGGCGCCCGACCGCCCGCTTGCGTGGAGCGCCCAGCTCGCCGCGGACGACCTCGCCGCGGTGCTCGAGGGCTCCCTGCGGGGGCCCCTGGCCGGCTCGCTCCCGTCCCTCGCCGGGATGGCGGCCAGTGGCAGCATGAGCGCCGAGGTCGACGGATCGATCGGCCCGGCCGCGGGCAGCGCTCGCGGTCGCGTCCAGGTCGGCGACACGAACCTGGGCGGTCCGGGGCTCGAGGTTCGAGGCCTCGCCGCCGACCTCCCATTCGACCTGTCCTGGTCGCGGCCGGACCCGGCCGCGCCGCTTTCGCTGTCCGGCCCGCGCCTGCTGGGCTCGCTGCGCTTCACGGCGGCCAGCGCCGGCGGGCTGAGCCTGCCGGCCACCGCTGCCGGGCTGGTGGTCGAGGCTGACCGGGTCACCCTGGACCAGAGCCTCGCCATTCCTCTCCTCGGGGGCCAGGTTGAGCTGGGTGAGCTGGCCCTCGCCGACCTGCTGCGCCCCACCCGCCACCTCGCGACCTCCGTCGAGCTGCGCGGGATCTCGCTCGCGGAGGCGAGCCGGGCGCTCGGCCTGCCGCCCCTCGAGGGCTCGCTCGACGGCGCCTTCCCACGCGTGCGGCTGACCCCGGCCACCCTGCACGTCGACGGCATCGGGCAGCTGGCGCTGTTCGGGGGCAGGGTCGAGGTCAGCGGAATCAGCGGCCAGGAGGTGCTCGGGCGCTACCCGCGCCTGCTCTTCGACGCCCGTCTCGTCGACCTCGATCTCGCTCGGCTGACCCAGACCTTCGACTTCGGCAAGGTCACCGGCATCCTCGCGGGTGAGATCAGCGGTTGCGAGCTGTTCCGATTCGTCCCGGTGCGCTTTGCAGGTGAGCTGCGCACGGTGGCCGTGCCGGGCGTCCCGCAGCGGATCAGTCTCAAGGCGGTCAACAACATCGCCATCGTCGGCACCGGCAGCGGGATCAGCAACCTCGGCACTGGCCTCCTGCGCCGTTTCATCTCCAGCTACTCCTACGAGGCGTTCGGGGTGTCGATGGCCCTCGACAAGGACCGCTTCCTCCTGCGCGGGCTCGAGCACCGGGGGGACCGCGAGCTTTTCCTGCGCGGCCGCCTTCCGTTCCGCCTCGACGTGGTCAACGTCGAGCCCGGGTCGACCGTCTCCTTCCGGACCATGGTCGACCGCCTGCGCAACCTTGACTTCTCCGGTGTGCAAACCCAACCTTGAGGCGGGGAGGAACCCACCATGAGGTCGTGGCTGGCGCTCATCACCGTGAGCCTGCTCGCGCTCGTCGCCTGCATCACCATCAACGTCTACTTCCCGGAGGAGGCGATCAAGGATCTGTCCCAGCAGATCGAGGCCCAGGTCGAGCAGCAGGCGGCCGGCGAGGCGGCACCCGTCGAGCCGACCCCAACCCCGACCCCCGCCGCAGCCGGCGGCTCTCCTCTGGCCGCCCTCCTGTCGCTCGGCGCCACCAACGCCTGGGCCGGCGAGGAGGAGGTCGCGGCGCCCGAGATCTCCAACCCGGCGATCCGCACCATCATCGCCTCGCGTGCGGCGCGCCTCTCCGCCCTCAACGGTTGGAAGGCGAGCGGCGTGATCGGCGAGAACAACCAGGGCCTGGTCGAGGCGCGCAGCCTGGATGCGGTGCCCGGGCTCAAGGAGCGGGCTGACGTCCAGCGCCTGATCCGGGACGAGAACGCCGACCGGGAGCAGCTGTACCGGGAGATCGCGGCGGCCAAGAACGTCGAGCTGTCGCTGCTGCCCAAGATCCGCGAGACCTACGCCTCGACCCTGCGCGACAAGGCCCGCCCCGGCGACTGGATCCAGCAGCCCGACGGCGCGTGGGTGCAGAAGAAGTAGCCGTCAGGCAACAGCTGTCAGCAGAATCGCATCCGGTCCCGCGAAGCCAGGCGACACGCCGATCGTGCGTGTCAGCCCGGTCACGGCACCGTCGCGCTCCATGCGGACGTGTCGCCGGACTCGAAGCC
>PQAJ01000236.1 GCA_003105185.1 Holophagae bacterium
GGCAGGCTGGAAGCCTACCCCACAGGGCAGGCTGGAAGCCCAACCCATAATACTGTGGTGCCGGCATCCTGCCGGCACTGTTCAGCGGCCCTTGGCGGTGACCAGGTAGGCGGCGAAGGTGCCGAGCCAGTGGCCGCCCTCGTAGTGCTCGCCGGTCACCGCAACCAGGCCGGCAGCGCGGTGGGCGTCGGCGGCCGCCTGCAGGGCCGGCCGGCGCGGGTCGTTCTCCGGCAGCCCGGCCAGGATGCCCTCGAGCATCCAGGCGCGGCTCAAGTTGAGGCCGTCGATGTGGGCGAGCCTGGGGTCGGCGCGGTCGGTGACCACGCCGACGGGCAGCCAGGTCGTGGTCGGCGTCGACGGGATCTGCGGGAGAAAGGCGCCGAGCCAGGTTGCGTACTCCGCCGGCGCGAGCACCCGGCGCATGAGGTCGGCCTCGGCGAGGCACGGCGAGAGGAAGTCCTCTCCCGAGGGCTCGTAGCTGAGCGGGCAGCTGACGTCGGCGAGGTAGAAGCGGCGCGCCGCGTCGGTGACGAGCGCTGTCATTCCGGTGTCGCCGGCCGTCTTGGCCCAGTCCAGGACCAGCCCGAAGGCGAACGCGGTCTGGCTGTGCTCGCCGGTGCGGATCGGGTAGTGGAGCTTGGGCAGCCACTCGCGCAGGCGGTCGGCGGCGGCCTGCTCGAGCGGGGCGAGGTTCCTCGCCCACTGCTGCGCCTGCTCGTCGGGCCAGGAGCGGAGCTCGTCGGTGAGGCAGAGCAGCCAGGCCAGGCCGTAGGGTCGCTCGAAGGACGCGCGCCCCTCGCCGTTGAGGTAGCGGACCTCRACCGCGACCCGATCCGGCGCGAAGCTCTGATCCAGCGCCGCGCGAGCTGCCGGGGCGAACGCGGAGTCCGGGTAGAGCTTGGCGAGACGGRCSAGCAGCCAGTGGCCGTGGACGCAGCTGTGCCAGTCGAAGCAGCCGTAGAAGGAGGGGGTCAGCTCGCGCGGCGGCCCGACGTCGGCGTCAGAGTTCATCACGTGGCCGATCTTGTTGGGGTACTCCTGGTGGACGCAGGCCAGGGCGAGGTTGGCGAATCGCTCGACCGACGCCGGGTCGATCGTCTGAACCTCAGCGGCCGTCGCCGCGGTCGGCACCGCCAGGCACACCGCGATCAGCCCCGAAGTCGCGACCAGAAAGGACCTCACTCGGCCTCGTGTGAAGCGACGCACGTCTCGTCTCCCTTCAGGCAGCCAACCGGCCCGCTTGCTTCCGCATGATACCGCCGCACGATGATCCAGGTTGGCTGATGGACTGGAATCAATGGAGTACAGGCGCCTTCCCCTCGCCCGCTTCCGCGCTCGCACTCAGACACGTGTGGATGTCAGAGTTCCTGGATTCTCGTGAAACCGCCAAAGCGTCGGCCCTCGCGCGGGTGGTCCCCCTGCTGCCAGCGTCCGCGGCGATGCTCTGGAACGGATCGACTCGACGGAGGAAGAAACGGGCGGTGGGCCTACCCCCGGATCCAAGCCTCTGACCGGGTAGTGGCGTCACTGCGGCAGCACGGTGGTCGGGTCCGAGGTAGAGTTGTCGAGCACCGAGCCGTAACAGAAGATTGACGCACCTTGGATGTCGGTCCAGACGTCGACGTATCCGGCCGAGATGGGAGCGAAGTTCCGGAACAACCGGGTGATCTGGTTGTTGGAGTACGGCGGCAGGTTCATGGTCCTGGTCTCGAGCAGCGTGCCCTCCGAGTCGGTCAGTTGGACCTTGACCGTGACCGGCGAGCCGCCGGCGTTTTGACAGCCGACGTTCGAGCGCACGTCGTCATTCTCGTTCATGAAGATGATCCGCTTTTTCAAGCCGGCCGGGATCATCCGGTCGGACGGAATGCCAGGCAGCTCCTGGCCGAAGGTTCCGGCCACCTTACCCGACGGTAGGTTGTAGGTCCGGCTCATGGCCAGCAGGTCGATTCCAGTTGCCTCCACCGCCAGGCCGCCGACCTGGTCTGGCTCGAGTCCGAAAACCGACCCGAGCACGTTTGCATAGCGCACCCCTGCTCCAGGCGCGAGCGCGAAGAGATCGCTGCGGACAGGCTCGCTGTTGTCGGCGCCGCGAGGCAGCCACACGAGCCGGTAGGTGAGGTTGGTCGAGCCGGCGTTGTTGAGGTCGACGTCGGTTTGAAAGAACGAGCCCTCCAGGCCGGCGGCCAGCGCCGCGGCCGGGATGAAGGTCATGTCGGCCGACGGCACCTGGGGCAGGATCGTGGTCGGGTCCGAGGTGAGGTTGTCGAGCATCGAGCCGTAGCAGTAGTAGAGGGCGTCCTCGCTGTCGGTCCACACGTCGACGTAGCCGTTCACCGGCTCGTAATCCCGGAAGACGCGGTTGAGCTGGTTGTTCGAGTACGGCGCCAGATCCATGGTCCTGGTCGCAAGATGAGCGCCTTGCGAGTTGAAGACCCCGAGATTGATCCTGACCGGCGCACTCGAGCCGTTCACGCACCCGACGTTGGCCCTGGAGTCGGCGTCCTCGCTGAGGAAGGTGATGCGCCGCGGCTGCGTGCCGGCGATCATGTCGGCCACGCGGATCGCGGGCAGGCCCTGGCCGAACGTGCCGGCAGCCTTTCCGGCAGGGATGTTGTAGGTGCGGCTCATGCCGATGACCGAGTCTGTGCTCGCCACCAGCTTGAGGGCGCCGACCGAGTCCGGGCCGAGGCCGAAGAGCTCGGTGAGCACGTTCTCCCAGCGCAGGCTCTGACCGGGCTGGAGGCTGAACAGGTCGGAGTTGACCGGGTTGGAGTTGTTCTCGCCGCGAGGCAGCCACTGGAGGTAGGCGTGCGCCTCCTCCGTGCCGGTGTTGTTGATCTCGAGGTCGGTTTGGAAGAACGCCCCCTGGGCGCCGGCCGCCACCGCAGCCGCCGGGATGTAGGACGCGGCCCAGTCCCTGAAGACGGCCAGTCCGGCATCCCCGAGTGCGACAAACACATATCCGTTCGTGATGGCGACATCCCAGGCAACCCCCGGTGTGTCGATGAAGCCGACCTCAACCGGCGCCGAGGGCGTGCTGACGTCGATCAGCCGAAGGTCTCCATAACCATCTGCGACATAGACGTACCTTCCGGAGACCGCGACGCCCCCCGCACCTTGAGCCTCGGTGCTTGGAACGCTGACGACTCCAGCCTCAATCGGCGCGGACGGCGTGCTCACGTTGATCAGCCACAGGCGGCTATCGCCGCCGACAACGCACGCGTAGCGACCCGACACCTCAGGATTCCAACCGGCCCCCCGCGTGTCCACGGAGCCGATCTCGACCGGAGCGGAGGGTGTGCCGATGTCGATCACTCTGAGAATCGAGCCCCTATCTGCGACATACGCGTAGCCACCCGAAACCGAGATGCCCGTCAACCCGTCCGGCGTGTCGAGGTGGGCCACCTCCACCGGAGCCGACGGCGTTCTCACGTCGATCACCCGGAGGACGTACCAGTCCGCGACATAGGCGTACCCGTCTGCGACCGCAGCACCGGACGCCCAGCCCGGCGTGTCGTGAGCGCCCACTACGACTGGCGCCGACGGAGTGCGCAGGTCGATCACCCGAATCCCGCTGTCGAGGACGGCGAGGTACGCATAGCCGTCTTCGACCGCGATATCTCCGGCGCTGGGAGTATGGACAAGACCTACACGTACCGGTGCCGTCGGGTTCGACGCGTCGACAACCTGCAGCCCGGAATTCCAGCCGAAGAAGGCGGCGTACGCATAGTCGCCCGCGACCGCGAGTTCGTAGGCGCCACACCCAGGAACATCGGCGAACCCGACCGCGACCGGTGCTGAGGGCGAGCTCACCTCGATCACACGCAGACCCTCGATGGAGTCTGCGACGTAGGCATGGTCGCCTGAGACAGCGACCTCATCTGCAGATCGGCTGGGCGTAGCGACCCAGCCCAACTCGACCGGCGCCGACGGGGTACTCACGTCGATCACTCGCAGACCGTCGCCCCCTACGACGTACGCGTAACCGCCCAAGACGGCGACGTCAAAGGCGTAGGACGGAGCAATCCCCACCTCGACCGGGGCCGAGGGTATGCTGACGTCGACGATCCGGAGACCTGCATCTGCAGCTGCGACATACGCGTAGGTCCCGGACACCGCGATGCCGACGGCCACGCCCGGCATGCCGAGGAATGCAACCTCCACGGGCATCGACGGTGCGCTGACATCGATCACACGAAGGCCCCCCTCGTGACTGGCAACGAACGCATAGCCGCCCGCAACGGCCACGTCAAAGTCCTTGGTCGGCGTGGCGAGAAAGCCCGCCTCCATCGGTGCGGAGGGTGTACTGATATCGATCACGCGGAGAGGGGAGTCCCAGGTTTCGCCGTCCACGACGTACGCGTAGCCGTTTGAGACAGCGACCGCGGAGGCATTCCCCCCAGGATCGACGGAGCCGACCTCGACTGGCGCCGAGGGCGCGCCGACGTCGATTACCAGGAGGCCCGCATCGTCGGCCGCGAGGTAGGCGTAATTGCCCACGGCCGTGATCCCCTTGGCGACGCCTTGCAGAGCGACTTCTCCCACTACCTGCGGCGCAGAGGGAAGCGAGACGTCCGCAATCATCATGGCGGCGCCGCTGCCGAAGTAGGCGTAGTTGCCGGACACCGCGACCGCGTAGGTCGGCCCGTACGGCCAGCGGCCGACCAGCTGCGGCCAGTCCGCGGAAAGCCCGGGCGCGAAAGCGATCGCGCAGAGGGCGAACGTGAGGACTGGTCGACGAGACATGTCAGACCCCCTTCCGACAGCCCACTACCGTCTCGGTCGACGCAGCCGCCGCACGCTGGCTGCGCCAGCCGACGTGGGTGCCGCTGTCGGCAACCTCTCACCCGGCAAGTGGCCGCTGCCGGGAATCCGTGACCGCGTCCGCCCGGGCCTCCTCCGATCCCCCAAATCCAGGATCCCAGGTCCTTCCCCTGTCACGGCACGGTGGCCGACCAGGGCGCCGTGTCTCCGGTTTCGAAGCCGTCGGCGAACAGCGCGACCAGCGCCTCGCAGATCGCCTGCTGGTCGAAGCTGCGGGCCGCGATCTTCTGCTCGGCACAGGCGAGCAGGGTGGGCCAGGCGGTGTCGTCGATCGGGAAGCCATAGTCGGTCTCGAACAGGGTCCGCAGGTCCTGGCCGGTGGACGCGCTGAACGCAGCGGCGAACAGGGTGGCTTGCTGGGCGGTGCTGGAAACCGAGCAGGGGAGGGGCTCGCCGACCGGCGCGAACAGGCTGAAGAGGTCGTACCAGGACTCGACGCCGAACTGGTCGAGCAGCTCGTACAGGATGCCGTCGACGACGTTGGGGTCGATGGCGGAGTAGTTCGCGCCGGCTGCCTGGTAGGCGGCGAGCTGGGAAAGGAAGTAGGCCCGCTCCGACAGGAACTGCTCGGTGACCTCAGCCGTGCCGGCGTCGTTGACGACACCCGAGCAGGCCCCGATGCCCCACGCCGACCACATCGCCCCCAGCGAGGCGCAGCCCTCGGAGTAGACCCAGCCGAGGTCGGGTGAGGCGCTGACGAAGGTCCCGAAGGCGCCAGAGGCCCAGGTGAGGTTGTGGCCGACCTCGTGGAAGATGACGAAGTACTGCGGGACGCGGTTGGCCGGATCGTTGACGATGTAGCAGCTGTTGTGGACCGGGGCCCCGTACTCCCAGCCGAGCCGCACCGGGTTGCCGCTGAGGCCGCACGGCACGGTGTCCGGGTCGTCGGACACGTCGAGCACCAGGTACTGGTGGCCGCCGCCGAATGGACGACCGCCCATCGCCAGCATCTGCAGCCGGTACGAGACCTCGGTCGCCAGCACGACGTCGTAGCCGGTGGTGATCTGATCGAGGTTGACGCCCTCGATGCTCTCCGGGAGGTAGAAGGAGATGTGGTCCGATGGGTACTCGCGGTGGTCGACGCCGAGGTCGGTGGCGGTGCTGCGGACGACGGTCGCGTTGACCGAGGCGACGCCGTCGGCGGCCAGCGTCATGTAGGGAGTGTCGTCGAACTCGACTGGGACGCCGTGCACGGTCACCAGGCCGTTGCCGTCGACCGACGCCACGCTGGTGTCGCTCGGCCCGAAGAACTGGAGGTGGTAGGGATCGTTGGCCAGCAGGTGGCCGAACTCATCGAGGATCTCGGCCGTCATCTGCCCGGTCGTCGGGCCGGCCGGCGACAGCATCATCAGCGGCGGCAGCGCGTGGACCTCTGCCGGGGCAGGAGGCGCCGGCAGGGTCACCGCCAGCGCGATCTCAGTCTCGCCGCCGTTGCCGATGCCGGGGACGCCGTTGATGGTCTCGAAGGTCGAGCAGCGCCAGTCGAAGTCGGGGGGCGCCGCGATCTGGCCGAGGCCGATCGAGATCGTGATCTGGCTGCCGGCGATGGTGACCGTGCCGCCGCCGCCGCCGGGCAGGCCGCCGGTGACGTCGACCCAGCCGCCGCCGTAGAGCTCGCTGACCACGGCCCGGACGTTGAAGTCGCTGCCCAGGGTGCCGTGCTGCTGGCCGGTGCTGCCGTTGCGGTCGGCGTCGACGAACCACAGGTAGGTGATGGAGTCCTCGGGCAGGGGCAGCGTGGCCGGGATGTCGCCGCGCACCTCGATGACGAAGCGCAGCAGGCCGCCCTCCTGCTCGACCCGGGCGGAGAGGATGTCGCTGAACGGCTGGGCGCTCGGGTTGGAGGGATCGCTGAGCGAGCCGATGACCGTCCAGCTCTCACCGGCGCCCTTGGCGGAGGCCCGCTCCTGCATGGCGGGCACGCCGTCCCACGCATCAGGTCCCTGCACGGCCTGGACGGCCGCCGCCAGTGCGGCGTCCAGCCCTGGGCCTTGGTCGGGGAGCTCGGCTGGCAGCGCGAGTGCGGGAATCAGCGAGGAAAGGGCCAGGACGACGGCGACGCGGATCGTGCTCATGCTCGGCCTCCCGCGGTCCTTGACTGCGTATGTTGACGGAATCCTATCACCGCTGCAGGGGAGTTGCGTCCCCGCAGCGTGGCAGGTGGTGTGGTCATGACATAGCGGAGGAGAAGATCAATAGCGCAGCGCGTGGCACCGTCAGATCTCGATCTGCGAGCCGAGCTCGACGACCCGGTTCGGGGGCAGGTTGAAGTAGCTGGTGGCCGCCAGGGCGTTGTGCGACATCCCGGCGAACAGCCGCTTGCGCCAGGCCGCCATGCCCAAGCGGCGGCCGGTGAGGATGGTCTCCCGGCCCGCGAAGTAGGTCGTCTCCAGCGGCCGGAACTCGAGGCCGGGCGCCTTGATCCGCTGCAGGACCCGCGGCACGTCCGGCGTGCCCATGAAACCGAAGTGGAGGACGATGGCGAAGAACCCGCCGCCCAGGTCCTCGAGCTCGTAGCGGTCGGCGTCGCTCACATAGGGCTGCTCCTCGGTGACCACGGTGAGGATGACCACCCGCTCGTGCAGCACCTTGTTGTGCTTCAGGTTGTGAAGCAGCGCCGGCGGCGTGCGTCCGAGGGTTCGCGAGAGGAACACGGCCGTGCCCGGCACCCGCGACGGCGGGTGCCCCGCGATGTCCTTGATGAAGTCCTTGATCGGCAGCCTACCTTCGCTCAGGCGCCGGGCCAGCACCCGGCGACCCTCAACCCAGGTCGTCATGACCACGAACATGGCCGCTGCCACCAGCAGCGGGAACCAGCCACCGCTGGGCACCTTGACGATGTTGGCGCCGAAGAAGGCGAGGTCCGCGCTGAGGAAGACCGCCGTGACGGCGAGCGCGGGTGCGAGCGCCCAACGGTATTTCTCGCGGACCAGGGCGTAGGCCAGGATGGTGGTCACGACCATGGTCGAGGTGACCGCGACGCCGTACGCCGCTGCCAGGTTGGTGGAGCGCTGGAAGCCGAAGACCAGCGCCATGCTCGCCGCCATCAGCAGCCAGTTCGCGGTCGGGGTGTAGATCTGGCCGATCGTGGTTTCCGAGGTGTGGACGACGGACGTCCGGGGCAGGTAGCCGAGCTGCACCGCCTGGCGGGTCAGGGAGAAGGTGCCCGAAATGACGGCCTGCGAGGCGATGACCGTGGCCAGCGTGGCCAGCGCGACCAGGGGGAGCAGTCCCCAGGCCGGCGCGAGGTGGTAGAACGGGTTAGCGGCCGCTCCCGGCTCGCGGAGCAGCAGCGCCCCCTGCCCGAAGTAGTTGAGCATGAGCGAGGGCCCGACCAGCAGGAACCAGTCGACCTGGATCGGCCGCCGGCCGAAGTGCCCGAGGTCGGCGTACAGCGCCTCGCAGCCGGTCGCCACCAGCAGCACGGCGCCGAGGACGAGGTAGCCGTGCAGCCCGAGAGCGGCGAAGAAGCGCACGGCGTGGACCGGGTTGACGGCGGCGAGCACCGACGGCTCCCGGAGCATGGCTGCGAGGCCGAGCACGCCGATGGCGACGAACCACAACGCCATGACCGGACCGAACACGGCGCCGATCCCGGCCGTGCCGCGCCTCTGCACCAGGAACAGCACGAGGAGGATCGCCGCAGTGATCGGCACAACATACGGCGCGAAGACGGGGGTTGCCATCTCGAGGCCCTCGACCGCGCTGAGCACCGAGATTGCCGGGGTGATCATGCCGTCGCCGTAGAGCAGCGCGGCCCCGAACAGGCCGAGCATGACCGTCAGCGAGCGCCGGTCCACGGCGCGGCCGCGACCGCGCTTGAGCAGCGACATCAGGGCGAGGATCCCGCCCTCGCCGCGGTTGTCCATCCGCAGCACGTAGACGGTGTACTTGAGAGTGACGACGAGGATCAGGGTCCAGAAGATGAGGGACAGCACGCCGAGGACGTTGGCCTCGGTCACCGGCGTCTGGTGCTGTCCGGTGAAGCACTCGCGCAGAGCATAGAGCGGGCTGGTGCCGATGTCGCCGTAGACCACGCCGAGCGCCGCCACGCAGAGGCCGGCCACCGGGGCGCTCGGTGCAGCAGGATCGGTGCGGGATGCTCGGACCACCAGATGTTCCCCCGTGCGGGCTGTCTCGACTATACCCGGTCGCCCCTTCGAGGCCCAGCGCGGGCGGTCGCCGCTGCTACACTTGGCGCGAGGTCGGCACGGGGCTGCTGTCGCCGACTCCGGGGGGACTGTCCATGCGTAAAGCACTCGCCGCATCCGTCGTCGTCCTTGTGAGCACGGCGCTCGCCCATGCCCAGCTCCCGAGCAGCTTCGATCTGCGCGACGTAGGTGGCGTCAACTACGTCACCTCGGTCAAGGAGCAGCAGGGCGGCACCTGCTGGACCCACGGGGCGATGGCCGCCATGGAGGGCAACCTGCTGATGACCGGCGCCTGGGCCGCGGCCGGCGAGGTCGGCGAGCCGAACCTCGCCGAGTACCACCTCGACTGGTGGAACGGCTTCAACCAGCACAACAACGACGACGTCGACCCGCCGACCGGCACCGGGCTCGAGGTGCACATGGGTGGTGACTACCGGGTCACCTCCGCCTACCTCTCCCGGGCCGAGGGCGCGGTGCGCGACGTCGACGGCCAGTCCTACGACAACCCACCACCGCGCAGCGACCCCAGCTTCCACTACTTCTACCCGCGCCACATTGCCTGGTACGTTGCCCAGCCCGACCTCAGCAACATCGACACCCTGAAGGCGGCGGTCATGGAGTACGGCGTCATGGGCACCTGCATGGCGTACAGCTCCCAGTTCATTGACGCCAGCTACAACCACTACCAGCCGCCGGCGAGCACGATGGACCCCAATCACGCGGTGGCGATCGTGGGCTGGGACGACGCGCGCGTCACGCAGGCGCCGCTGCCGGGCGCCTGGCTGGTGAAGAACAGCTGGGGTACGTGGTGGGGCTACGACGGCTACTTCTGGATCTCCTACTACGACAAGTGGGCGGGCCAGCACCCGGAGATGGGCGCGGTGTCGTTCCAGGAGGTCGAGCCGCTCCAGTACGACCGCGTCTACCGGCACGACTACCACGGCTGGAGGGACACCCGCACCGATGTCAGCGAGGCCTTCAACGCCTTCACCGCGGCCGACAACGAGCACCTGGCGGCGGTGAGCTTCTTCACCGCAACCGAGGACGTGAGCTACACGGTCACGGTCTACGACCGTTTCGAGGCCGGCGAGCTGTGGGACGAGCTGGCCACCGTGAGCGGCAGCTTCACCGACGAGGGCTTCCACACCGTGGACCTCCCCTCACCGGTGGCGCTCACGGCTGGGGACGATTTCTACATCTACCTGAGCCTGTCGGCCGGTGGCCAGCCTTACGATCGCTCCTCGGAGGTGCCGGTGCTGCTCGGCTCGGAGTCCAGGGTCTGGGTGCCGTCGTCCGCAGACCCCGACCAGAGCTTCTACCGCAGCGGCGGCGTCTGGCACGACCTCTGGGTCGACAACGACTCGGCCAACTTCTGCATCAAGGGCCTCGCGGTGGAGTTCGTCGACCCGTCGATCTTCGCCGACTCCTTCGAGTCCGGCGACACGACCGCATGGAGCGCCACGATCCCGTAGCCGGGCCGCTGCACCCGCGCTGACCCGCGGACCGATGGCGCCTGTCCGGGCCGAGCAGTCTGGGCGCGTCTCCCCAGCAACGCCTTGGTGGAACTCGCTCCCCGTAGAAATACGGATTGGAGACAGGGTTTCATCGGTTGTAGATTCCTTTCACCGACAACGCCGGATTCGTCGAGGCAGATTGGTGGAACTGGGACGGGCCGGGAGAGACACGGCCCGCTGATCAACAAACAGAGACGAACTGAAGGGAGCAGGGTAATGTCACGGAACGGGAGAATCGTCACGGTCATGATTGCGGTGCTGGTTCTGGGAGCGGTGATTGCCAGCGCGCAGACAGCCTCGGTCGAGGTCAAGCGCGGAGTCGTCATGCAGGTGTACGGCAATCACCTCGTCGTCAAGATGGCTGATGGGCAGTACAAGGACATCGATGTTCCCGAAGGCTTCATGTTCAACGTCAATGGGAAAGAGGTCCCGGTCAGTGCGCTCACGCCGGGTACCGAGCTGACGGCCACCATCATGACGACAACCACGCCGGAAACGGTGGAGGTCACCGAGGTGAAGAAGGCTTACGTCGTGAAGCGCAGCGGTCAGACGATCGTCCTCCGCGGTGAGGATGGGAAGTACAAGCAGTTCAACAAGGTCCCAGAGAACGTCAAGCTCATGGCGGACGGCAAGGAAGTGCGCTACGACAACGTGCAGGCGGGACAGTACATCACCGCGTACATCGTGCACAGTGGGGTGACAGACGTCACGGAACAGGAAATCGCTGTAGCGGGCGCGGCCCCGGTCCACGCGGCCCCGGCGCCGGCTCCGGCACCTGCCCCTGTGGCGGCGCCGGCCCCCAAGGCGGCGGCTCCGCCGGCCGAGCTGCCCCACACCGGGAGTTCCCTGCCGTTGGTGGGACTGGGTGGTCTTGCTCTGACGATGCTCGGGCTCGGCATTGCGGTCTTTCGCCGCATGTAACGCTGTCGCCACAAAGCTGGGGAAAACCGCGGAGCCGACGGCTGTCGGCTCCTTTTCTTTTCGAGGGGGCGCGGTGGCGTGGCGGCGGCGGGTGCCGCGGTGCCGCGGCGGGCGGGAGAGGCAGCCTCAGCCGACCTGCTCGACGAGGAAGCTCGCGAGCCGCTCGAGGTAGACCTCGCCCTTCTCCGCCGAGGCCTGCCGCGGATCTCCGAGCACGCCGTTCTCGGTCAGGGCCGGCATCCCGCGCTCGAAGATGGTCTGGACTTCCTTTTCCCCGAGCGGGCCGAGATAGCCGGGGGCAAATCGTTCGTGGACCACGAGCCCGGGCT
Organism: Holophagae bacterium; assembly: GCA_003105185.1. Lineage (GTDB taxonomy): Bacteria > Acidobacteriota > Thermoanaerobaculia > Thermoanaerobaculales > Sulfomarinibacteraceae > FEB-10. Next base: position 11,740 of record PQAJ01000236.1, read on the forward strand.
CGAGGAGGAGCATCAGCGAGGTCTCGTCATCACCGGCGTGAGCCCCGCACGCCTCCGCCGAGATGCCGAACTCGGCTGCAGCCCCCTGCAGGAAGCCCGTGATTCCCAGCAGGTCGGTGTAGCCGGTGATCGCGACGCCCGGGTGCGCCTTCCTCGCGTCCTCGATCGCCTCGGCGAGGGGGCCGAAGTTCCCGCCGTGGCTGGGCAGGAAGATGATCCGCCGAAAGCCGTCGCGGACCAGGCTGTCCACGTAGTCGCGCACGATCAGTTTGAGCGTCTCCCTCTTGAGCGAGACCGTGGCGCCGAACGCGAGGTGGTGCTCCGAGCAGCCGACCGGGATCGTCCTCGCCTGGAGGGCGTTGCCGAGCTTGAGCGCCACCAGGTGGGCCGTGGCGTCGCCGATCCGGGTGTCGGTCATGGTCGGCAGGTGCGGGCCGTGCTGCTCCGTGGAGCCAACGGCAACCACCGCGGTCGTGTAGCCGGCGGCCATCGCCGCCCTGACGTCGGGCCAGCTCATCTCTTCCATCCGGATCGTCTTCATGTCAGCCCCTCCGCTCTCGGAGCGCCTCCCCAGCAGCTTTGTACGGTGTCGGCGAGCGGATGTTGCCGCCAGCCGCGCGACCCCTCAGGGGACGGCCGCCGACCAGGCTGAGGCGTCGCCGGACTCGAATCCGTCGGCGAAGAGCGGGGGCTGGACGAGGCCGTCCCAGCCGGCCAGGCGGGCCATCATCCACCAGAAGGCGCCGCCCTTGAGCTTGCACAGCAGCGGGTGGGCGTGGCCCCAGCTGCATTGGGTCCAGAAGTCCGGGTCGCCGTTGCCGAAGGTGCTGCAGTCGGCCGGGTGGTCGGCGCACCAGGCGTCGCACCAGTCGCAGTAGTCGGAGGTGTCGAGGTGGGGCGTCCCGTCGGGGGCGTAGCGCTCGATGTCATTGAAGTCGAAGAGGGCCATCGCGTTGGTCGCGGTGAAGGCGCGGATGGCGTCATTGTGCGGGTCGACCCACGGGTTTCCCGGGCACACGTGGCCGGTCATCAGCACGAAGCGCATGGCGGGGTTGCCCAGGTCCCAGCCGAGCATGGTCGCGAGGTAGAGGTCGCGGCCCGGGTCCTCCTCGCACAGCTGCCCGCACCAGGCGAACAGCGACACGTCGAACAGGCCGGTGGCGGCCACCGCCTCGGTCCGCGCCCGGCCGTCGGCCGTCATCCAGTACAGCTCGGGCGTGATGTAGGTCTCGTAGGGCGGGTTGCCGTCGAACATGCACAAGGTGCCGGGCGCGCAATCGAGGCTCGCCGGCGGTGCCTCGTAGCCGGAGGCGTCGAACACCGAGTGGCCGAAGCGCGCCGGGTCGAGGTCGTCCCAGATGGCGAGGCCGGTGACGATCTGCGAGCCGTGCGAGGTGTGGCCGTAGTGCACGGCCAGCGCCCGTGCCTGCGCGAGCCAGTCGCCGGGGATGAGGGTCGGGTCGGTGCAGGTGTGGTCGACGACGATCGGCCCCTGGGCGCGGACCGGAGCGGTCGCGGACACGACGACGGCTGCGGCGACGGCAACCACGATCGCGATGGCCGGACGCGGCATGGGGTGGGCCCTCCACTTCGATTCTCTGTCGTCCGATACTGGTGGGTCTTCCCCGCGGACTCCCCGGCACGGGAGTGAATGTGAGCCGCATCGCACCCGACGATGGATCGAGCCAGGGCGCAGCTCGAACTCCGCGCGGAGGCGCACCGGCGCCGTGCTCAGCTGCCGGTGTCATGACCTCGCGGCGGACTCCAGCAGCACCAGGCGGGGCCGGTCCTCCAGCTCGAAGGCGCATGTCCATCGGGCGCCGACTGTCAGACCGCGGGCCGGGTCGATGGCGCCACTGCGCCGCGAGGACGCCGGCTGCACTGCGCTCCCGACACGGGCAGGGTATGATGCCCGTCATCTCGGGTTGATGACCACAGAGAGGAACGCCGATGACCATTTCACGCCGGATTCTGGTGGTTGGCATGGTGGTGCTGCTGGTGCCCGCCCTGGCCCTCGCCGAGGGCGCTCGCGGCGCGGACCGCACGAACGATCCGCTGCGCGGTCTCGACTATCGCCCCATCGGCCCGGCGCTGGGCGGCCGGGTCGCGCGGGTCACGGGCGTGGTCGGCGACCCGCTGACCTACTTCGCAGCCACTGCGGCAGGAGGGGTCTGGAAGTCGGTCAACGGCGGCAGCGTCTGGAAGCCCGTGTTCGACGACCAGCCGGTTTCCTCGATCGGCTCGATCGCCGTGGCGCCGTCCGATCCGAACGTGGTCTGGGTGGGGTCGGGCGAGGCCAACATCCGGGGCAATGTCGGCGAAGGCAACGGCATCTACCGTTCCACCGATGCCGGTGCGTCGTGGTCGAGGGTGTGGGCCGCAGAGGGGCAGATCGGCACCATCGCCGTTCATCCGCAGGATCCCGAGGTGGTTTTCGCGGCAGTCCTCGGCAGCCCGTTCGGGCCCGGACCCGAGCGTGGGGTCTACCGCACGGCCGACGGAGGGAACACCTGGAAGCAGGTCCTGTACAAGGACGCCGAAACTGGAGCGTCCGACGTCTGCTTCGACCCGGCAAACCCGCGCATCCTGTATGCCGGGCTGTGGCAGGCGCGCCGCCGGCCGTGGGGGATGACCTCGGGCGGCCCGGGGAGCGGGCTGTATGTCTCGCGCGACGGCGGCGACAGCTGGCAGCAGCTCCAGGGCAAMGGGYTGCCGGCCGCGCCGTGGGGCAAGGTCGGCGTGCGGGTCGCGGCGAGCGAGTCGACCAGGGTGTACGCCCTCATCGAGGCCGAAGCCGGAGGGCTCTTCCGCTCCGACGATGGYGGGGAGAGCTGGGTCCTGGTCAACCCGTCGCGCGGCTTGCGCCAGCGCGCGTGGTACTACTCGACCCTGACCGTCGACCCGCGCGACGCCGACACGGTGTGGTTCCCTGAGGTTTCGATGCTCAAGACGATCGACGGCGGCCGCACGGTGCGCTCCGTCAAGGGCGGCGGCTGGGACTACCACGACGTCTGGATCGACCCCGCCAACTCCGCTCGCATGATCGTCGGCAGCGACGCCGGCGTCTCTCTCTCCCAGGACGGCGGCGCAACCTGGCTCCGTCCGCCGATGCCGATCTCGCAGTTCTACCGTTTGTCGGTGGACGGTCGCAGGCCGTACCGGGTGCTCGGCAGCCTTCAGGACCTCGGCACGGTCTCCGGGCCGAGCAACAGCCTCCACGGCGGCGGCATCCTGCTCTCGGACTGGCACCCGGTGGGCGGCGGTGAGGCCGGTTACGTGGTCGCCGACCCCACCGATCCGGACATCGTGTGGGCCGGCGAGTACCAGAGCTTCCTCTCGCGCTGGAACGGGCGGACCGGCCAGGCGCCGCACGTTGGAGTCTATCCCGACGACTTCGATGGCCACGGCGCGGTCGACACGCGCCACCGCTTCCAGTGGACCGCCCCGATCCTGATCTCACCCCACGACCCGAAGGTGGTCTACCACGCCGCCGAGCGGCTTTTCCGAACCGACGATGGCGGCCAGAGCTGGTCGGCGATCAGCCCGGACCTGACCCGGGACGATGCCACGAAGCAGGCCTGGTCGGGGGGCCCGATCACCGGCGACAACACCGGCGCCGAGTACTACAGCACCATCTTCGCCGTCGCCGAGTCGGCGCTCGAACCCGGCCTGATCTGGGCGGGGTCGGACGACGGTCTGGTGCACGTCACCCGCGACGGCGGCGCCTCGTGGAGCAACGTCACCCCGCCAGGCTTCCCCGAGTGGGCGACGGTCCGCTGCATCGAGGCGTCGCGCTGGGACGCAGCCGCCGCCTACGTGGTCGTGGACGCGCACCGGCTCGACGACGAGACGCCCTACCTGTTCGCCACCAACGACCTCGGGAGGACCTGGCAGCGGCTGACCGCGGGCCTCGACCCCGAGGTCTACCTGCAGGTGGTGCGGGAGGACGCGCGCCGCCCCGGGGTGCTCTACCTCGGCACCGAGCGCGGGGTCATGGTGTCGCGCGACGGCGGCAAGGGCTGGCGGTCGCTGCGGCTCAACCTGCCCACGGTCGCGGTGGTCGATCTGGTGGTGGCCGGTGACGACCTGGTGGTCGCAACCCTCGGGCGCTCGGCCTGGGTCCTCGACGACCTGACGCCGGTGCGCGAGTGGTCGCCCGAGATCGCAGCCGAACCGGCGCACCTGTTCGAGCCCCGACCGGCGGTGCGCTGGCGCTACGCCGCCGCACCCTACGGCAGCGCTGCCGGGGCCGGCGACAACCCACCCCAGGGAGCGGTGATCAGCTACTCGCTCGGCGCCAAGCCCGAGGGCGAGGTCAGCCTCGAGGTCCTCGACTCCGGCGGCCGGCTGGTGCGGCGCCTGAGCAGCGTTCTCAAGCCGCAGTACACCGCGCCGGACCATCCCGACTGGGACCCCAGCAGCGAGCCGAAGCCCGAGCTCAAGGTCGAGCCCGGCCTCAACCGCGCGGCCTGGGATCTCCGGTACGAGGGCGCGCGGCGGGTTCCCGGCGCCCGCTTCGACGCCGGCGACCCCGGCCCCGGCCCCCTCGTGCTGCCTGGGGACTACACCCTGCGGCTGACCGTCGAGGGTCGCTCGCTGACCCAGCCGCTGCGGGTCGAGCCCGATCCTCGCAGCACCGCCTCGGATGGTGATCTCGAGGCCCAGCTCGCCTTTGCGCTCGAGGTCCGCGACCGGCTCACCCGGATCGCTGACCTGGTGGCGACGATTCGCGGCGTTCGCGAGCAGCTGAAGGACCGCCAACAGAGGCTGGGCGCCGATCCGCGGACCGCGCAGCTCGTCGCGTCCGGCGACCAGCTCATCGCCAGGCTCGACGCCATCGAGAGGGTCATCCACAACCCCGACGCCGAGATCGACTACGACATCCTGGCCGGCCGCGACGGCGGAACCAAGCTGTACTCGAGGCTCGCCTGGCTCCTCGGCAGCGCCGACGACCACGACGGCCCGCCGACCCAGGGGATGCGCGAGGTCGCCGCCGAGTTGGCGGCCGCGCTGGCGAGCGAGGAGATGAAGCTCGACGCGCTGCTGAAGGACGACCTCACCGCGCTCAACGCGCTGGCCAGGGAGAGCGGGGTGCCGTTCGTGGTGGTAACACCGTCCGACAGTCGCTGATCGTGGGATCGTGGCTTCGTTGCTCCACTCGCCGAAGACCGGACGGCCGCAGCATGCGACCACCCGAATCCACCGGGTGATCGACGTGGTGGCTCGCTGCCGTCCGCCGTTCCGGGGCATTTGGTATGAAATGTGGTCGGTGGGTTCACCGGGTTGAGCTTCGAGGATGGGTTCGTTGCGTCGCAGAGCCGCCTGAAGGCCGTCGTGCCCAAACGCGAGTGAGGAGGAGATCGCTGTGAGAATCGAGACTTTCGAGATGGAACGGATGCAATCGACCTGGGAGAACATCGTTGAGTTTGATTTGAGCGAGAGTGGAGTGCTCCCGGTGACGCTGCGCGAGCTGTCGGGAATGGGGTTTGACCTGGACTGGGCCTTGGACACCCCTTTGACGTACAGCCAATCGAATGGAACGCCGGAGTTGAGGGAGGCTTTGGCTCGCATCTATCCTGGTTCGACTCCCGAGAACGTCGAGGTCACGAACGGGACATCGGAGGCCAACTACCTGGTCGCCCTCAGCCTGTTGCAGGGCAACGACGAGATCGCTCTGGAGGTGCCGAACTACATGCAGCTCTGGGGCGTGCCGCGAAGTCTGGGAGCCAGGGTGAACACCTTCCGATTGCAGCAGGATGAGCGTTGGGAGCCCAATTGGGAGGAGTTCGAGCGGGCCGTCAACGCCAGGACCCGCCTCGTCTACGTGTCCAATCCCAACAACCCAACGGGTTCGGTCCTGTCGACCGATGCCATGGAGCGCATCGTGCGGCGTTGCGAGCAGGTGGGCGCTTATCTTCTCGCTGACGAGGTCTACCTTGGGGCAGAAATAGACGGCCCGCGGACGACGAGTTTCTGGGGCATGAGCGATCGGGTCATCGTCACCAGCGGTCTGTCGAAGGCCTACGGCATTCCGGGCGTTCGCATCGGTTGGATTGTCGGCCCGAAGGACCTGGTTTACGAATGCTGGACACAGCATGATTCCGTGACCATCTGCCCGAACAAGCTGTCCGACGCCGTGGCACGGGTCGCGGTTCAGGAACAGAACCGGGATCGACTCTATGAACGCTGTCGCGCTCTCTTGCAGCGGAATCGACAGATATTCAGCGAGTGGCTGACCGAATTGGGCGAAGGATTCTCCTACATTCCCCCAGCAGCAGGTGCCATCGCATTCTTGAGGTACTCCTCGCCAACAAGGAGTCTCGAGCTGGTCGAACGTATTCGGCGCAACCAGAGCACCCTCATCGTTCCCGGAATCCACCTGGGCCTCGAGGGATACGTACGCATCTGGCTGGGAGGGAAACGGGACTACCTCGAAGAGGGGCTGCGCCGAGTCGCCGAGGAGTTGACCTCGCTTCCCTAGGAATTCGCTCCGCATTGGCCGGGGGGGGACAGCCACTGCGGCACGAACCCCTACTGATGGTGATGGCGGGCTGGGGACGCGAGCGTTGGGTTTTCGGTGGGCAGGTGCTGCGGGGGTCGGCGCTCTACGCGGGCTTTGCGGCGGTCTTCGGTGAGGCCTTTACCAGCTTGAGGAGGTTGCTGCACAGGCGGACAACGGTCCATTCACCTCGGACCTTTCTCAGCCCTCGTGACGAGAAGCGTTGGGAGTGTCGCGCTTCCTGAGCCTGACCGAAGACCGGCTCGGCGATGATTTTGCGGCGGGAGTAGATCCGGCGCCTGGTTGGTCGCCGCTTCGGCAACGATCACTTGATTGACACCATCCGATGAGACGCAGCGTGCTCAACGTCGTGTCAACAGGTCGGTTTTCTTGTCTGCTACCCTCGGGCCTACGAGATCGATCAGGCTCGTCGCGAGCAGGGGAGTCCCCAGTGAAAACGCGCGAGACGATGAGCATCGGTCCAACCCGAATCGCTCACCCGAGTCCGGGGAATCGCCAACCGCAGCAGAAGGCCGGTGAGACGGGAGCGCTCATCCTGATCTCGGTGCTCTGTCTCGCGTTGACCGGCTGTGGAGGCGGCGACGCCAGGCCGGGCCTGCCCCGGGACGCCAGGGCCCAGGTCGATGCGGTCTTCGCGCCCTTCACGTCCGGCGAGTCGCCTGGTGCGGCTGTCATGGTGATCCGGGACGGGGAGGTCGCGTACCAGGCCGGCTACGGCTACGCCGACCTCGAGCATCGCGTCCCGATCACGCCGCAGACCAACTTCGAGCTGGCGTCGGTGTCGAAGCAGTTCACCGCCATGGCGGTGATGATCCTCGCCGAGCGCGGGCGGCTGTCGTATGACGATTCGATGGTGGAGTACCTGCCAGAGCTCGCGCGATTTGGGGATCGCATCACCATCCGCCACCTGCTGACCCACACCTCCGGGCTGCCCGACTACTACGACGCCCTCGAGCAGCAGGCCGGGGAAACCATGCCCGACACCGAGCAGGCGATGCGCTTTCTGGCCGGGTGGGGGGAGCCGCTGTTCCCCGCCGGAAAGCGCTACGAGTACTCGAACCCCGGCTACGAGATGCTGGCGCTGGTGGTGGAGCGGGCCTCGGGACAGGGCTTCGGGGAGTTCCTCCACGACAATATCTTCGCGCCCCTGGGGATGAGCGGCACAGTCGTGCGCGACAGCTCGGAGCCTCAGATCGCGCACCGCGCCCGCGGCTACACGCGGCAGGACGGACGCTTCGAGCTGCTGGACCACCACCCGCTCAACCACATCGTCGGCTCGGGCAGCATCTACTCATCGGTGGAAGACCTGGCGCGCTGGGACCGCGCGCTCGAGGCCGGGAGTCTGGTGCGCCGCTCGACCCTCAAGGCGGCGTGGTCCCCGGTCCAACTCACCTCGGGCGAGCACTACCCCTACGGATTCGGCTGGCGGCTCGGTCGCTACGGCGGACTCGGCCATCGCGTCTACCATGCCGGCGGCTGGGTCGGCTTCAGCACCTTCATCGTCCGCTATCCGGAGCGCCGGTTCACCGTCATCGTGCTGTCGAATCTGGACGAGTTCGACGGTGAAGACTTCGCCGGCCGGATCACCGACATCTTCTATCCGTCGAGCTTGATCACGGACGCCACCGTGGTGGACGGGACCGGGAAACCCCGATTCACGGCCGACATCCGCATCGAGGGCGCCCGGATCGCCGCGGTCGGCGACCTCGAGCCGGCAGCCGGCGAGCCGGTGGTGGACGCGTCCGGTCTGGCACTCGCGCCGGGCTTCATCGACAGCCACAGCCACGACGACGACGCCATCTTTGATCTTGGTGACGCCGTGGCGGCCGTCAGCCAGGGCATCACCACCACGGTAGTGGGCCAGGACGGGGATTCGAGGCTGCCGCTGCGCGACTTCTTCACGCGGCTCGAGGCCGGGCCACCGGCCATCAACGTCGCCTCGTACGCCGGCCACGGCACCCTCCGGACGCGGGTGATGGGCGAGGACTTCACGCGCGCCGCCACCGCCACCGAGATCGAGAGCATGGAGGGTCTGCTGGGCGAGGAGATGGATGCCGGCGCTCTCGGGCTCAGCACCGGTCTCGAGTACAAACCCGGGATCTACTCGACCACCGCCGAGGTGGTGGCGCTGGCGCGGGTGGCGGCGGCGCACGGAGGTCGCTACATCAGCCACATCCGCAGCGAGGACCGGCGCTTCTGGGAGGCGATCGATGAGATCCTGGCGATCGGCCGCGAGGCCGCCCTGCCGGTCCAGGTCTCGCACGTCAAGCTCGCCATGCGAAGCGTGCACGGGCAGACCGACCGCCTGCTCGCCGCACTCGACGCGGCGCGGGCCTCGGGCATCGACGTGACGGTGGACCTCTATCCCTACACCTACTGGCAGTCGACCCCGACGATCCTGTTCCCGGACCGAGACTTCGACGACCGGCGGGTGGCGCTGTTCGCCGTCGACGAGATCACCGCACCGGACCAGATGCTGTTCACGGTCTTCGCACCAGACCCGGAGCTGGCCGGCAAGACCCTCGCCGAGATCGCGGCGCTGCGCGGCACCGATCCGGCCGCGACGCTGATGGACCTGAGTCGAGAGGCAGAGACCCTGTGGCTCAAGTCGGGCCCCGAGGTCGACGAAACGCGCGTTGCAGACGTGATCGCCACCAGCATGGTGGAGGGCGACATCGAGCGCCTGATGACGTGGCCGTTCCTCAACTTCTGCACCGACGGCGAGCTCGACGGGGCCCATCCCCGCGGCTACGGGTCGTTCACGCGGGTGCTCGGCCGCTACGTCCGCGAACGCCGGGTCCTCACCCTCGAGGAMGCGATCTACAAGATGACCGGACGAGCTGCAGCGAACCTGGGGCTCCGGGACCGCGGCCGGATCGCCRCCGGCGCGTTCGCCGACCTSGTGCTGTTCGACCCSGCCACTGTGCTCGACCGGGCGACGCCCGAGCAGCCGCATTCCACGTCGATCGGGATCGAAATGGTGTGGGTCAACGGTCGTCTGGTGTACCAGGACGGCCGCGCGAGCGGGCGGAAACCCGGTATGGTGCTGCGCCGCCAGCCGGTTTCGTGAGGAGGGAGTCATGCCAGCGATCTTCAACCGCGAGCAGATCGAAGAGGCCCTGCGGCGGGTTGACGTGACCGCAGCGATCGAGCAGGGCTTCGTCGCCTACTCCGAGGGCAAGGTCGTGGTGCCGCCGGTCGGGGAGCTGATCTTCGAGGACCCGCCCGGCGACGTCCACATCAAGTACGGCTACATCAAGCACGACGACTACTTCGTCATCAAGGTTGCGTCGGGCTTTTCTGACAACGTCAAGCTCGGCCTGCCCCCGGCCGACGGCTTGATGTTGGTGTTCAGCCAGAAGACCGCTCAGCTGGAGTGCATCCTCCTCGACGAGTGCCATCTCACCAATGTGCGAACGGCGGCGGCCGGCGCGGTGGTCGCCAGGTACCTTGCCCCGAAAACGGTAGAACGGATCGGGGTCTTCGGCGCCGGGGTGCAGGGCAAGATGCAGGTCGAGGCGCTGCTGCCGATCGTTGACTGCCGGGAGGTCGTTGTCTGGGGGACCAGCGAGGAGGAGCTCGCGGCCTATCGCGAGGCCATGAGCGGACGCGGACTTTCAATCCGGACCACCCTGGACGGTGACGAGATTGCCGCCACCTGCAACCTCATCGTCACCGCCACCCCGAGCCGCAGCCCGCTGCTGCGTGCCGAGCAGATCAGGAAGGGCACGCACATCACGGCGATGGGCTCCGATACCAGGGAGAAGAACGAACTCGAGCCCACGATCCTGCAGATGGCGGATCTGGTCGTTGCTGACAGCATCGAGCAGTGTCGACTGCGGGGCGAGATCCATCACGCGCTGAGGGCGGGCGTGTTGCAGGAAGGCGATGTCCTCGAGCTCGGCAAGGTCATCGCCGATCCGGCGCTCCGGCGGACCACCGACTCCCAGATCACCGTCGCCGACCTCACGGGTGTCGCCGTCCAGGATATCCAGATCTCGAAGGCGGTGTACCAGATTCTGAGATCGGGCCCGCCTTCAGGGTGAACGTCGTTCCCGGTCAGCTCGACGATAATGACGGCATCGTTCGCCAGCCCGACGATCGCGGACTGACGGCGGCCTTTCAGGTCGGGGCCGCGAGCCCGGATCGTGATGAAGGGCGACGCCGGTGATCGTCAACGAACGGTGACCTGCTCGGTCAGCGCGAAGCCGCGCCGCCTCAGCTCGTCGACAAACGACTTCGCGGGCACGGCAACCTCCACCGGTTTGACGCCGCGCGGGGTGATGCCGCGGGCGTTCATGATGGCCACGATGGCGCCGTCCCAGCCGGTCATACGCTCCATCGCGGTGAATCCGGTCTCCTCGTCTTGGTAGTCGATCAACTCCACCAGCGATTCCGCAGGTCTGCCGTCGTTTTCGCCGATCGCCTTGACGCGCACGATGACGAAGTCGCGGTCGTCGGGCCCGGCCGTGATCTTCGGCCCGACGCACGCGTGGAGAACGTCTCGCGGCACCACCGGCACGCCGTTGACGAGGACCGGCTCGAGGTCCATGAGGCCCATGTCCATCACCGTCTTCCACTGCTCGAAGTGGCCCTTCCAGCGCAGGGTCGTGTTCTGCAAGGTCTGGACCTTGCCCTCGAAGGTCCAGGGCGCGGTCGAGGTCCCGCCGCCGGCGACGAAGGCCTCCATGGTGCCGATCGGCGCCGGGAACTCCACCTCCTCGTAGTCCCCGCGCAGGAAGGTGGGCACGCGGGTGACCTCGCCGTTCCTGAGGAAGACGGCCTCGCCGTAGTACTCGTTGGTGAGGCCGGCGATGTTGAAGGTGGAGATGTAGTTGAACGGCGGCCGCGGGTGCTGGTCGTTGCCGCCGTCCCACATGAAGACGTGGTCGGTCCGGTCGAGCAGCGACATGGCGTAGACCATGAGCGAGGTGCCCATGCCGGGGACCTGGCCGCAGTCGGGCACGACCGAGATGCCGGCGGCGGCGGCGCCGTCGAGCTTGAGCTGGTCCAGCACCAGATCGGTCTTGCCGCCGAGGTCGCACATCGAGGCCCGCGCGCGGATCGCCACCTCGGTGATCTTCGGGTTGAGCCAGTAGGGAACGGCAGAGAGAAAGGAGTCGACGTCGGAGAGGAACGACCGACCGAGCGCTCGTCGGTGAGGTTGAGCTCGACGCCGCGGACGACGTCGGTGTTGCAGCATGCGGTTGACCCGGTCGGCGCAAGCTCTGGCGGCTGCCCGGTCAACGTCGGCGATCCGCACCGCCTTGGCGTCCCCGAGCTTCACCATGTCGTAGGCTGCGGCGGTTCTCTGCCGGCCGCCCCCGAGCACTCCGTAGGTGCACTTAGTGCTGAGCCTCCCGAGCTCGTGCGAGGTCTGAGGGCGCCTTCGCCGCTCGCCTCACGCTGATTTGCGACACGGCGGGTTCCGCCGGTTCACTCGACCACCGTCTGCGACTGCTCGCGCARGTAGAGCGGCAGGTAGTAGWRGGASCCGATSGCCTTGCCSGTCGAGCCCGAKCCCTTCCAGCCWCCGAACGCCTGGTAGCCCGGCCAGGCGCCGGTGGTCGCCCCCTGGGGRCGGTTGACGTAGRYGACGCCCGCCTCGATGGTGTCGAGRAAGTACCGCACCTCCTCCTCGTTGCCGTAGCAGCCCGCGGTCAGGCCCAGAGAGCTCGAGTTGGCGAGGGCGACGCCCTCGCGCACGTCCGCGACCCGGCAGACCATGAGGATGGGCGCGAACATCTCCTCCTGGAACAGCGGGTGGTCAGCCGGCGCCTCGGCCACGGTGCACGCCACGAAATGGCCGTGGGCGTGGTCCCCCTCGACCAGACGCGTGCCCCCGATCAGGACCCGGCCACCCCACTTCTCGATCTCGGCGCAGTATCGGGTGAAGCTCTCGGCGGCGCCCTCGTTGATYACGGGCCCCATCCAGATCTCGCGYCGGGTCGGGTCGCCGACCGTCACGGCCCGGGTCGCTGCCACGACCCTCTCCAGGAGAACATCCGCCACGGACTCTTGGACGTAGACCCGCGAGAGGGCCGAGCACTTCTGGCCGGTGAGCCCGTACGCCGAGCGCACGATGCCGGTCACCGCGCGCTCGAGGTCGGCGTGGGCGGTCACGATGCAGGCGTTCTTGCCGCCCATCTCGGTGATGCAGGGACGCGGGTAGGCACCGCCGGCCATGGTCCGATACAGGCGCATGCCCACCTCGTAGGAGCCGGTGAAGGTCACCCCGGCGAGGTCGGGATGGTGGATCAGCGTTTCGCCGACGACGCTGCCGGGGCCGGTGACGTAGTTGAAGACGCCATCCGGGAATCCGGCATCGCGGATGCAGTCGGCGAGCAGGCGGCCGGCCCAGGGAGTGTCGGTCGCGCCCTTGAGGATGACGGTATTGCCGGTGACCAGGGCCGCGGCGGTCGGCCCGCCGCCGAGGGCGAGCGGGAAGTTGAAGGGCACGATCACGCCCCACACCCCGTAGGGCTTCAGAACCGAGCGGTTGTGCGAGCGATGGTGCGGCAGCGGGTCGTCCGGGAGGGCCAGGTCATAGCCCTGGTTGCGCTCGAGCTCCGCGGCGTAGCAGGTGAAGAAGTCGGCGGTCTCCTGGGTCTCGCCGAGGGACTCCATGCGGTTCTTGCCGACCTCGAGCGCGAGCGCCGCGCCGATGTGGTAGACCCGCTCCTCGATCAGCCCCGCCACCCTCCGCACGAGCCGCAGCCGCTGCTCGGGCGGCGTCATGCTCCAGGCAGGGAACGCCCGCTTGGCAGCCGCCACCGCCCGCTCGACATCGGCGGCCCCCCCGACCGGGAAGTGCCCGAGGACCAGACGCCGATCCACCGGGCTCCGCTTCTCGGAAGTCCGCGCGCCCGCGACGTCGGCGCCGTCGATGTGCATCGCGTGGGTGGCCCCCAACCCGCACCGCACCTCGGCGAGGGCCGCCTCGAAGCGCGCGTGCATCTCCTCCGGCGGGTCGAACATGGTGGAGTAGGTGAGCTTGAAGGTCATGACCACTCCAGCTGCCTGAGCAGCCGCTCCATCAACGCGAGCGCGTCCATCAGGTCCTCCTCCTSGATCACCAGCGGCGGCGCGAGGATGACGAGGTTGCCGCGGGTGGCGAACGAAACGCCTTCCTCTCGAGCCCGGTCGACGAAGGCCGCGAGCGAGGGGTGTCTCGAGGGCCAGGGCGAGACCGGCTCCCGGGTGGCGCGGTCSCGGACCARCTCGACGACCGCGAACAGCCCGTGCCCGCCGCGCACATCGCCGATGACGGGGACGCGGTCCCGCATGGCCCACAGCTCGGCATGGAGGCGCGCTCCCAGGCTGCGCGACCGTTCGATCAGCTTCTCGTCCTCGTAGGCCTGAAGGGCCGCGAGCCCGGCGGCGCAGGCCAGGGGATGGCCGCAGTAGGTGAGGCCCGTGGACAGCGTCTCGGTCTCGAGGCTGGCGGCGACCTCTCGCGACAGGACCACGGCGCCGAGGGGCAGGTGCGAGCCGGTCAGGCCCTTGGCCAGGGTCATCAGGTCCGGTCGGCCGGCCTCGCCGTAGCGCTGCCAGGCGAACCACTCCCCGCAGCGCCCGAACCCGCTCATCACCTCGTCGGCGATCAGCCACACGCCGCGATCGCGGGTCTCCCGCCGCAGCAGGGGCCAGTAGTTGTCCGGCGCGACGATGCCGTTGGTGCCGGCGTCGGGCTCCATCAGCACCGCGGCCACCTGAACGGAGCCGTAGTCGTCGATGATGCGTCCGATGTGGCGAGCGCTCCGTTCGCCGCACTCCTCGTCGGAAGCCGAGCCGAAGGGACAGCGGTAGGCGTAGGGTGGCGGCACGTGCACGACCTGCAGGTCCTGCGGGTCGATGTAGTACTGGGTGCGGGAGTCTCCCGAGAGCGCCATGGCCCCAAAGGTGGCGCCGTGGTAGGAGCGGTCGCGGGTGATGATCCAGCCCCGTGGCTTGGCGCTGGCCTGGCGGGCGAACTTCACCGCGTGCTCGTTGGCGTCGGCGCCGCCCAGGCTGAAGAAGACCCTCCCGCCCTCGAACCCCGACGTCTCCAGCAGCCGCTCCGCGAGGCGCGCCCGCGGCTCGGCGCCCCAGGCCGCGGTCACGAAGCACAGCCGCTCGGCCTGCTTCCGGATGGCGCGGATGAGGGCCGGGTGCTGGTGGCCGAGGTTCATGCACTCGGCCAGGCTGCTCATGTCCAGGTAGCGGCGACCGTCCGCGTCCCAGAACCACGCCCCCTTGCCGCCGACGATCGTGGGTGCGTCCCACTCGGCTTGAACGCACCAGCTGTGGAGCACGCTGCGCCGTTCCGGGATCATCTCGTCGATCCTACTCCGTTCGTGGATCAGTCGTCACCGACGCGCTCGATGATGGCGGCGATGCCCTGCCCGACTCCGATGCACATGGTGCACAGTGCGAAGCGTCCACCGCAGCGCAGCAGCTGGTAGAGCGCCGTGGTCACGAGGCGCGCGCCGCTCATCCCGAGCGGATGCCCAATGGCGATGGCGCCGCCGTTGGGGTTGACGCGCTCATCGTCGTCGGCAAGCCCGAGCTCGCGAATGACCGCCAGCGACTGCGAGGCAAACGCCTCGTTGAGCTCGATGACGTCCATCGCCTCGATGGTCATCCCGGCTCGAGCGAGGACCTTCCTGGCCGCCGGCGCCGCCGCGATGCCCATGATCCGGGGGGCGACACCGGCGGCCGCCGTCGCCACGATGCGAGCCCGCGGCCGCAGCCCGTTCCGTGCGGCGGCAGCTCGGGACGCCACCAGGAGCGCGCAGGCGCCGTCGTTGACTCCCGAGGCGTTGCCGGCGGTGACCGTGCCGCCATCCCTGACCAGCGGCGGTAGCTTCGCCAGCTCCTCGACCGTGGTGCCTGGACGCGGGTGCTCGTCGGCGTCGACCACCAGGGGGTCCTGCTTGCGACGAGGCAGGGTGACCGGGGTGATCTCCTCGGCGAGGGTCCCCGTTGCTCTCGCCGCCTCGGCCTTGGCCTGGCTCCAGGCGGCGAACTGATCCTGGTCCTGGCGGGAGACGCCGAACTCCGCGGCCACGTTCTCGGCCGTCTCCATCATCGAGTCGACGCCGTACTGCCGCTCGAGCAGGGGGTTGATGAAGCGCCAGCCGATGGTCGTGTCGAAGATCTGCGCCTCGCGGCTGAACGCAGTGGCCGCCTTGCCGATGACGAAGGGCGCCCGCGACATCGACTCGACGCCGCCGGCGATGATCAGATCCTGCTCGCCCGAGGCGATGGCGCGCGCCGCGATGCCCACGGCATCCATCCCGGACCCGCACAGCCGGTTCACGGTCGTGCCGGTGACCTCGACCGGCAGSCCGGCGAGCAGGAGCGCCATYCGYGCGAYGTTKCGGTTGTCCTCGCCGGCCTGGTTGGCACAGCCGTAGACCACGTCGTCGATCGCAGCCACGTCGACGCTCGGGTTGCGCTGCAGGAGGGCGCGGATCGGGATCGCCGCCAGGTCGTCGGTCCGGACCATCGCGAGGCCGCCGCCGTAGCGGCCAACCGGCGTTCGGATGGCATCGCAGAGGAAGGCTTCGGCCATGTCGTCTCCTCTCACTCGCGGGCCGTTCCGGTCGCGATCACCGGACGCCCCTCGCGGCGGTGGCTATCAGCTCGGCGATGTTCGACTGCTCTGAAGGCAGCAAGGAGCGCAGGATGTCGAGCTCTCTCGCCGTCGGCTCCTCGGTCCGTACGAGCTCCGCCGCGACCCTCAACGGCCAGCTCGTGGCCTCGATCGCGACCTCCGCCGAAACGCCGGGATGGAGATGGGTCAGCACGAGCTCGCCGCTGCCGGTGTCGGGCGCGAGGATCCCGAGTTCGGTGATCACAGCCTGCGGGCCCTGGCCGGGCAGCCCGAGCTCCTGCCGCGACCGTCCGCCGCACACCGTGCCGACGGTGGTCACGAAGTCGAGCTTCTCCACGAAGCTCCGCGGGTTCTGGCGAAGCAGGACCAGGGTGCGGTGGCAGAAGCCCGCGATCTCGGGCGCCCCGCCGGCGCCGGGCAGCCTCACCTTGGGCCGGCGATAGTCGCCGATGACCGTGGAGTTGAGGTTTCCGAAGCGGTCGATCTGGGCGGCGCCGAGGAAGCCGGTCCGGATCCACCCGCCCTGCAGCCAGTAGTTGAACATCTCCGGGACCGCCACCACCGCCCGGGCGGTCCGGCTCAGCTCCGGGTCGCCGATCGACAGCGGCAGCACCGTGGGCCGGGTGTCGAGCGTGCCGCTTTCGTAGATCATCGCCAGGTCCGGCGCGTGCGTCCGCCGCGCCAGGTTGGCGGCCTTGCTCGGCAGACCGATGCCGATGAACACGACGTCGTCGGCCTCGAGCAGCCGCGCCGCGGCCACGACCATCATCTCTTCCGGCTCGTAGGCTCGGTCAGACATAGCCGTCATCCTTCAGCCTGGCGAGGAAGTGCATGAAGTCGTCGCTCGAGACCACGTAGTGCTGCATCCACTCGCAGAACCGGTCGTACTCCCGGCTGATCTCCCCCCACTTCTGATAGAAGGCGTTGCTCCGGTCGTAGTAGCCCTCCGTGTACGAGGGAAAAGCGCCCAACGGGGCCGCGCACACCGCGTCGATCGCCCAGTGCGGGATCACGGTGCCGCCGCCGCTCTGGTCGACGCCGTCGACGATCTCCTCGACGGTCACGATGCTGCGCGTGGCGGCGAGGACCGCCTCCTTCTGCACACCCAGGATGCCGGTCAGCCAGACATTGCCGTGTCGGTCGGCGCGCTGCGCGTGGATGATGGCGACGTCAGGCCGGTGGGCCGGGATCACCGTCAACTCTTCGCCGGTGAAGGGGCAGGCGATGAAGCGGATGTTCGGRTTGACCTCGGGGTAYTGGGTGCCGCGGTAGCCCTTGAARACCGCGCACGGCATCCCGGCCGCSCCGGCSGCGTASGCRTTYGCCATCGCGGCGTGGGAGTGCTCCTCGAACTCGATGGCGTGCGGCACSGMGTTCTCGWAGGCMTCGCGGAGKCGGAACAGGGAMCCGACCCCCGGGTTSCCGCCCCACGAGAAGACCAGCTTGTCGGCGCACCCCATGCCGATCATCTGATCGTAGATGATGTCGGGGGTCATGCGGATCAGGGTGAGATGGCGGATCCCCTGGCGAATGATCTCGGCCCCGGCGGCGTGCGGGATGAGGTGGGTGAACCCCTCGGCTGCCACCGAGCAGCCCGGTCGGACGTACCTGGTGACCGCCTCGGCGAGGGTGAGGAACTCTGTCATGCGGGCTTCCTCGGGATCGCAGGGTCTTCCACGAACTCCTCGCACTGTGTGAGGGTCGATTTCCGAGCCTATTCTCGCCGGACGGCGTGCGGAAAGCTACAATCGGCAGCCGTGAATGTCGGCAGCAACGAAATCCGGAGCGACCGCGTCTGACGATGACGCTCTGAGCAAGGAGTGACCATGGGGCACCACCTTCTGAGGTTGTGGGTCGGCACCTGCACCCTGCTGATCTCACTGACGGCCAGCCTCGCTCTCGGCCAGGACCAGAGCGCGGTGAAACCGGCGGCGACGCCTCGAAACCTGGCCGTTGACGACTTCTTCCGAATCCGCACCGTCGACGAGCCGCAGATCAGCCCGGACGGGCGCTGGGTGGCCTACACCGTCACCACCCCCGACCTCGAGGAGGATGCGGCGATGGACCGCATCTGGATGGTCCCGGCGGCCGGCGGGGAGCCGGTGCCGATGACGGGCGCGAAGCGGTCGGCCTCGCACCCGCGGTGGAGCCCGGACGGCCGCTACCTGTCCTTCCTGGCCGCGCCCGAGGAGGGTGAGGACCAGGTGTGGACGCTCTATCGCGAGGGCGGCGAGGCGGTGCAGCTGACCGACACCGCGCAGGGGGTGCGTGACTACGAGTGGTCGCCGGACGGCCAGCGCATGGTGCTGGTGCTGCAGGACCCCACCCCCGAGGAGCTGGCGGTCAAGCGCGGCGAGAAGAAGCCGAAGAACCCGCTGCCGTGGGTGATCAACCGCCGCCAGTTCAAGCTCGACTACGTCGGCTACCTCGACCGGCAGCGCACCCACCTCTACGTGCTCGACGTAGCGACCAGGGCCATGACCCAGATCACCTCGGGGGACTACGACGACAGCGAGCCCGCCTGGTCGCCCGACGGTCGCCGCATCGCCTTCACCAGCAACCGTTCCTCCGACCCCGACAGCAACTACAACACCGACATCTGGGTGGTCGCCGCGGACGCCGCCGACCAGGGCAAGACGCTGCTCCAGGTCACCACCAACCCCGGCCCGGATGCCGCGCCGGCGTTCTCGCCCAACGGCGCCCTGATCGCTCACACCACCGCCACCGACGTCGCCGCGATCGTGTACGCATTCAACCACCTGGCCGTGACGCCTGCCGCGGGCGGCATGACGACCGTCCTGACCCGCGCCCTCGACCGCAATACCTTCTACCCTGAGTTCTCGGCGGATGGCCGATCGGTTCTGGCCGCAGTCGAGGACAGCGGCGAGCAGTACCTGGCCAGGGTGCCGGTCGACGGCAGCCCGCTCGAGCGCGCGATCGGCGGACCCCGCTCGGTGGGGGAGTTCGACGTCGGCCGGTCGGGGCAGATCGCGGCCGTCGTCTCCGAGCCGCAGCTGCCTGCGGAGGTCTTCCTGCTCGACCAGGGACGGCTCGCTCGCCTCACCCGCACCAACGACCAGGTGCTCGCCTCGATCCGGCTCGGTGAGGTCGAGAACGTGCACTTTGCGAGCAAGGACGGCACCGAGATCGAGGGCTTCATCGTCAAGCCGCCCGGGTTCGCCGCGGGCGTCCGCTACCCGGCCGTCCTGCGCATCCACGGCGGGCCGATGATGCAGTACGACTTCGGCTTCCACTTCGAGGCCCAGCTCTTCGCCGGCGCCGGCTACGTCGTGATCATGGCCAACCCGCGCGGCTCGGCCGGCTACGGCCAGGACTTCTGCACCGCCATCTGGCAGGCCTGGGGCGAGAAGGACTTCGAGGACGTGATGGCGGCGGTGGACGACGCCATCGCCCGCGGCTACGCCGACCCCGACCGGCTGGCGGTCGGCGGCTGGTCCTATGGCGGCATGCTGACCGACCACGTGATCACCAAGACCGACCGCTTCAAGGCGGCCTACACCGGTGCGAGCACGGCTCTCTACATCGTCAACTACGGCCACGACGAGTACCAGCTGTGGTGGGAGTACGAGCTCGGGCTGCCCTGGGAGAACCCGGACCTCTACCAGAAGCTGTCGCCCTACTTCCAGGTCGGCAAGGTGGTCACGCCGACCCTGATCGTCGGCGGCGAGCAGGACTGGAACGTGCCGATCGTCAACTCCGAGCAGCTCTACCAGGCGCTCAAGCGGCTCGGGGTACCGACCGAGCTGGTGGTCTACCCGGGCGAGTTCCACGAGTTCGAGACGCCGTCCTACAACAGGGACCTGTACCGGCGTTTCCTCGCCTGGTTCGACACCTACCTCGGCCCAACCAGACCAGCGGGACCGAGCGGATCATGACGGCGCCCTGGCTGTCACTCGCGTGCCTCCTGCCGTTGGCCGGCCTGGGGATCGCGGCCGGCGGTCAGCCCGAACCCGGCAACGCTCCGATCCCCGGCTTCACGGCCGCCGCCAGCGCCCGCGAGCGGGGGCTCGAGAAACGGTTGGCGGCTCTCCTCGACCCCGCGAGCACCGCGCGGCACTTCCGGGTCCTGACCGAGGAGCCGCACCCGTCAGGGTCCGAGCGGAACCGGGAGCTCGCCGAGGTCGTCCGCGCCCGCTTCGTCGAGTACGGCCTCGAGCAGGTCGCGATCCACCGCTACGACGTGCTGCTGCCGCTGCCGCGCAAGGTCGCGGTGTCGATGGTCGAGCCGGAGGTGCGCGTCTTCGCGCTGCAGGAGGACGCTGACCCGGAGGGCAAGGGCTCGGATGCCGCCGACATGGGACCCACCTACCTCGGCATGTCGGCGTCCGGCGACGTCACCGCCGACGTCGTCTACGCCCACAGCGGCAATCCCGAGGACTACGACTGGCTCGAGGCGCAGGGCATCGATCCGCGCGGCAAGATCGCCATCGTCCGTTACTCCGAGCCGTACAGCTACCGGGGCTTCAAGGCCTGGGAGGCCGAGCGGCGCGGGGTGGCGGCTCTGATCATCTACTCCGACCCGATGGACGACGGCTACCGCCGAGGGGATGTCTACCCGCGCGGCCCCTGGGGCCCGGAGAGCCACATCCAGCGCGGGGCGATCAGCTACGACTTCATCGTCCCGGGAGACCCGCTCACCCCGGGCTGGCCGTCGGTCGAGGGGGCGAAGAGGATCGCCGAGTCAGAGGCGCGCTCGGTCCCGCGCATCCCGGCCGTGCCGATGTCGTGGCGTGACGCGCAACCGATCCTCGAGCGTCTCGGCGGCCCGGTGGCGCCGCCTGCCTGGCACGGCGCGCTGCCGATCACCTATCACGTCGGCCCGGGCCCGGCGAAGCTGCACGTCGAGATCGACATGGACGGCGGGACGCGGCCGATCTGGGTGGTCGAGGGCCGGATTCGAGGCTCGGTGGCGCCGGACGAGATGGTCATCCTCGGCAACCACCGTGACGCGTGGGTCTACGGCGCCGTCGACCCGTCAAGCGGCACGGCGAGCCTGCTCGAAGCGGCGCGTGTGCTCGGCCAGCTCGCGCGCACTGGCGACCGGCCGCGGCGGACCCTGGTCTTCGCGAGCTGGGACGCGGAGGAGTGGCACCTCACGGGCTCCACGGAGTGGGGCGAGCAGTTCGCCGGCGAGCTCGGCACGGGGGCTGTGGCGTACCTCAACGTGGACAGCTCGACCAGCGGTCCGGACTTCGAGGTCAGCGCGGTGGCGAGCCTCAACCCGACGATCCTGGAGGTCGCCGGCGACGTGATGGATCCTGGAAGCGGCCGCAGCATCCTGGAGGCGTGGAGGCAGCGTGCGGCGTCGTCCGCCGGGGAGGGGGGAGCGGCCGGCTCCCTGATCGAGAACGACCTCGGCAGCGGCTCCGACTACACGGTCTTCCTCAACTTCCTGGGCGTGCCGGTGGCCGACCTCAACTTCGATGGGCCGTACGGCGTCTACCACTCCCGGTACGACAACCTTTACTGGATGGAGCACTTCGGCGACCCCGGCTACCGGTACATGACGGCGATGGTCGAGGTCTGGGGACGGCTGGCGCTGCGTCTCGCGAACGCGGACGTTCTCGCCTACGACCTCCGCGAGTACGCGACCACGGCCAGCCGCTTCCTCGACGACCTCGGCGAGGTGCCACACGCCGCGCAGGAGCTGGACCTGGCGGTCGCCAGGGCTGCCGTCGCGGCGTGGCAGGGCGAGGCGGACAGGCTCCACCGCGGGATCGACAGGGCGCTGGCTTCGCGGGAGGACCTCCCTGCGAGCGCACTCACCGAGCTGAACGCCGCCCTGCTCAGGATCGAGCGCGAGCTCCTCGTGGTGGAGGGGATCCCCGGCCGTCCCTGGTTCAAGCACTCGCTCTACGCACCGCGTTTCACGTATGCGGCGCTGTCGCTGCCCGGGGTCCGCGAGGCTGCGGAGTCGGGCAACTGGGCGGAGGCCCGCCGCCAGCTCGAGGTGTTGACCGAACGCCTGCGGGCGGCCACCGAAGCGACGCGACGAGCCGCCTCCCTGGTGCCTGGCACATGAGCACGCCTGGCGGAACTGGAGCGAGCCCGGGCCCTCGCGAGCAGCTGAGCTCGGAGGGTCTCCTGCGCGGCCTCGGGCGGTGGGACGCCACCTTCCTCACCGTCGGCTCGGTGGTCGGCACCGGCATCTTCATTACCACCGCCGACATCGCCCGGGTCCTGCCCCACCAGGGGCTCATTCTGCTGGTGTGGGCGTTGGCCGGTGTCCTCACCCTGGCCGGCGCCCTGGCCTACGCCGAGCTCGGGTCGATGTTCCCGGGCGCCGGCGGCATCTACCTCTACCTCAGGGAGGCCTATGGCCGCTTCTGGGGCTTCCTCTTCGGCTGGGCCGCCTTCCTGATCGTCATGTCCGGCGGCATCGCCGCGATCGCGGTCGCCTTCGGCGAGTACCTGGGCAGCTTCGCGCCCTTCTTCGCGATGGACAACATCCTGCTGTCGGTGCCGGTGGGACCGTGGACCTGGACCCTGGCGGGCGGCCAGGTGGCGGCCGCGGTGGCCATCCTGGTGCTGACCGCGGTCAACTACGTCGGCCTGCGCGAGGGCGCCGGCGTGCAGAACTTCCTGACCGTGTTCCGGATCGGCGCGGTCATCGCGTTCGCGGTCCTGGCCTTCGCGGTCCAAGCGCGGGGGTCGGTGTCCCTGCTCGGCGCGCTGCCCGACGTGCCTCTCCTCGCCGGGGTCGGGGTCGCCATGATCGCCGCGCTGTGGACCTACGACGGCTGGTACGGCACGACCTTCGCGGCAGGCGAGATGCGGGACCCGCAGCGCACCCTGCCCTTCGGGCTGGTGTGGGGCACGGTCATCGTGATGGTGCTCTATGCCCTGGTCAACCTCGTCTACCTGCGCGCCCTCAGCCTCGAGGAGATGGCGGCGACGCGCCGGATCGGCGAGACCGCGGCGATCGCGCTGGTCGGCCCGCTCGGCGGCCGGCTGGTCTCCTTCGCGGTGCTGGTCTCGACCTTCGGCTGCCTGTCGGCGACCATTCTCTACAGCGCGCGGATCTACTTCCCGATGGCTCGCGACGGCGTGTTCTTCCGCTCACTCGCCGCCCCGCATCCGCGCTTCCACACCCCCGGCCGCAGCCTCTGGGCGCAGAGCCTGTGGGGGGTGGTGCTGGCCCTCAGCGGGACCTACGAGCAGCTCTACACCTACGTGGTGTTCGCGATGCTGCTCTTCCACACCATGACCGCGGGTGCGGTGATCGTGCTGCGGCGGCGGCGGCCGGAGGCCGAGCGGCCCTACCGTGTGTTCGGCTACCCGTGGGTGCCGGTGCTGTTCATGCTGGCGTCGATCCTGCTGCTCGGGAACACGCTGGTCGAGAAGCCGCTCGAGTCGCTGCTCGGGCTCGCCTTCCTGGCCGCCGGCGTGCCGGCCTACCTGTGGTGGCGCCGCGGTGCAAGCGCGGAGACCCTGTAACGTGAGTGGAGGGCACCATCGGACGGTTGACCTGGCCGTCCCCTTCCGCCGACAACATCAACCACGGTGCCTGGCACCTTAACGATCGCACAAACTCCACGACATTCACGGCCAAGACGCCCACTTCTCCACGCAGCCCGCATTTCTCATCGACCTCCTGTGGCACCGCCTACCGGTCACTGCCACCTCGATTCAGGAGGGCGGTGAGACATGAGGTTCAGAGCTCCGGCCGGGCTGCAAGCAGGCCCGCGAGCCGGCGCAGCAGGGTGAGGTGCGCGGCGACACGCCGGTCGAGGGGCAGCTCCTTGGCCGGCGTCTCGAACACCAGGACGGTGTGCGCCGACGGGCCCGCCTGGGCGCGCCCGTCGACCAGGATCGACGTCGCGCCTATCAGCTCGTCGATCGAGCTGTCGGTGACCGGCCCGATGATGCCGCCGACGATGGTCTCGCCGAAGCGGGTCTGGCCGTCGAGCTGAATCGCGATGCCGTGCTCGCGCAGCACCGCGACTGCCGCCTGCGCCAGCGGGTCTGAGGTTCCGAGCTCGCCCTGCGAGTAGACGTAGCCGGCCGTGACCAGGTCGTCCTCGTGGAGGTCGATGCTGATCAGCGGCGGATAGGCTGCCGAGGTCCGGACCACATAGCGGGTGACCGCGTCGGCCTCAGGGCTGGAGGCGGCACCGGCCCGGGGACGTCCCGGCTCCGCCGGGTCGGGCAACAGGTGTGAGGAGTCGCCCACGCTGTGGCCGTCCGCGGTGTCCGAGAAGGTCGGCAGGTCGAGGTAGCGCCAGTTGCGGGCGTAGCCATGCGGGTTGAGGAGCGGCAGCAGCACGACCGGGAGGGTGTCGCCGAGCGCCGCCAGGTCGTCGATCGCGGCCGCCACCGCGTTCGGACCGGCCGGCTCCTCGCCGTGGATGCCGGTCAGGATCCAGACCGCCGCGCCGGGCGTGGGGGAGCGCAGGGCGACGATCGGCAGCGCGGTCGTGGTGCCCGGAGGCTTCGACTCGGCGATGAGGTCGAGCTGCCAGCCGGCGTCGACGAGGCGCAGCCACGAAGCTGCGAGCTGCTGGAGCGGCAGCCTGCCGTCGGCGTGGGTCACGATCCCATCCGGGAGGCGCAGCTCGGCCGCCGTGGCGCTGATCGGGGCGGCGCCGGACGCGGCGATCCCGAGCAGGCAGGCGGCGCGAAGCAGCGCTCGGACGCCGGCAGCCGCCCGGCCGCGATGGAGGACTTTCCGCTGGGTTGGTGCCATGATCGCTCCTGCGGGGCTCGACTCTTCACGCGGAGGATACGCCATGCCCAGACTCCCTTGGATCATCGTCGTCCTGCTGTGCGCGCCGGCCGCGTTTGCCGGCGACCCGCCGCGGGCGCGCGACCTCGGCGTTCCCTTCGACGGCACGCCGGGGCCGTGGAACGCGATCACCGACGTCGCCGGCGTGACGGTGGGCCAGCGGACGCTGATCGAGGACCTGGCGGACGGCCACGCGGTTCGCACCGGGGTCACCGCGGTGCTGCCCCGTGGCGCCGGCAGCCTGATGCAGCCGGCGTTCAGCGGCTGGTTCACGCTCAACGGCAACGGCGAGATGACCGGCACCACCTGGGTCGAGGAGTCGGGCCAGCTCGAGGGACCGGTGCTGCTCACCAACACCCACAGCGTCGGCGTGGTCCGCGACGCCATCATCGCCTGGCGGATCCGGAAGGCCGGCCCGGACGCCACCGGCTACTACTGGTCGCTGCCGGTGGTCGCCGAGACCTGGGACGGCCATCTCAACGACATCAACGGCTTCCACGTGACCGCTGCCGACGTCGCCGCCGCCCTCGACGGTGCGGTCAGTGGTCCGGTCGCCGAGGGCAACGTCGGCGGCGGCACCGGCATGATCTGCTACGAGCTCAAGTGCGGCATCGGCACGGCGTCGCGGGTGGTCGAGATTCTCGGCGCGTCCTACACCCTCGGCGCGCTGGTCCAGGCCAACTACGGGCTCCGCGACGAGCTGGTGATCGCGGGCGTGCCGGTCGGGCGTGAGCTGCCCGAGGACCGGGTCTACTCGCAGCCCGATCCGGCCGCGGCCGGTGACGGGTCGATCATCGTCGTCCTGGCCACCGATGCGCCGCTGCTGCCTCACCAGCTCAAGCGGGTGGCGCGCCGCGCGGCGCTCGGCCTCGGCCGCAACGGCGCGATCGCCCACAACGGCTCGGGCGACATCTTCATCGCCTTCTCGACTGCGGACCAGTCGCTCGGCCGGGCGGATCGCCTGCTCACCCACCAGTCGATCCCCAATGACGAGCTCGACCCGCTGTTCGCCGCGACCGTCCAGGCGACCGAGGAGGCGATCGTCAACGCCCTGGTGGCGGCGCGCGACATGACCGGCGACGAGGGCCGCTACGCCAAGGCGCTGCCGCACGGCAAGCTCCAGGAGCTGCTCGCGGGCGCCCGCCGGTTGACACCCTGACGGCACGGAAAAGGGCGGCGAGCTGCCTCGCCGCCCGGTTGCGCGTGGCGCGTGGGCGCTAGAACTGGATCCCGGCCCGCAGCTGCAGGCGGCGGGGCTTCACCCAGGTGTTGGGCACGAAGTCGTCGCCCTCGAACAGCACCACCGTCTCCCACCAGTCGACGGGGGTCTGGTTGAGAACGTTGAGCAGCTGGAGGTCGAGCTGGAGCTCGACGCCGCCGCCGAGGCCGAAGCTCTTGCCGACCGCCAGGTCCCAAAGGTACTGAAACTCGTGCCGCTGGTCGTCGCTCGCCGGCGCCATGATGACGGGCGGCCTGCCCGTCGTCGGCACCTCGTACTGCCGGCTGTAGGGCCGGCCGCTCTGCAGGTTGATCATGGTGTTGAGGTTGAGCTCCCAGGGCAGCAGGAAGTTCGCCTGCACCCGCAGCATGTGCGGCCGGTCGCCCTGCAGCCGCTGGCCGTCGGCGTTGAGGAACGAGTTGGGATCGGAACCGTTGCGGCTGCTGTAGAGCGGGTTGGCCTGCCACTGCGACAGCATGGCCGGGATCAGCCCGGTCGACTCGGAGTAGGTGTAGGAGGCTGACAGGCTCCAGTTGTCGGCGAAGCGCCGGTTGAAGGTGAAGATCAGCGCCCAATACTCCTGCCAGTACTCGTCGATGCTGGGGTCGATCGTGAAGCCCGGCCGGTTGCCCTTGCGGACGCTGGGGAAGACGATCGGGTCGAGCAGGGTGTAGGTGGTGCCGGTGAAGGGGTCGGTGAAGTCGACCTCCTCGTAGACGCCGTCGTCCATGATCTCCCAGCCGACCAGGTCGGTGGTGTCCTTGTAGAGGGCGGTGACGCCGAACGAGTAGTTCTCCTTGAAAGCCTGCTCGAAGCCGACCGAGTACTGGAGGGTCTGCGGCGCGCTGAGGTTCGGGTCGACGTTGAGGTTCCCCGGGCTCCACTCCCAGGCCACCTCGTCCCATGGACCCTCCCAGGAGGGGCCCAGGTAGGCGATCAACCCGGGGTGCTCGGGCGGCGGGTAGTCCCAGTTGCCGCCCACGTTGCCGTCGTAGTAGACCCCGAAGGATCCGCGGAGTACGGTCTTCTGCTCGGCGCCGAGGGTGTAGGCGAAGCCGAGCCGAGGCGACCAGTTGCTCCAGGTGAAGACCGGGTCGATGCCAGGGATTGTCTCACCGGTCGGGTTGCCCTCTCTGTCGAGGCGAGCGTAGTCGGGAATGGCGCCCTTGTTGTAGTCGTAGCGCAGCCCGAGGTTGATGGTGAGGCGGTCAGTGGGCTTCCACGAGTCGTCGACAAAGCCTGCCACCGACTCCTGATCGTCGCCGTAGAAGTAGGGCAGGCCTTCCACCTTGTAGAAGTAGTCGTAGGTGGTGCCGTAGTAGTCGTAGGCGTAGTGGTAGTAGTAGGTGCCGGTGGCGGACGGCGCGACCTTGCTGTCGGCGTCGCCGCGGCCGGCCTGGACGCCGAACTTGAAGTCGTGGTCGCCGGCGATGAAGTCGTCGGCGAAGTGGCTGACCGAGACGCTCACCTGGTCGAGGCCGGTGTTGTAGTAGAAGGGATAGTACGCCCCACCCCAGTACAGCGCCGGCCCGCCGCCGGGTGGTGAGTAGTCGATGTAGGCGGGCTCGGTGCTGCCGGTCTCGGAGACCTCCTTGTCGTCGACGCTGAAGCCGGTGTAGCGAACCTCGAGGAAGGTGCGGTCCGAGAAGATCGACTGGTAGTTGATGCCCCACGCCTTGTCGGTGCCCTTCTCGCCGGCCAGCGCCGACAGCGCGATGTACGCGCTGGCTGGTGGTGGATAGCCCCAGTCGTCGTAGGAGCCCTTGACCTCGAGCAGGTTGCTTTGGTTGAGCTGGGCGGTCAGCTTGAGCGAGCTGCGGTTGGCGTACTGGGTTGGGGACTCGTCGGGGTTGGCGCCGGGGAAGGTTTGGTTCTCCCGGTAGTACTCATAGCTCGCGAAGAACCAGAGACGGTCCTTGACGAACGGCCCGCCGAGGGTGGCCGAGACGTCCCAGAACTCCTTCATGTGGTACTCGGGGAACTCGGAGTCGAAGTCGATCTGCGAGTCGACCAGCGAGTCGTCGAACCAGTAGGCGTTGACGCCGCCCTTGAACTCGTTCGAGCCGGACTTGGTCACCACGTTGAGCGCGGCGCCGAGCATGTTGCCGTACTCGGCAGGGGCGCCGATGTGCATGACCTGCACCTCCTCGATCGAGTCCGGGTTGACGTAGATCCAGGCGGTGCCGGTCTCTGGCGCCTTGGTCTCGATGCCGTCGATGAACCAGCTGTTGGACTGGACGTTGGAGCCGCCTGCCACCAGACGGTCCTCGTCCTCGGCCGCCAGGCTGATGTCGGGCGACACCGCCATGATGTCGTAGAAGTTGCGCGAAGTGGGCAGGTCCTTCAGGAACTCGGAGCCGTAGGCCACCGTGGGCCCCGAGCTCGTCAGATCGACGAGCGGTGTCTCGGCGGTGACCACCACCTGCTCGGAGAACTCGGGCTGGAGCGCGAAGTCCGCCGCGGCGGTGGCCGCCACCGAGACTGCCAGCCCTTTGATGGTCTGCGGCTGGAAGCCGGCGAGGGTCGCCGTGACGTCGTAGGAGCCGGGCGGCAGTGCGGCGAAGCGGAAGGCGCCGGTCTCGCCCGAGACCGCACTGCGCGTGCCGCCCATGATGGAGTCGCTCGCCACCGTCACCGTCACTCCCGGCAGCGGCTCGCCGTTCGGGTCGACGATCTGCCCCAGGATGCGGCCGGTGGTGGTCTGCGCCCACGCCGGGACGTTCACCAGGAGCAGCAATCCAGCGATCGTTGCGGTCAGGACACCCCGTATTGCCATTCGTCTGCCTCCTTCCTCTCGCGAGGACCGACATGCCGCTCGGTGCGCAGCGGCAGCCTCGTGTTGCTGATGACCGGCCCTGACGCCCGGCGACGCCCTCAGACCCCGAGCCCAGCTCGCGAAGGATGCTGTGGCTGCTGATGTGCTGCGGTGTGGAGTCGCCCAGAGCGAATGCAGGCGGCGGGAACGAATCACTCGACCACAAGGGATCACGACCACGATCGACACCCCTCGATTGTTGCTCTGGACGCGCTGACCTCGTTGCGATCATGGTACATGCTGCCGTCAAGAAATGCGAGAATCGGGCACGGATGCGAGTCGCTCGGAGCCACGGGTGAGGGAAACGGCAGTCGTCCTCGCGAACGGCCTCTATCGGACGTCGTTCGCCAAGACCGCTCACGGCATGGTGCGCGGGCCGTGCAGGTACCGCGTCGTCGCAGTGGTCGACCCCTCCTGCGCGGGCGGCGATGCCGGCGAACTGCTGGACGGACGATTCCGCGGCATCCCGGTGGTCGAGTCGGTAGCAACCACCCTCGGGTGGGCAGCGGGCAGGCCCGAGTTCTGCGTGGTCGGCGTGGCGACCAGCGGCGGCGCGCTGCCCCCTGCGCTGCGGGCTGATCTCGTGGACGCAGCCTCGGCCGGCCTGTCCCTGGTCAGCGGGCTGCACCAGCTGCTGGGGGACGATCCGGAGCTCGTCCGCATCGGGCGGGCTCGCCGAGCGCGGATCATCGACATCCGGCGGCCGCGGCCGGTCGCGGAGCTCCGCTTCTGGACCGGCGCGGTGCTGGGCCTGGCGACGCCTCGCGTCGCGATCCTCGGCACCGACTGCGCGATCGGCAAGCGGACCACCTGCACCCTGCTTTGGGAAGCATGCCGGCGGGCCGGACTGCGCGCCGAGATGATCTACACCGGCCAGACCGGCTGGCTGCAGGGCGTGCGCCACGGTTTCATCCTCGACGCGACCCCCAACGACTTCGTTGCCGGCGAGCTCGAGCGGGCGATCCTCGACTGCCAGCGCGAGAGCGACCCCGACCTCATCCTCATCGAGGGCCAGTCGTCGCTGCGCAACCCGGCCGGCCCGTGCGGCTCCGAGCTGGTCGTGTCAGCCGGCGTCCGCGGCGTCATCCTGCAGCACGCCCCGGCCCGGGAGTTCTTCGACGAGCTCGAAGGGCTCCGCTGCCGCATCCCCGCCATCGCCGAGGAGGTCGAGCTCATCCGGCTGCTCGGTGCCGAGGTCTGGGCGGTCACGTTGAACGAGGAAAGGCTGTCCGAGGGCGGGGCCGAGGCGGCGCGCCAGCGACTGGAGGCCGAGCTCGGGATGCCGGTCTTCCTGCCCCTGCGCGATGGCCTCGCCCCGCTGGTCGAGCTCCTCCGCGACCGGACCGGGGCCGGCGGCGCGTCGTGAGAATCACCTCGATCTCATCGTGGCTCGAGCCGGTGCCGCTGCGGCGGCCCTACGAGATCGCGTCGATGGTGATCAGCAGCGTCGACCTCCTCTTCCTACGCATCGGCACCGACGCGGGCGTCGAAGGGGTCGGCTCGGCATCGCCGGCGGAGGAGGTCACAGGTGAGTCGACGGCCGACTGCCTGGCGGCGCTCGGTGCCGCGCGGCTCGGCTGGCTGGAAGGCCGTGACCCGCTGCAGCTGTCGCCGCTTCTGGCCGAGCTCGAGGGCTCGCATCGTGCGACCCCGGCCGCCCGGGCGGCGGCGGACATCGCCCTTCACGATGTCGCTGCGCGCAGCCGCGGGGTGCCGCTGGTCGACCTCCTCGGCCGCTGCCACGGCTCGCTGCCGACCTCGGTGACGATCGGCATCACGCCGGTGGGGGAGACATTGGCCGAGGCCGAGGAGCTGCTCGGCCGAGGCTTTCGCTGCCTGAAGGTCAAGGTCGGCCGCTCCTTCGACGAGGACGTGGCGCGCCTGCGCCGGCTGCGGGAGCAGGTGGGGCCGCAGGTGGCCATGCGCATCGACGCCAACCAGGGATACACAGCGGCCGAGGCTCGCCGGCTTGTCGACGTTGCTGGTGGCCTCGGCCTCGAGTTGGTCGAGCAGCCCCTCCCGGCCGCCGCGCTCGCCGCGATGCGCGCGCTGCCGGAGTCGCTGCGCCGCATCGTCGCCGCTGACGAGAGCCTGCTCGACGAGGACGATGCCCGGACCCTGGCCGGGCCTCCGCCGGTCTGCGGGATCTTCAACATCAAGCTCATGAAGTGCGGCGGCATCCGCCCGGCGCAGGCAATCGCCAGGATCGCTCGGGCGGCAGGGATCGAGCTGATGTGGGGCTGCAACGACGAGAGCGCGGTCAGCATCGCGGCCGCGCTGCACGCGGCCTACTCGAGCCCCGCCACGCGCTACCTCGACCTCGACGGCTCCTTCGACCTCGACCGCGACCCGTTCTCGGGCGGGTTCGCGGTCGAGGACGGCCGCCTGCGCCTGCTCGACCGGCCAGGCCTCGGCGTCGACCCTCGCCCCGGCGCCGCGGCTGCCTCGAACCAAGGGACCGCAGGCCCGTAATTTTTCGGACACAAGAGCGAAGCGCCGTGTTCCCTTCTTCCGTTGACACGCCCAGGATGTGCGGTAGGCTCGCGAGCCTGAAGAGGGTAACGCCGCCGCCCAAACCCGAGTGAAGCATGCGATGCCTCAGTGATCGGGCTGTGAAGCGGCCTGATGGATGGGCGGGCAGGCTGCCGTCCGAGCCGGCGATGTGGAAAGGCAAGGTGGAGTCATGCGGTTGAGGGTGATTTCGTGGATGATCGGCGTGCTGGCGATCGTCGCCGGTGCGAGTGTCGTCGGGGCGCAGCAGGCGGAGCTGATCCTGCTCGACGGGGCGGCCGCCGGCGGCGGCGTTGCGGCCCAGGACGTGACCCCGGACGGCCAGGTGGTGGTGGGCACCAGCGACGGCCGGGTGTTCCGCTGGACGGAGGCCGGAGGGGTCGAGTTCGTGGGCACCGGCGACTGGTTGTACACCTTCAAGGCCGCCGTGTCCGACGACGGCTCGACGATCGCGTCGACCTTCATCGACACCGGCAACAACGTCGTCTCCGCGGCGCGCTGGACCCAGGCCGGGGGCTGGACCTTCCTCGGCTGCCTGCCGGGCGTGCCGCCGACGCCGGACAATCCTCCGCAGTGCAGCACCGGCTACGACATCAGCGGCGACGGCTCGACCGTCGTCGGCCTCGCCTGGCACGGCGACACCTACCGCGCCGAGGCCTTCCGCTGGACGGCGACCGAGGGCATGGTCGGGCTCGGCCAGCCGACCGGCGCGAGCAGCCGAGCCTCGGCGATCTCGTCCGACGGCTCGGTGATCGGCGGCTTCTTCGAGCACGAGACCTGGGGCATGCGGCGGCCCGTGCGCTGGGTCAACGGCGGCGCTCCTGACCTCTTCATCGATCCGTACACGATGGGCGAGGTGTCCGCCGTCTCCACCGACGGCACCCTCCTCGCCGGTGAGGCGCTCCTGCTCGACTCGGGCGGCTTCCCGATTCCACCCTGGACGGTGACCAAGGCGTTTCTCTGGAGCGAGGTGCCCGGCTTTCAGTACGTGCTCCCGATTGAGGACTTCGATCCCTTCATGACCGAGCAGAACGCCGGGGGCAACGGCGTCTCGGACGGCGGGATCGTGGTCGGGTGGAGCGGGAGCATGGGGCCTTGGGGGGCGGTCTACCCGGCCATCTACTGCCCGGGCAGCGAGCGGATGCGGGACCTCAGCGTGGTGCTGACCGAGGCCGGCGTCACCATCCCGCCCGACGTGCTGCTGCTCAGCGCGACCGCGATCACCCCCGACGGCACGACCGTCGTCGGCCAGGCTTTGAACGGGACCACCTTCAACTACGTGCCGTTCGTGGCCCGCTTCTTCGCCGGCCCCTGCCCGATGTTTGCGGACGGCTTCGAGAGCGGCGACACCGCGGCGTGGAGTGCGACCGTCCCCTAGAAGCGCAGGCCGAGCACGACCGCGAGCGCGCTGTCCTCGCTGATCACCACCTTGCCCTGCAGGTAGGGGAAGAGGCCGCTCGAGGTGTCGATGCCGGCGCCGACGAGCAGGTTGACGCCGAGGTTGGTATCGCTGCCGTGGCGCTCGTGGTCGGTGAACAGTACCGCCAGCCCGCCGCCGACCCAGATCTCGGCCTTGGTGTCGAGGTCGAGCTCGTAGGCACCGTCCGCGTCGACGATCCAGCGATCGACGCCGTCGCCAGGCACGTACTCGACATTGGGGACGATCGCCCAGCGGGGGTTGTCGAGGGGCAGCACGACCTCGGCGCCGACCAGCGGGTCGCCGTCGTCGGYCCACACCCCGGCGTGGATTCCGAAGCTCGGATCGGCAGCGGCGGCAGGAGCTGCGGCCGCGAGCAGCGCCAGCGCGAGRCCGAGCGCTCGAGACACGATCTGGGACTTGGCTCGGTGCATGTCGGGTCCTGCTCGGAGATTCCTGCAACCGACGGGTTGGACGCCGCAATCCCATTGTCGACTGGCGCTCGCGCTGTGTGGTGCTCAACCGCGGCCCGATCGTGATCCAGGTCAACCCTCGGCCTGCACGGCGTTCGTTGGCTGGGCTCCGGCGCGGGATCCGCCGCCACGGGCTCGCCGGTCAGATCGGCCGCTTCCAGAACTCGGGCTCGAGGTCCCGGCCGCAGCGCGGGCACGCGCCGGCGTCCTTCTCCACGCGCCGGCGGCAGTACGGGCACTTGACCTGGCCGGCGAAAACGACCAGCAACGCGACCGCCACGATGCCTGCGACGACCAGGAAGGCCAGGCACTCCATCGGTTCACGGCGCGCGGCGAGGGCGCTTGGAGCGGCCGGCCCCCGGGCGGCGATGGTGCTCGAGCTCGATCCGCAGCCAGCGGATGACGGAGGCGACGCCGAAGAAGGCGACGATCGCCAGCACCGCGACGAAGAGAGGGCTCACAGGGCGAGCCTAGCAGAGGTCGGGCAGCCGGAGCTGGACCGGGGTATCGGCGGCGGCATCGGTGGATGGCGGGGCCGCCCGCTCCACCGGCGGCGGCCCCGGCTCCGTCCCGGGCTCCTCGTCCGGCGTTGCGAGCAACCGCACGAGGCTCGACTCGCGCTTGAAGAAGCCCGGGTTGTGGAAGGACTCGCCGAGCCGGTAGTGGGCGTAGTCGAGGTGGTGGCAGAGCTCGTGGACGAGCGTGCGCAGGAAGGTGCGCGGTCTGACCACGTCGGCGCGCTGTGCGGTGCGCATCCAGACCCGCAGCGTCGGCGCGTGGCTGTCGTCGCGGGTGTAAAGGCCGTGCAGCTCGCCGAAGCTGCGCTGCGGTCGCACCCGCAGCACCTTGACGGCCACGCGCTCGGTTTCGAGGCTGGCGGTGACCAGGTCGCAGATCGCCTGCGCTTGCACCCGCACGCGGGCCGGCGAGCCGGCGGCGAGCGCGAGCTCGGCGGCCACGGCGGCGGCGCGCAGGTCGGAGCACAGGCGGGCTGACTCCGGCAGCTCGACCCTGGTGATGGCGTCGCCGCGGCGGTAGATCGCCTTGTTCTTCGCGGACAGGCGGTCGAAGTAGGCCGGGCGGCGCGGGACGTCGGCCATCGCCGGCAAGGATACCCGACGAGGGCCGCCGCTCAGACGGCGACGACCGAGTTCTCGACTCCGGGGATCGTCGACGGCGCGTAGCCGTCGGCCTGCCAGTCGTTCTCCCAGGTCTGGCCGTCGATGACGTAGCGGAACTGGTACTCGCGACCGGGCGCGAGCTCGAGCGTGACGTTGAAGTCGCCGCTCTTCTTCCGGGCGAGCGGGGTCGCCCGCGGGTCCCAGCCGTTGAAGTCGCCGGCGAGGCCGACGCTGGTGGCCCCCGGCGCCGCCTTGCGCGGTAGCTCGAAGGTGACCTTGCACACGGGCTTCGATTTCAGATAGCGCTTCTTCAGACTCACTGCATCCTCCTTGCGCCCGGCCCGGCTTGGGGCCGGCCGGAGAGCGGTGCGAAGAGCCGCCGCGCGGTGTCGACAGTGAAAACATGTCTCAGATTGTGACGATTCCCGGCCTGGGCTGCGGGGCGGTGGCTACGGCGCGGTTTCGAGCACGCGCAGGAAGACCACCTTGGCGTCGCCGGGCGCATAGAAGTGCTCGAGCTCGGCGACGATGCGGTAGCCACAGGCGAGGTAGAACGCGCGCGTCGGCTGGTACTGCGGCCGGCCTGCCGTCTCCAGGTAGACGCGGGTCCGGCCCTCGGCCGCGATCCAGCGCTCGGCCTCATCGAGCAGGGCGCGGCCGACGCCACGGCCCTGGGTGCGCCGGTCGACCGCGATCCAGTACAGGTCCGCCGACTCGGCGGTGCCCAGGATCGGGCCCCAGCAGGCATAGCCGACGACGGCGCCGTCGAGCTCGGCCACCAGAAAGCGGTAGTGACTGGCCCCGCCGTGAGCGAGCCGGTCATCGACCAGCTCCATCGCCACGTCGAGCTCTTCCGCGTTGAAAAAACCAGTGCTGATGAGCAGCTCGCGCACCGACTCTCGGTCGGAGGGGCGGAAGTCGCGCCGCACCGTCAGCCCGGTGGAGGCCGAGCGGGGGGTCATGCTCGCCACCCGGTCGCGTCGAGGATCCTCGACACGACCTCACCGGGAGTCAGGCGCGCCACCGACGCCGCAGCCATGTAGCCGGCGTCCGCTGACAGACAGGGGTTTGAATTGACCTCGAGCACGCACGGCCTCCCATCCTCGTCGGCCCGCACGTCGACCCGGGCGTAGCCGGCGACGCCCGACGCCAGCCAGGCCGTGACGGCGACTTCTCGCAGCTCCTCGGCGAGCCGCTGCTCGCGAGCATCCAGGAACTGCCGCACTGTGTGCCGGTAGGCGAACGAGCTCTCGACCCATTTCGCTTCCCAGCCCAGGATGCGGGGCCGGTCGGCCGGGAAGTCAACGTAGGTCATCTCAGCCGGGGGCAGCACCTCGGGGCCGTCCGGTCCGGCGAGCAGGGCGATGTTGAACTCGCGGCCCGGCAGCAGGTGCTCGAGCAGGAGCGGCTGGCCGGGGAAGCGGCGGGCGAGGCTGCGGGCGCGGGCGATGGCGGCCGACGGGTCCGAGGTCACGGCACCATCGTCGAGGCCGAGCGAGGCGTCCTCGAGCGCGGGCTTGAGGATCCACGGCGGCGGCACGCGGTCGAGCAGCTCGGGGTTGTCGGGGTCGAGCACGCCGCCTTCCGCCACCGCCACCCCGGCGCGCTGCAGCATGGCGCGGGTCGCCGCCTTGTCGGTGGTCACTGCGATGACCGACGAGGTCGACCCGGTCATGGGCAGCCCGAGTGCCTCGAAGGCCGCTGCGGCCTCGACCTGAAAGGCCGGCCTGCCAGGAGGCGACTCGACGAGGTTGAAGACGGCCGCAGCGCGTTCGACGGTCGTCGGGTCCACGCCGCGCTCGCCGACCGGCACGATGTCGTGGCCGATGCCGAGGATGTCGAGCGCAGCCCGCACCAGCCCAACCTGGGCGAGCACGTCGCGCGTCGACGCGTCGTCGTCCTCGCTGACCTGGTTGTGGGCGATCGCTACGCGGCGCGCTCGCACACTCCCGCCCTCACGACCGCGGCGCCAACGATCGCGCCGAGCAGCTGGTCGTAGTCGACCCCGGCCATCCGCGCCATGATCGGCAGGTCCGACCGGACCGGGTGGAGGCCCGGCAGCGGATTGACCTCGATGAACGAGAGCCGGCCGGCGGCGTTGCAGCGCATGTCGACCCGGCACGCGTCGCGACATTCGAGCGCGGCCGCCACTCCCAGAGCCAGGCGGGACGCCTCGTCGGCGAACTCGTCGCCGCTCACCAGCCGGTAGTCGACGCGGGCGAGGTACTCGTCCTTGTTGAGGGCCGTGTAGGCGGCAGTCTCGGCGCGGTCGGTCCAGACCATCTCCATGACCGCGAGCGCGCGGGCGTCCGGCCCGTTGCCGAGGACGCCGACCGTCACCTCCCGCCCGGGCAGCAGCTCCTCGACCAGGAGCCCAGCCGGGAAGTCCAGCAGCAGCTGGCGGCAGCGGGCCGGAAGGTCCCTGGTCCGCTTGACGATCGAGCGGGCGCTCACGCCCTTCGAGCTGCCCTCGGCGAGCGGCTTGACGAACAGCGGCGCTGCGAGCTTGACCAGGTCCGCGTCGGCCGGCGTGTGCACGACGGCGAAGGGGGCGGTCGGAAGACCCGCATCGCGCACGACGCGCTTGGCCAGGCCCTTGTCGAGCGTGATGCCGCAGGTCACCGGGTCGGCGAAGGTGTACGGCTGGTCGAAGAGCTCGCAGACCGCCGGCACCTGCGCTTCGCGTGAGCGCCCCCACAGACCCTCGGCGACGTTGAACACGAG
The DNA here is from genome assembly GCA_003105185.1 of Holophagae bacterium. GTDB lineage: Bacteria > Acidobacteriota > Thermoanaerobaculia > Thermoanaerobaculales > Sulfomarinibacteraceae > FEB-10. The sequence goes on from PQAJ01000236.1 coordinate 48,884, forward strand.
GTCCCAGCGCTCGCCGGCGGCGAGGCGGGCCGCCAGCACCCGGCCGCGGCCGACCCTTTCGACTCGGTGGCCGAGCCGTGTGAGCGCCTCCTCGAGGCCGGTGATCACGCCCTCATCGTCGAACTCGGCGACCTGAAGCTTCGAGTAGCCGGCAGCAAGGTACTCTTCCTTGCTGTCATAGCAGAGTCCGATCTCCAGTCCCATGGCTTACTCCACCCCCGGAGGGTCAACGTAGGTGTACTCGCGTCCCGCCCAGTTGCGCAGCCGCCAGGAACTGCCGTTGCGGCTGACCACGGTCTCGGGCTGGAGCGGGATCTTGCCGCCGCCGCCGGGAGCGTCCACGACGTAGGTCGGCACGGCATAGCCGCTGGTGTGGCCGCGCAGCTGCCCCATGATCTCGATCCCCTTGGCGATCGAGGTCCGCAGGTGGGCTGTGCCGACCACCGGGTCGGCCTGGTAGAGGTAGTACGGGCGGACCCGGTTCTTGAGCAGCCCATGGAAGAGCTGCTTGAGCACCGCCGGGTCGTCGTTGATCCCGCGCAGCAGCACGGTCTGGCTCCCGAGCGGGATGCCGGCGTCGGCGAGCATGTCGCAGGCCGCCGCGACCTCGGGAGTCAGCTCGGCGGGGTGCGAGAAGTGCAGCGAGAGCCACACCCGGTGGCGGCGCAGCACGGCGACCAGCTCGGGGGTGATCCGCTGCGGCAGGAAGCCCGGCACCCGGCTGCCGATGCGCAGCAGCTCGATGTGATCGATCGCGCGGATCGCGCCGAGCAGGCTGTCGAGGCGGTCCTCGGACATCAGCAACGGGTCGCCGCCCGACAGCAGCACGTCGCGGACCTCGGTGTGCTCGCGCAGGTAGGCGAGGATCGCCTGGACGCGGCGCGGCAGCGGCTCGAGGTCACCCTGGCTGACCAGCCGCGAGCGCGTGCAGTATCGGCAGTAGGACGCACACGAGTCGAGCGCGAGCAGTAGCACGCGGTCTGGGTAGCGGTGCACGAGGCCGTCGACGACCGACTTCTCGTCCTCGCCGCACGGGTCCTCCATGTCGCCGGGCTGGACCAGGAACTCCTGGTCGGTGGGCACCACCTGGCGGCGAATCGGGCAGCTCGGATCAAAGGGGTCCATCAGCGACGCGAAGTGCGGCGTCGCCGACACCGCGAAGCGCTCCATGCCCATGCGCAGCCCGTTGAGCTCGCTGCTGGTGAGCTCGAGGTAGCGCTCGAAGTGCTCCGGGCGGCTCAGGCGGTGACGGAGCTGCCACCGCCAGTCAGCCCATGAGTCCGGGTCGTACTCCTCACCGAAGACGTCGCACAGACGCTGTCGGCGATCTACCGCGGCCACGGTGGCGGCGGAAGCTGTCCTCAATGACATCGAAATGTCCTCCATGTCGGTGACGGATGTGTACAGCGCGGCAGCAGCTCCTGCAGCACCTCCGCGGTGCCGGATTAGAGTTGCGCCTAGCGCACGGGATGCCCCCCCGGGGCGCGCGGCCATCGCCTGCCTACCGCTGGAAGAAATGTCCCCGACGCCGGGTGGTCGGCGCCGTTAGGGGGGAACCACCGCAGGGATGGTTGGGGAGGGGAGCGCCGGTGAAGGCGCCGTCGGCGGACCACCGGGTAACCCGGCTGGTCGCGCCGTGCCTACTGGGAGGCTCGTCGGAGGAAAGACCTCCATTCATCATCAATTCAAAAAGTACCCCATTGAACTCGGATGTCAAGAGGGTTGGCGAAGGAATTCTTCAAATTTTCCATTTTAGCCGCCAACGGCGCCAAAAAGCAACCCGTCAGCCGACCGCGGGCAGCAGCCGGCGCCGGTCGAGCTCGTCGACGAGCAGCCGGCGCCGCGCGTCGACGGCGCGGATCTGCTGCGGCCGCAGCAGCCCGTCGAGCTGCGAGCTGAGCGCCTCGAGGTCGAGCTCGCGCAGGCTGCGGGCGACGCTCGCGGGCACCGGGATCGGCCGTTCCTCCGTGAGCGAGGGCAGCTTCCTGGTCGTGCGGAAGGAGCGCGAGTGGTCGATCAGAAACAGGTCGTCGCGCTCCGGGCGGACCAGGATGTTGTGGTAGTTGCGGTCGATGTTGTAGATCATGGCATCGAGGACGTACATCAGCATCAGGCGCTGCAGCAGCAGCTCGGTGTCGCCGACCGGCAGGTCGCGGTCGACGGCGTCCTGCATGTCGGTCGCGCCATCGATCCAGAGCTGGAGCGAGCCGATCTCGCCGTTGATCTCGCGCACCACCGTCACCGGGACCAGCCCAATGCCGAGCAGGCGGTCGACGCGGTAGGCCGCGACCTCGTACGCGTAGCGGTCGCTGAACCCCGGCTCGAAGCGGTTGGTGTAGGCGATGTTGATCGACTCGATGTCAATGGTCTTGAAGATCGCCCGGGCCTCGCGTCCGTCCTTACGCAGCGTGACCCGCCGGGGGTGGGTGATGCCGTCGCCGATGTCCTCGATCGCGACCAGGTCGGCGGTCTGGAGGAACTCCTCGAGCTCGCGCTCGCAGCTCATCCCCCCCAGCTCGCGACAGGCCCACGGGGCGGCTGTCGCCTCGTCAGTGGCGGCGGCCGGCGGCGCGGAGTATGCCGGGACGGCAGCGAGGGCGAGGGCGAAGACGGCCGGAGTCCCGAGGCGCATGGCTGGATCCTCCGATGGCAGATACGGCGGCGGGGTCGATTCGTTATACCCGGCCGCCGTCGTGCCGTGAGGCTCCGACCGGACCGCTGCGCTCTCGCTGGCGAGCGCCTCCAGGCCGCGCTCAGGTCCTCAGGTACGACGCGCCGTTGACGTCGATGATCGCGCCGGTGCAGTACTCGGAGCCCTCGGCGGCCAGGAAGAGCACGGCCTGGGCGACCTCCTCCGGCCGCGCGACCCGGCCGAGCGGGCTCTGGTCGCGGATCTCGTCACCGTGCGGCCCGGCCAGGAAGTCGGCCGCCATGTCGGTCTCCACCCAGCCGGGTGCGACCACGCCGACGAAGACGTTGTGCGGCGCGAGGCGCCTGGCCAGCGACTGGCTCATCGAGTTGAGCCCGGCCTTGCTGGCGCCGTAGGCCGGCCCGTCGGGCTCGCCGCGGAACGCCCCCCGCGACGAGACGTTGACGATGCGGCCGCCGCCGTGGTCGATCATGTGCCGGGCCGCGCAGTAGGAGACGTTGGCGGGCCCGATCAGGTTGGCCTCGAGCACGCGCCGCCAGGCATCCTGCCACTGCTCGTAGTCGACCTGGTCGAGGGGGTGGTCGATCCAGATGCCGGCGTTGTTGACCACGATGTCGAGACCGCCCAGCCCGGCGACGACAACGCTGACCATCCGCTCGACGGCGGCAGGGTCGGTGACGTCCGCCCGCACCACGAGATGGGGGCCGCCTTCGAGGCCCGAGAGCGTCTCCTCGGCCGCCGCCCGGCTCGAGTGATAGTTGATCGCGACCCTGGCTCCTCGTGCGGCGAAGCCGACCGCTACCGCGCGGCCGATGCCCCGCGATCCGCCGGTGACCAGGACGCGCTTGCCGGTGAAGTCCATGACGGCGCCCTCCTCAGGCACGCGCCATGGTAGTACGGCGCGGTGGCGGCGGGCGAGACGGCTGCCCTGCAGAATGTCGTGGCGCGCCGTGCTTCGGGTCGCACCTGCGCCTGGCGGGCCGGTGCGGCGGTCGGTCCGGATTGACTGACAGGCACAACGCCGGGTCATCGCCCCAGCTTCCCGCCGCATGCCGCACTTTACCGGGCTGTTGCCGGATCGTTGCCGATCCTTCAGGGCGGCAGACCGGCCATGCCCCAGATTCTGGTCGAGGCGGGGCGGCGGCCGCCATTCTCCGGTCTGTCTTCGGATCGGCGGCGCCTCAACGCTCGAGGTGGAAGAACTGGAGGCGACCCATGAATTGGAGGATTGTCGTGGTCCTCCTGGCGGCGGTCGTGGTCGTTGCGGGAGCGCCGGTGGCGGCCGAGGAAACATGGCAGCGAGTGGAGTTCGACCGGGGCATGACCGAGCTCTCTCTGTGGGGGGCCCTCGACACTCGCGCTGGGGACGAAGCCTGGCTGTGGCTGTCCGGGGATGTCGGCTTCATGCTCAGCCCGCGACACGAGGTCGGCCCGTCCCTCAACGTCCAGATCTGGCTGTTCGACTGGGAAGCCGAGGCCTCCGGATCCTGTGGCGGCTTCTATCGCTACTACATCCCGGTCAGCAGCCGGAGCTGGGCGCCGTTCGTGGGCGCCCGCGCGCTCGGCTACCTCGGAGAGCCGCGCGACTGGGACACCGAGGCCAGGGTGGAAGGCGGGTTCCTCCATTTCCTCGCCGAGGGAGCCGCCATCTCCGTCACCGGCTTTTATGCGCGGCGGTTCGGGCTCCACAACGAGTGGTGGGTCGACGAGGAAAACCGGGACCGTCTCGGGATGTCGGTCGGTCTGTCCGTGTTCTTCTGAGGCGGTCCACTGCGAGTGATCAGCCGTCGAGGCCGAGCTTGCGGATCAGCTCGTCGAAGCGAGGGTCGTCGCGGAGCGGGTCGACGGCGGGCTCGACCTTGAGGGAAGCCACCAGCGAGGACGGCTCCCCGATCGCCCGGAACAGCCACTCGAAGGCCTGGTTGCGATCGCCCACGGCCAGGGCGACGCCGGCGAGGTAGTAGGCGGGGACGTAGCGTTCCGCTGCTGTTCCGAGCAGCTCGTCGCGGATCGCTCGGGCGCGCTCGAGCTGGCCGGCGCGGCCGCAGGCGTAGCCGAGGGCCGCGAGCGCTGGGGGAGCCCGGTGTGAGCGCTCGGCCAGGTCCTCGAGGATCGAGATCGCCTCGCCGTGACGGTTGGCCTGGCTGAGGGCGAGGGCCAGTCCGAGGGCCGCCTGGGAGAAGCCCGGGTCGACCTCGAGCACTCGCCGGTAGCGGACGATCGCCTCCGGGAACTCGCGCCGGTAGTACGCGATCAGGCCGGAGTCGACGCCGATCACCGACGACAGCGGGTCGAGGCTGAGCGCGATCCGGATCTCTTCCTCGGCCCGGTCGAGCTCCCCGATCGCCGCCAGGTACTCAGCGTGCCACTGGTGGGCGGTGGCATAGCCTGGGTTGAGCTCGAAGGAGCGCGCAAACTCCTCCTCCGCCCGTCGCCAGTCGAGCTTGCACGACCAGGCGAGCAGTGCGAGCGTGGCGTGCGCCTCGGCAAGCGAGGGATCGGCGCGGATCGCCGCCTCGGCAGCCGCGGTCGCGAGACGAGTCGCATCGGCCGGCGGCATCACGCCATATGGAGCCCCGCCGAGCACCACGTAGCAGTCGGCAAGCCCGGCGTGCGCCGGCGCAAAGTCCGGGTCGGCAGCGATTGCAGCGTTGAAGAACTCGACGGCCCGGCCGACCGTCTCGGGCTCACGGCGATTCCAGGCGTGGCGGCCCTTGAGGTAGCTCTCGTACGCCTCGAAGCTGTCGGTGTGGCTCGTATTGAGCCGCTGGAGCTCGGCGGCGGTGATGGTCGGGCGCAGGGCGCGCGCGACCCCGGCGGCAATCTGATCCTGGAGGGTCAACAGGTTTTCCTTCGGCCGGCGGTACGACTCGCCCCAAAGCTGGCTGCCGTTGCGGGCGTCCACCAGCTCGACCATCACGGCCAGCATGCCGCGATCCTCGGTGACCCGACCGACCACCACCGACGTGACGCCGAGCGAGTTGGCGATCTGCTGCGGGGGGATCGCCGTGTCCTGGAAGCGGGTCATCGTGCTCCAGGCCACGACTCGCACGCCGGGCACCCGCGACAGGCTGTTGGTGAGGGTTTCGGGCAGGCCGCACCGGATGTGTGGCGCCGGCTCCGCAGACGGGTCAACGGTGAAGGGTACGACGGCCAGCGAGGTCGGCAGGCCGGCGGTGCGAGCTCGGCGAGCTGAGGGCAACGACGCCACAAGAGCGACCACGGCCAGCGCTGCGGCCGCCACGACGGCCGCCTCGCGTGCGCCGACGCGCCGCTTGGCGGTGGCCGGCGCCTGCCCGACCGCGGCAGCAGTCGCGCCCTCCTCGCCTGCCAGCGCCTGTACGGGCGCCACGATTCGGTAGCCCCAGCGAGGAACCGAGGCGATGTACCTCGGCGTCTTCGAGTCGTCGCCGAGTGCGCGGCGCAGCAGCATCACGCGCTGGGTCAGGGCCTCGTCGTTGACGAGCTCGTCGATCCAGACCGAGTCCATGAGCTCCCGGCGGCTGACGACCCCTGGCGCCCGCCGGACCAAGGCGACGAACAGCTCAAAGGTCTTGGGCGGGAGGGTGACGAGCTCGCTGTCGCGGATCAGCAGTCGGGCAGCGACGTCCAGGGTCAGGTCGCCGACCCGATAGCTCTCGCTTGTGGCCATTGGATGTCCCCAAATCATTCTACATGTCACGGCCGGCTGGCATGGCCTGCCGCGGGTGGCGGCCGCCGGACGTGGCCTCGTGTGGGCGTTACCCGAAATTCACRGAARCGTGATCGCTCTGTTGCCGAACCTGAGCCGTTYCCTCAGGAGATTTCGGCTCCCGGATCCGACCTTKGCGGCATGGAACSGAMGGACTGCTCGCTGGCACCCACCCCGGAYCGCGGCGGAYRKGCKCCRYYYCCRGYGCSRCRCGGGCYGTCCGKTYCGGTCCGGGAGGTCGRGATGGACGCGAGGGCGCAACGCGGCGTGGGGTCGAGGTGGCTACTGGTCCTGGCYGTGCTCGCATCGACAGCTGTCGCGTGCCGGAGCATGACGGTCGCCGACCAGCGGCCCGGCGGCGGCAATCAGTGGACAGCGCGTCTCCCGGGGTGCCCCTGCCGACAGCCGCAAGTGGCGGCCTTGGGTGACGGATGGGCGGTCGACCGAACCAGCAGTCTGCGAGGGCACCCGGGAGCGGCAGCCTGCTTTCGTTCCTACCCGCCGGTGAAGACCGAGGTGGGGCGCTCCGGTCAGCAGTGCTGCTACGACCCGACAGAAGCTCTCGTCACATCGGGCTCGGCCGCCGGAACCCCGGATCGCGCCACCAGCTGTCGAGGCGAGACCCACGACGGCCGGATGAAGGTCCGCGTGCTGGGCTTCGTGGCGCACGTCGTCAAGGATGTCCGCCCCTGGGCGCCGCGGTACAAGTCGTGGAGGAATTACCATCCCTGGTGGCCGCCTGACAACGCGAATGCCTGCCCGGTCGTTCACGTCGAGGTCGGGGAGTCCGGCGCCATGTTCGTCTGGAGAGAGGCACCGGATACAGCCGGCCGGGAGGCGGCGCCGTGGCAGGCGACCCGCTCCCCGGCTCCGCTCGAGGAGACGGCCGCTGATGGGCCGGCAACGCTGGACCTGGAAGGCGAACCATTGTGAAACCACCGCTCGTGAGCCGTGCGCTGCCCCCTTCCGGCGGCGGTTCGGCCTGATAAACTAGATTTGCGATGTCCACTCCCCGGCGACTGGTGCTCGTCATGGCCGGCACGATGGCGGTTGCTGCGGCGGGCTTCGGGGAGCAGCGGCTGCAGAGCGTGGCGGGTTCGATCAAGCTCAAGCGGCCCGCAGGCGAGCAGCTCGTGATCGTCAAGCCCGAGGCCCGCGCTCCAGGTTCGCGCATGGGCGCGACCGGCGCCGACCTCATCGAGTTGGCCGACCAGCTGCTCGAGAGCGGCCGCGCGGCGTCGGCCGTGCTTGACGAGAGCCGGTCGGGCCTGACCTTCTTCGAAGGGGGCTGGCGGCGGCGCATGCTCGATGCGCTCGCCGAGATCGACACGACCCGGTTCAGCCTCGAGCTGGTTGAAGCTCCTGAGCGCTACCGCGATGCCCTTGCCCGGGTGACGGACGGCGCGCGCGAGTACCAGCTGGCGGCCGGCATCGTGCGCTGGGCGATCCGCCGCGACCAGCCGGTGTTCAGCCGGGCCTTCGACCACATGAGGGTCGGGGAGCGCGAGGTCGGCGCCGCGCTGGGAGGGCTGCGGAAAGTCGGTGCGGTCGAGGGCGGCGAGGGGACGCCGCCGTCGATCGACCCCTTCACAGCGAGCCAGGCCATGGCCGGGGCCTGTCGCGCGTACATCGGTGCGACGCAGGGCGCCGACTACGATCGTTGCATCGAGCGGCAGCAGGCCGCCGTGCAGGCGATCGAGCACCGCTTCAGCTTCACCGAGCGCGTCGAGGAGCCCGCGTTCAACGCCATCCGCAACCGCTGCCGGGAGGAGTGGCCGCGCGACTTCATCAGCCGCGACCGCTGCGAGCGGCAGGCGATCGGCGACCTGACCGGCGGTTGATCGCGCGCCCGCGCATTCCCCCGGAGAGGAATCGTGACCGCAGCGGCGGCGGACAGCGTCAGCTGGCGGTGCGCCGCCCGCCGGTGGAGGACCGCCGCGCGCGTGTACTAATCGGCTGGAGCACGGGAACCTGAGATTGCAAGACGAGGGGGCGGCACCTCCGTGGTCTCCCACCCGGTTGCCCCTCACGGGGCTCGGGGCCGCGCCCCAAGTCTTGCATTTCTATTATATCCCTCGGCCCATATGCGAAGGGGCGGGGATTCCCGCGGTCGGGGGAGGAGGCCACGTGCCCTCGCCCGTCTGGGTGCCCGCGCGCGTGCACGCTCGTTCGCTCCGTCCTCAAGAGCGCTTCGCGCCGATTCTCTGAACGCGCTCCCCGTGGTTGCCACCTTTGGCGATTTCAGGTCTCAAGCACCTCTTGAGGAGAATCGTCGTCCCGAAATCGCCAAAGATGGCACGCCCGCAGGAGGCCCTAACTCGCACTCGCCTCGCCTCTCGGGCGGGCAAGCGGGCGCGGAAGCGGGCACGGGCACGGGCTGGGTCGTGGCTCCTGGCCCCTATTCCCTCGTCCGAGCCTGCTCCCGTCGGCGTGCCCGATTGAGGTCCTCGACCGCCCGCCGCAGGTCGGGATCCTCGAGCTGCCGGACCAGCGCCGGGTTGACGCGACAGACCCGGCCGAGGAACAGCAGGGCCTCGCCGCGCCGGCCCTGGGCGGCCAGGGCGAGGCCGGTGCCGAGGTCGGCCTCCTCGTGCGGCCAGAGGGCGCCGGCGGTGCGGAAGGCCTGCTCGGCGGCGGGCGCGTCGTTGCGCAACAGGCGGGCCTTGCCGACGACCCGCCACAGCCAGGGCGCGGCGCCCGGCAGCCGCTCGATCCGCTCGAGCACCTGCCGCTCGACGGTCGCGGCGATCTGGGCGCGGCGAAGCGGTTCCGCGGCACCGTGCGACTGCTCGAGGCGCAGCTCGAGGTCCGCGCGCCAGACGTCGAGGGCCAGCCGGTGCAGCTGCCAGGCAACCCCCGCTAACGCCGCGGCCACCAGCAGCGCTGGAACCACGGCCCGCCATCCGGCGCGCAGCCGCGGCACGCGAAACGTCGGCTGCCCTGCCAACGTGTGCCCGAGCAGGAGGACGATCGGGATCACGCCCACGGTGAGGTGGGTCGGGTAGTGGAGGAGCAGGAACGGCGCCGCGGCCGCGACAGCGAGCAGCGGCAAGGGATCGCCCCGTTGCCGGGTGCGCACGAACGACCACCCCACGGCGATCACCCACAGCGCGCCGATGACGCCGAGCTCGGCGGCGATCTGCAGCGGGTCACAGTGAGCCCACTCGAAGTGCGTCGCGAGCTCGCCCCGGCGGCCGGTCGCCGACCGGGCCTCAAGCCACGCCAGCCGGCTCGGGTAGTAGGCGTGGGTGAAGTGCCCGGCCGCGACGCCGACGAAGGGTCGCTCGCGGACCATTTCGGCCGCGGCCGTCCAGCCATCGCTTCGGGCCGAGATCGCCGAGTACCAGTCACCGAGCTCGATCAGGCGCGCCTGGCGCCGCACCCGCTCGCCGAGGCCGGTGCCGAGCGCGAGAGCGAGAGCAATCAGCACGAGGCCGGCGGTGGCGAGCCACAGCTTCAGCGACCGCCGCCGGACGAGCCAGACCAGGGCTATGGCCGCGAGCGCCAGGTAACCGGTGAAGGTCTGGGATACGACGGCTGCGACGACCAGTACGCAGATCAGCAGCCATCGCCGCCAGGCGCGACCGCCGGTCGCGGCGGCCGTGAGCAGCAGCGGCAGCAGCAGGACGGCGCTGGTGGCGAGGTCGGCCGGATTGCCGGCCAGGCCGCTCAGTCGGAAGCGGCTGCCCTGGGCCACGCCGACCACCAGCAGTGGCACACCGGCGGCCTGGACCATCAGCACGATCGCGGAGATCGCAGTGCCGGCGGCGGTCAGGTAGGCGATTCGCCAGCGGTGGTCGTCGTCGAGCGTGGCCAGCCAGAACGCGCAGGCCAACCAGGTCGTGGTCACTGCGGCCGCGCCGAGCGCCCGGCGGGGGTCCGCTCCCCACAGCGCGGACGCGGCCTGCAGGAGGGGCAGACAGACCAACGCGACGGCCAGCGGTCCGCGCGCGATCGGAAGGTCGCCGGAGCGCAGCCGAGACGACACCGCGAGCGCGAGGATGCACAGGATGCCGCCGATCGCGAGCGCCTCCTTGGGCAGGCGAAAGGCGCTCGCGGCGCCGGGGAAGAAGAACAGCTGCACGAGCAGGAAGAGGAGGGCCATCAGGGTGACCGGCCAGGACGCCGGCACGACTTCGACGGGCGCCTCGCGTTTCCTTCCTGAGCCCTTCGTCGTCACCGGCGCATCGTAGCGCGGCCGCGGGAGAAACGGTAGGGCGCGAGCGTCGGCATAAGCCGGCGATCGTGTTCGAGTTGAGCCGCCCGAGATGGCGCGTTCTCCGGAAGCGGAATTGGGCGCGGAGCCAAGCGGGCGCCTATCACGCATCACCATCTCGGAAGCGAGAGGGAGGGGGAGCAGGTATCCTCGTGTCATGTGCGGGGTCTGCGGCTGGGTCGATTGGGACGGGGCGGCCGACGAGGCGGCGGTGCGGCGGATGTCCGAGCGCCTCGCCCATCGCGGTCCCGACGGCTCCGGCGAGTGGCGGGATCCGACCGGGCTGGCGGTGCTCAGCCACCGCCGTCTGGCGGTCCTCGACACCTCCGAGCGCGCCCACCAGCCGATGGTGCACCCCTCCGGGCTGGTGCTGGTGTTCAACGGCGAGGTCTACTCGTTCCCAAAGATCCGCCGCGAGCTCGAGGAGGAAGGGGCGGCCTTCACGTCGACCGGCGACACCGAGGTCGTGCTGGCCGCGTTGGCGAGATGGGGGATCGCGGCTCTCGACCGGTTTGTCGGGATGTTCGCACTGGCGCTGTGGGATGCCGGCCGGCGGCGCCTCCTGCTGGTGCGGGACCGCTTCGGCATCAAGCCGCTGTTCGTCGCGTCGGTGCCGCGGGGGCTCGCCTTCGCCTCCGAGGTTCCGGCTCTGCTCGCGCATCCGCTGGTCAGCCGCGACCTCGACCGCAGTACCGTGGCGCGCTGGCTGCAGCAGGGCTATCCGAACGGGCGAACCACGCTCGCCAAAGGGGTGTGGCGGCTGCCCCCGGGCCACCTGCTCGAGGCCGAGGACGGCAGGACCTCGGTGCGGCCGTGGTACGACCTGCTCGGGCAGGTGCGACCTTCTGAGGTCGACGGCGTCCGCGACGCCCCCGAGCGGCTGGCGGAACTGCTGCGCGAGGCCGTCTCGTGTCGCCTCGTCAGCGATGTTCCGCTCGGCTGCTTTCTGTCCGGCGGCGTGGACTCGGCCGCTGTGGTCGCCGCGGCCGCCGCCTCGGGCGCGCGTCCTGAAACGCTGACCGTGAGCTTTGAGGCCGGCGAAGACGAGAGCGCCGCGGCTCGTCGCACGGCGCAGGCGCTCCGGCTCGACCACGCGAGCGAGCGCTGCACGCCAGCCGAGATGCTCGGGGTCTTCGCCGAGTGGCACCGGATCGCCGGCGACCCGCTCGCCGATCCGTCGCTGGCACCGACCTGGGTGGTGTCGCGGGCGGCGCGGCGGCGGTGGACAGTGGCGCTGTCGGGCGACGGCGGCGACGAGCTGCTTGGGGGCTACCCGCGGCTGAAGCTGATGGCACATGTCGAGGGCTGGCGGCGCGCTCCCGGTGTCGTGCGCGCGGTCATGGGGTCGGTCCTGCCCGCCCGGCGCTGGGCCGCCAAGCTGACCGCGGCGCTCGCCTGCCGCGGGCGGTGGAGCGCCTATCAGGCGCTGCAGGGGGTCTGGCCGGCCGCCGAGGCGGCGCGGCTGTGCGGCCTCGCGGACGCGCCGCCGGCCTGGTCGCCGGACCTGTTGGCGCGCCTCGATCACGAGCCGAGCTGGCTTCGCTACCGGCTGCTCGACATGCTCACGTTCCTGCCGGACCGGATGCTGGCCAAGGTCGACCGGGCGAGCATGCACCACGCACTCGAGGTCCGGGTGCCGCTGCTCGACCATCGGGTCGCCGAGTTCCTGCTGTCGCTGCCGCCCGAGCTGGTCGAGGGCAAGCGGGTGCTCAGGCGCGCGCTGGCGAGGCTCGGGGCACCGCCGCCGCCACGCCGCAAACGCGGCTTCGAGGTCCCGCTGGCGGGTTGGCTGCGCGGCCCGCTGCGCGAGACGATCGGGGCGACGGTGTTCGGTCCGACCGCCCGCCGGCTGGGCCTCGACGACGCCGTGTTGCGGTCGACGTGGACCGCCCACCAGGAAGGGCGCGCCGATCTCGGAGAGCGGCTGCTTGCGGTGGCAGTCCTGGTGCGCTGGGTCGAGGAGTGGACCTGATCCGGCCGCCGGGCCGCCGTCCTGCCGAGTCGTGAGGAACCCGGAGGCATGCCGACGCCGCGGATCCGGGCGTGCGGCTCAACCGGGGGCTGTGTTCACATCGCCGCCGTGTCTCGTGTAGAGTATGCCTCCGATGAGCGTCGCTGACCGTCGCACTGTGTTTGTGGGAACCGGCAGCCACATCCCGCCGCGCCGGGTGCCCAACGAGGACTTTCTCGACGTCCGGTTCTATCTCGACTACGGCCGGCCCTGCGAGCTTGCGGACACCCCCAAGATCATCGACAAGTTCCGCGAGATCACCGCCATCGCCGAGCGGCGCTGGGTCGACGACGGAGTGGTGACATCGGACATCGCGACCGACGCGGCCGCCAAGGCGATTGCCGCCTCCGGGATCGATCCCGAGACCCTCGACTACGTGATCGTCGCCCACAACTTCGGCGACGTCCGGTCCGACAACCGGCGGACCGACCTGGTGCCCAGCCTTGCCGCCCGCGTCAAGCAGCGACTGGCGATCGCGAACCCGGAATGCGTCGCGTACGACCTGCCCTTCGGCTGCCCGGGGTGGCTGCAGGCGGTGATCCAGGCCGACTACTTCCTGCGCTCGGGCGACGCCGACCGCGCGCTCGTGATCGGCGCCGAGACGCTGTCCCGCGTGTCCGACCCCCATGATCGCGACAGCATGATCTACGCCGATGGCGCCGGCGCCGCAGTGCTCGAGGCGCGGGCAGCGGCGGAGCCGATCGGCATCCTCGCCCACGCCGCGCGCTCGGACACCATCGACCACGCGCGCCTGCTCTGGATGGGGACGTCGTACGATCCGGAGTTCGGGGACGACCGGCTGTTCCTGAAGATGTACGGCCGCAAGCTCTACGAGTACGCCCTCGCCACAGTGCCGGGGGTGGTCAAGCAGAGCCTGGACCGCGCCGGACTCGCGCTCGGCGACGTGGACAAGGTGCTGCTCCACCAGGCGAACGACAAGATGGACGACGCCATCCTCAGGCGACTGTTCCGGCTCTACGGCGTGTCCGAGATCCCGGCCGGGATCCTGCCGATGACCATCTCATGGCTCGGCAACAGCTCGGTGGCGACGGTGCCGACGCTGCTCGACCTGATCTGGCGCGAGCAGCTCGACGGCCACCGCCTGGCGAGCGGCGATGTCGTGATCCTGGCCTCGGTCGGCGCCGGCATGAACATCAACTCGGTCGTCTACCGCTGCCCGTAGGAGCGTGTAGGGCATAGGCCCCTGTGCGCATTCCTGACGAGGTCGTTGTGGTTGGCCTCTGCCCCACACGCTCCTCGGGATGCGCTGCGCGCATCCGCAGGAGTTCGTGCCGCAGCGGCCGCCGACCCGCTTCAGGTCCAGGTCGCCCCGCCAGCCGGGCTCGACGGTCCAGGTCAGACGACCGACAGTGGTTGTCTCCGGCAGGTTCGGTACCGTGGGCGGGTCAGGGCGCCCCTGGGGCCGCGGGGGGAGCGCCGATGGTCTCGGTGGTCACCTCGAAAAGGTCGAGGCGGTGCCAGTCCTGCCAGATCTCGAGGCCGAACGCGCGGACGCCGTCCCAGTAGCCCTGGTCGGCCAGGCTGTACTGGCCGAGGAGCTCGCCGATCCGGCCCTGGATCTGGTCGCGGTAGGCGTCCTTCAGGCGCAGGGTCACGCGGCGCCGGTTGTAGGTGAAGCTCGCCTGGATCGACCCTGGAGGGCCGGGCTCCTGGCGGAACAGGCCGCGGCCCGGCGTCGAGCCGGTAGCGGCCAGCAGTCCATCGTCGAAGCAGCTCTCCGGCTGCGTCGCCGGCGCGTGGGAGACCACCGCCATGCCATGCCGCGGCGCGTTGAGCAGCTCGGCCGCGCGCAGGCCCATCTTCACGCCGAGGATCGAGTAGGCGCCGAGGTGCTGGTGGAGCTCGTTGAGCAGGAGCTCAGCGAACCATTCGTCCTCGCCGTTCGCAGCGACGATCGCGTCCCGCCGGGTCCTGACGTCCTCCTGCAGCATCACGTCCGGGATCGACCGGTTGCTGAGCACCACCGGTTGCGTGAGCTGGCGGCCGCGGCTCATGAGCTCGGCGAGGCGGGCACCGACGTCCACGCTCTCGCGCGGCATGAACACATCGCCGGAGCGGGAGGCCTCGAACGCCTGCGGTTCAAGGAGGAAGAGCACGGCGAGCTCGTCGTGAGCCTGTGCGACGTCGTCGAGGTAGTGTGCGCGGCCCGCGGGTTGAGCGAGCAGGCGGTCGAGAAAGGCATCGCCCAGCGAGGTGCTGCGCGATTCGGGCAGGCCGCGGCTGCGCCAGGCGGTCGACTTGGCGGCCCGCCCGCGCGCGCCGACGAACTGGAGGCGCACGCCCGCGTGCCGCACTGCCCTGACCGCCTCCGGGTCGCGGGCGAGGTTCCAGCTGTCGCGGTCGGCGGGGTCGCCCGCGACCACCACGCGCTCGATCCCGGGCGCGAGGTCGGGGCGCCGCTCGAGCGCCGCGGCGAGCTGGGTCAGCGGTCCGAGCGTCACAACCGTGGTCGGGCCGGCGGCGGAGCGGTAGGCCTCGGGCGCGAACGGCAGCCGCAGCCAGACTGTGGTCTCCGGCAGCGCGGCGCCGACCAGCGCCTCTGCGTGGTCGCGGACGGGGGGTATGGGGCTGCCGCCTTCGAGCTCGGACGCGAAGACCGGGATCTCCTGGCGGTTGAACAGATCGAGCATCCGCTCGACGTTGTGCACCGCCGCGGTCCGGCTCGCCGCCCCCTCGCCGGCGACGATGGCGGAGATCTGAAGTTGCGGGCTCTGCAGCGCCAACGCAAGCGCGACCGCGTCGTCCACGCCCATGTCGGTGTTGATCACGACCGGCCTCGCCGGGCCCTGGAGGTCCGCAGCTGCGGGCTCCGGCGCGAGCAGGAGGCACGCCGCGGCCGCGAGCGCGGCGATCACCCGCACGATCGGGCGGCGGTGGGGGGGGCGGTCAGCGCTCATCGTGGCCTCCGGGCGTCGCGAGCCGCCCGCAGGATAGCGCACTGGCGGCGCGCCGATCCAATGGTCGAGCGGCGGATCCCACCTGTCGCATCCGCTTCCGCGACCGCTTCCGGATGAGCGGGGCCGGGGGCTGGGTCTCCCGGCCGTTCCCGCTGGCCGCGGCGGAGCCGCCGGCGAAGCCGGATGCCCGTTCCCATTCCCTTCCCGCACCCGATGGCGCTCTCGTCACCGCTTCGCGTGCGCAGGGTCACGCCCGGGTTCTCTCCGAGAGTTTCCACGCCGGGCGTGCATCGCCTACAATCGCGACCGTGTTTAGGGCAGGAATGCGCGTGCTGGCCGGGATCGTGCTGGTTCCGTGGCTCGCGATCGCTGCGCCGCCGCAGGCCGACCACGGTCCGGACGGCCCGGGGGCGGCGACGATTCTCGGGCAGACTCGGACGCTGCGTCCGGCTGTCCTCGAGCTGGCGCTCGCCGCCTACGCCAGGGCCGAGGAGCAGGGCGACGTCCAGCGGCCCCGGCTGACGGTCATCGACTACGAGCTGCCGTCGTACTCCAAGCGGCTCTGGGTGATCGACATGACGAATGGTCGGGTGCTCCACGAGGAGCTGGTGGCCCACGGCATGGGCAGCCCGACCGGCTCGGGCGGCGACATGGAGCGGGCGCTCGCATTCTCCAACCAGTGCGGAACTCGCAAGTCGAGCCTCGGTCTGTTCCGGACCGCCGAGACCTATCAGGGACGGCACGGGTACTCGCTCCGGCTGGACGGGCTCGAGCCGGGCGTCAACGATGCGGCGCGCGAGCGCACGATCGTGGTCCACCCCGCCGACTACGTCACCAGCGAGCGCGCCGAGCAGCGGATGGTGGGCCGCAGCTGGGGCTGCCCGGCGGTCCGGCCGACCATCGCCAGACAGCTGATCGACGACATCAAGGACGGCTCGCTGGTCTTCACCTACTTCCCCGACGACGGCTGGCTGCAGCGTTCGCCATACCTCGCTCAGGCCCGGACCGGAGTGCTCTCGGCGGGCAACAGGGTTGCCGACTCGGCGATCCCGGCAACCCGGTAGGAGTTCTTACTTCGCTTCGTCAGGATGCGCGCAGCGCATCCCGAGGAGCGGGTGAGGCAGAGGTCAACCCCAACCACCACATCGGGAGTGCGGAGAGAGGCCTGTGCCCCACCCGCTCCTACGGCAGGCGCAGCTCGTTGGGCAGGCCGCGCGGCGGCCGGTACTCGAAGGGGTGGTTCAGCCCCGCGATCACGGCGCCATCGCGCTCGTAGATGTCTTCCGAGAACAGCACGGTTCCGAGCCTGGTGACCTCGGCCGTCCAGTACAGCAGCATGACGGTCAGGTGCTGTTTCAGAAACACAGTCGTGGTCTGCTCTGACGCCACCACGCGGTCAATCGCGTCGCGGTCCCATCCCTCGGTGCCCGCGAGCACGAGCTCGGCGAGCCGCAGCGGATCCTCGACCCGGATGCAGCCGTGGCTGAAGGCGCGGTCGGCCCGGTCGAACAGCTGCTTCGACGGCGTGTCGTGGAGGTAGACGAAGTACTCGTTGGGGAACATGAACTTGACCCGGCCGAGCGAGTTCTTCGGCCCGGGCTCCTGCCGGATCGAGTACGGGAAGCGGCCGCTCCAGTCGACGGTGGACGGGTCGACGACCGAGCCGTCGGAGCGCACCACGCTCATGTTGTGCGCGCCCAAGTAGGAGTGGTCCCTGCGCACCGCGGGCAGGACCTCTTTGTTGAGGATGCCTGGCGGCACCGTCCAGGTCGGGTTGAAGACCAGGTGGGTCATGGCCGCCTTGAAGATCGGCGTCGAGGTGTAGGGCTTGCCGACCTGGACCCGGGTGACCCAAATCTCCTCACCGTCACGGAAGAGGTGCAGCTTGAAGCCGGCGATGTCGACGAGGAGCAGATCTTCCTCGACGTCTCGGAACACCCACCTGGCGCGCTCGAGACTCGCCCGGAGCTGCTCGATGCGGCGCCCAACGGGTACGTTGAGCTCCGCCGTGGTCCGCTTGCCGAGCACGCCGTCCGGATCGAGGCCGGTGCGCTCTTGGAAACGCCGCACCGCCGCCTCGACCTCCGCGTCAAACAGGGTCGGGTCCGCGACCTCGCCCGGGGCGAGGTCACCCTCGATCTCAAGCCGCCTGCGAAGGGCCGGGACCCGCGGATCAGTGGCGCCGGGCTTGAGTCCGCCGCCATCGGGAATCGCGGGCCAGCCCCCTGCCGCCTCGATCGTGCGGTACCTCGCGAGCGCCTCCCGCAGGCGACCGTAGAATGGGTACTGCGGCGGCGCCGCCTCGAGGAACTCCCGGATGCGGCCGGACCGCAGCACCTGCTCGAACAGGCCGACCGGGTCGGTGCCGTTCCACTCTCGGCTGAGATTCCACACCGGGTCGAGCTGCTCCGGGTCGAGCTTGCCGAAGTGCAGCGTGAACGCGAGCCGCGCCAGGCTGTCGGTCAGCAGCAGCTCGAGCTCGGCGCGGGCGACCGGGTCCGACGACTGCCACTGGCCGGCGGCGAGGCGCGATTCAATCGCCTGGAGGTGGTAGTCGGCGGGGTCGAGTCCGTGGCTGGCGGCGCCGCGCACGCCGTCCAGGAGCTGCTCGACCATGGCGCGGTCGGTCCACGCCGGCTGGAACTCGAAGCGCTCGCACAGCAGCGGAATCAGCCGCGCCGCCGCGAGCCGGGCATCGCCGAGGTCGAGCGTCCCCTCGGCCTGGAAGCGCTCGACGCACTGCTGCAGGAACGGGTTCGTGGGCTCGACTGCGCCAACCGTGAGGGGGCTGTTGGCAGCGATCAAGACGAGCAGCCAGCTCAGCGGGCGACGACGACGCATGTTCGCGACCTCCATGTCCGGCGGCCGAAGCGTAACACCGAGGCGCGCCAGCCTGCCTGCGGGCGGCAGTTCGCCCTCGCCACGAAACACCGACGGACACGGGCGCATGGCCGGGGTCCGCCGTCACGATGATCCTTGTTGGGAGCCCGGTCTCAGTCGATGAGGTCCTTGGCCTTCTCGACGACGTTGGCGGCCGCGTTCGACACGCCCCGCGCGACGCCCTTGGAAGCGTCGGCGACATCGCCCGCGACGTCCGACCGAGAGGTCAGCGCGGAAGCGGAGTCGAGCACTCGCCGACACTCTCAGACCCCTGAGCTGCGCGGTGCAACCGGGCCGATGGGTATCAGGAACTCGGGGCTTGCACGGGGGTCAGGAGTCGCGTCCCCGCAGCCGCTCGAGGAAGCGGTGCAGGCGCCACGCCTTGGTGCCCTCCATCTCGTGGATCAGGGCATTGAGGCGGTCGATCTCCCGGTAGGTGCGGGCGAGGTGCTCCTCGGTCTCGCCGATCGCGCCGCGCAGCATCGCTTCCTCCCCGAACAGCTGGCGGAGCCGAGTGTCGAAGATAGCTGCCTGGCGCTGGCCGCGCTCGACCTCGTCGCGCAACCGGTCGCGTTCGGCGACGGCGGCATCGCGCTCCATCCGCATGCTGTCCCGCTCGCCGTTGATGCGGTGGTAGGACTCCTCGAGGGCGACCTGCGAGCGGCGCAGCGCGGTGGCTTCGGCGGCGCGGCCCGCGCTTTCCTCGCCCCTGGCGACCGCCTCGTCGCGCAGCCGCGCGACCACCCGGGCGAGCAGCTCCGGCGTGTGCAGGTCGCGGTAGCGGCCGATCACCTGGCCCTTGGTGGCCAGGAAGCCCGGCCGGTCGACGGAGGGACGCTCCCCGAAGATGTGGAGCCCGCCGCCCCGGAAGTGCCGGTACTCGCAGGTCACCTGGGCGAGGTGGTGGAAGGGCACGATCCGCGACAGCCGGATGAGCAGGTCCCAGTCCTCGAAGAAGGGCAGCTCGGGGTCGAACGGGCCGGCCTGCTCGAACAGCGAACGCTCGATCAGCAGCGTGTTGAAGGGGATGTAGTTGTCGAAGAGCAGCAGCTCGGGGTCAAAGTCGCGGCTGTAGGGGAGCCGGCGCTCGACCTGGCGCCAGCCCTGGTCGGGGTCGATCTCATAGATCCCGACCGCGGCGTCGGTGTAGACGACACGCGCGTCCTCGGCCGAGGCCAGGCCGGCGAGCGTGGTCAGGTGCTCGGGCTCGGCGAGGTCGTCGTCGTCGAGGAAGGCGACGTGGTCGCCGTTCGCCGCCTCGACCCCGGCATTGGCCGCCGCCGCCCGGCCCTGGTTGGTGGGCAGCTCGACCAGCGTGAGCTCGAAGGGGTAGTCGGGGGGCAGCTCCGGGGTCTCGCCGCCGTCGTTGACCAGGACTATCTGGACGTTGCGGTAGCTGCCGGCAGCCAGGCTGCCGAGCGCCTGGCGCAGCAGCTCCGGCCGGTCCTTGGTGCGCACGACCACACTGATCCGGGCTCCCTCCGCGCGCTCGTGAATCGCCGGGCAGCCGCCGAGCAGGCGGATCATGCCGGCGACGCTGTGGGTGGCGAAGTCGGCCGCCCGCAGCTCGCGGAAGCCCTCGGCTGCGGTCACGCTGGTCGGCAGCGACAGCGTGCGGTAGCGCCGGATGCCGATCGCCGCCTTGAGGTAGTTGTGCAGGTCGAGCTGGCTCGAGTGCTTCTTGATCGCCTCACTGAGAGCCTGGATCTCCGCGCTGACGTCGACCAGCACGTCCGGGTAGCCGGGGTGGTTGATCTCGTAGAGCAGGATCTTGAGGTCGGCCACCGCCTCGTCGAGCGGGGTGCCGCCGCGCAGCCCCGACAGGGTGCGGTGCAGGGCGGAGAAAGCGGACTGGTGGTCGCTCGTCACCTCGAGCGGCGACACCGCCAACAGCAGGTCGGGGCGGACGTCGAGCAGCTCGCGCTCGATCGCGCCCGCCGCCAGGTTCATAAACTGGTCGAGCCGGCCGTCGGGCAGGTCGAGGTGCTCGATGTTGGTGATGCCGAGCAGCTCGAGGGCGGCCCGCGCCTCGTGCTGCCGACGCTCGGCGTACTGCTGCTGGTGCTCGGTCACCTCGTCGCCGCCGGAGGAATCGGTAAGGAAGAGGACGTGGATCGCGGCGCCGCGGGCGGCGAGCTTGGCGAGCAGCCCGCCGCAGCCGAGGACGTCGTCGTCGGCGTGGGGCGCGATCACCAGCACCTTCTGCGCGACGATGTCGGTCGTCTTCCCAGGCAGTCGGCTGATCGGCTTCATGCGCAGATAGTACCAGCACGATCGCAGATTGCAGATGGAAGATCGCAGATTCCGGACGGTGGCCACGGCCTGACCACGGTTGGCCAGTGGCTGGAGTGCGGCACTCCGTCCGCGATCTTCAGTCTTGAGTCTGCGATCTTCATTCGGGAGGTTGGGCGGTGGCTTCTGCTACCATCCCGCCATGCCCGGAGGACTGGAGCGGTGAGCCGCGCCTTCGTCATCTGCCCGGAGCCGGTGCGACGCCTGACCGCCGGCGTGGGCAGCCGGATGGTGGCGCTGTCGCGGGTTCTCTCCGACGCCGGGCACGCGGTCACCCTGGCGATGCCCAACGACCCAGCGGAGGCCGCGCTCGACGACCCCCGCATCCGCACCGTTCGCGGTGAGCCGGACCGGTTGGGCGCCCTCGCCGAGGGCCACGACTGGGTGCTCCTCCACGGGCACCTCGGCAACCACTACCTCGCCCAGCGCGACGACCTGCCGGTGGTCGTCGACCTCTACGACCCGTTCCTGATCGAGAACCTGCACTACCACCGCGAGCTCGGCTTCGAGCCCTACCGCACCGACCATGCCACCTGGCGGCTGCAGATGTCGCGCGGCGACCTCTTYCTGTGCTCGTCGGAGGAGCAGCGCCTGTACTACCTGGGCTGGCTCACCGCGCTCGGCCGGGTCAACCCGCTGGCCACCGACGAGGATCCCTCGCTCGGCTGGCTGATCGTCGAGCTGCCGTTCGGCACGCCCGACGGCGTTCCGCCGCAGCCCTTGCCGCGCCGGGAGGTCCTCACGGGCGTCGCCGAGAACGCGCCGGTTCTCTACTTCGGCGGCATCTATGACTGGTACGACCCGCTGCTGGTTCTGGAGGCGCTGCCCCGGCTGCTCGCCGAGGACTCGCAGACCGTGGTCGTGTTCGTCGACCACCCGCACCCCGAGCTGACGCCGTTGGCCGCAGCCGCCCGCACCCGCGACCTCGCCCGCGACCGCGGCTGGCTCGGCCGCGAGGTCCGCTTCGAAAGCTGGCGGGCGTACGACCGGCGCTTCGAGCTCGCCCAGGTCAGCGACCTCGCCGTGGTCACCCACCGCCCGGGCCTCGAGACCGATCTCAGCCTGCGCACCCGGCTGGTCGACCTGCTGTGGCTCGGGCTGCCGCTGGTGGTGACCGAGGGCGGCAGCATGGCGGCCGTGGTGCGCCGGACCGGCGCCGGCGAGACGGTCCCGGCCGGGGACGCGGCGGCGCTCGCGGCAGCGGTGCGACGGCTGCTCCTCGACGCCGACCGGCGCCACCTCGCGAGCGAGGCGGGCCGCCGCTGGGCCGCGGACAGGACGTGGGCGAGAGTGGCGGCGCCGCTCCTCGCCTTCGCCGACCGGCCGCGCCGGGACCCACACCGGGACCGCTTCGTCGGGCTCGCGCCCGAGGCGTCGCGAGCGCGGGAGCCGATCGCGAATCGTCTGCTCCGGCGGCTGCGCCGGATCCGGGGGAAACCGTGAAGGCGTCGGTGATCGTGGTGACCCACTGCGGCGGCGAGCGGCTCGCCGACAGCCTCGGCTCCCTGGCCCGCTACGGCGAGCGGTCCGACGTTGAGGTGATCCTGGTCGCCAATGGCGCTCCGGCCGACACCGTCGACATCGCCGCACGCGACTATCCCTGGGCGCGAGTCGTCCGCTCTGCCAGCAACGTCGGCTTCGCCAGCGGCGCCAACCTGGGCGCCGGGGCCGCGTCCGGGGAGGCGCTGCTGCTGCTCAACGACGACGCGGCGGCCGCTGACGGCTTCGTGGAGGCGCACCTCGAGACGCTCGGCCGGCACCCCGAGGCCGCGGCGTCGGGCGGCCGGCTCCTCAGTTGGGACGGCGACCGCCACGACTTCGTGCGCGGCCGCCTGACCTTCGACGCACACGCCTTCCAGGTCGGCCAGGGCCGCCCGGTCGGTGAGCTCGAGCCGCCGGCCGAAGGCGAGCCCCTGCCCTTCGCCTGCGGCGGCAATCTGGCGGTCCGCCGCAGCGACTGGGAGGCGGTCGGCGGCTTCGACGCCGAGCTGTTCGCGTACTTCGAGGACATCGAGCTGGGCTGGCGGCTGTGGGCGACCGGCCGCCAGGTGGTGGCGGCCCCCGATGCCGTGGCCCGGCACCGCGGCGCGGCGACCTCGTCGGCGCTCGGTGACTTCACGCGCGGCGTGCTGTTCGAGCGCAACGCGCTCCGCGTCTTTCACTCCACCGCCGACGCCGCGTGCCGTGCTGCCTTCGGTCCGGCGGTCTACCTGACCTTCCTCCACCGGATGGTGGCGTTCGCCCAGGCGAACCCGGAGCGGGCGCGCTGGGTTGCGGACCCCTTCACGGCCGCGCCCTCGGGCTGGCGCCGGCGGTGGTGGCGGCGGCTCACCGAGGACGGTGCCGTGGCCACGGCCCGGCGTGCGCTCGCTCGGGCGCTGCTCGGCCGGTCGGCCGGCAGCCCCCGGCTCGACGACGGCCATCTGCTGATGCAGCTGCGCGCGGCGCACGGCTTCTTCGCGGGCCTGCCCGCCACCGAGCAGCGGCGTTGCGAGCTCGAGCGGCGGCGAACGGTCGCCGATCGCGACATCATCGCCCGCTTCCCGAGGCTGGTCGTGCCGACCTACGTCGGCGACGAGCGGTGGTTCGCCTCCGACGAGTTCCACAGCCTGCTGCCGCCGGGCTGGCCGGTCGAGTTCGCCGAGCTCGGCGAGATCCTGACCCGCTGACCCCAGCTTCCGCTTCCGCACCTGGGTCGAGGCGAGCACGAGGCGAGGGCGTCCTGCGGGCGTGCCATCTTTGGCGATTTCRGGACGACGTTCCTCCTCACGAGGTGCTCGAGACCCGAAATCGCCAATGGTGGCTCCCTCGGGGAGCGCCTCCAGAGAATCGGCGCGAAGCGATCCCGAGGACGGAGCAAACGAGCGGGCACGCGGAGACGGACGCGAGCGGAGCCTGGTGCCCACCACCGGGCCACGATCCCAGGCTTTGCCTTTCCTCTCGCTTTGCGGTTCAATGCGGGCTTGGGGGCTCACTGAACGACGCAACGGTCCTGGAGGTCTACGAGGGGAGCGGGTCGCCGGTCGACGATCTCGCCTTCGAGTCGTGGATGCTGGAACGAGCGGCTGCCGGCCAGCCCAGTGCCTGCCTCACCTCGTGGCCTGGCCCTGTGCTGGTGCTCGGCTACGCGCAGGATCCATCAGACGTCGACCTCGAGGCCTGCAAAGCCCTCGCGATTCCGGTGCTGCGCCGGATCACCGGCGGCACCGGCGTCATCCACAGGGGTGACCTGGGCTTCGGGCTGGCGCTGCCGGCCTCCCATGCGTGGGCTGCGGGCGTCGTGAGCCTGTACCGACGGTTCCTGGACGCGCTCGAGCCGGCTCTGCGCGCTGCCGGGGCCGCCGTCGAGCGCCGGGCCGACGCCCCGCGCGCGGCGAAAGTCCGCTCGCCGATCTGCTTCGAGGATCAGCTGTCGGATTCGCTCCTGGTCGGCGGCCGCAAGGCGGTCGGCTGCGCCCAGGCCCGCCGCGGCGGCGCAGTGCTGATCCACGCCGCGGTGCTGCTCTCACTCGACGCCGACCTCTACGGCCGGCTGTTCCAGGTCTCACCAGCGCGCGTCCGCGCCGCGCTCGCCCCGGCGGTGGCCGGTGCGGACTGGCGCGAGCTCGGGCTGAGCGTGGCGGCGCGGATGGCCGAGGCGCTAGGGCTCGAGCCGCGGGCGGTGCGCGGCCCGCGCCTGCCGGAGCACTATCGGGCGGTCTACCGTCTGCCGCGGTGGGCCCCGCTCGGGGTTCCGGTTAACGGCAGCTGACGGCGCCGGGCCCTTCCCGCTTCGAAATAAGGTCCCGGCGGCCGATGTTGGTTCGAGCGAAGCGACAGCAGGAGGAGGCATGCCGCGGACCCGCGTCTACGAAGCGATCACGGAGCGCCTGGAGATCCTCGATCTCGAAGGGTCGGTCGACCAGGCGCTGATGCCCAGGATCGACGACGAGCGGGTGCTTGCCATGTACCGCGACATGGTGCGGATGCGCGCGTTCGACGACAAGGCCCTCAAGCTCCAGCGCCAGGGCCGGATGGGAACCTGGCCGCCGATCCGCGGCCAGGAGGCGGTGCAGGTCGGTGTCGGCCACGCCATGACCGAAGCCGACTGGCTGATCCCGGCGTTCCGCGAGCACGGCGTGATGCTGCTCAAGGGCGTCCCCGGCCACCTGATCTACGCCTTCTGGTCGGGTGACGAGCGCGGCTCGTGCTTCCCGGAGGGCGTGCGCTGCTTCCCGGTCGCGGTGCCGGTCGGCAGCCAGTGGCAGCACGGCGCCGGCGTCGGCCTGTCGCTCAAGCTGCGTGGCGAGGCGGCTGCCGCCGTCGTGTTCGGCGGCGACGGCTCGACCTCGGAGGGCGACTTCCACGAGGCCCTCAACTGCGCCGGCGTCTTCCAGGTTCCGACCGTGTTCGTCATCCAGAACAACCAGTGGGCGATCTCGATCCCGCTCCACCGTCAGACCGCCTCGGCGACGTTGGCGCAGAAGGCGCACGCCTACGGCATTCCCGGGCTGCAGGTTGACGGCAACGATGTCTTCGCGGTGTGGTCGGCGGCCAGCGAAGCGCTCGAGCGAGCCCGCAGTGGCGGCGGCCCGACCCTGATCGAGGCCGTGACCTACCGGATCGGCGACCACACCACCGCCGACGACGCCTCCCGCTACCGCAGCGACGAGGAGGTCGCGACGTGGCGGGCGCGCGATCCGGTCGTGCGGCTGCGCCGCTACCTCGAGGCGCGCAGCCAGTGGGACGACGGCCGCGAGGCGGAGCTTGCCGAGCAGATCCACGCCTGGGTCGACGAGCAGGTGCAGGCGTTCGAGGCGATGCCGCCGCAGTCACCCGAAGACCTGTTCACGCACATGTACGGAGAGACCCCCCCGCACCTGAAGGAGCAGATGGCTGCGCTGCTCGAGGAGGTGAGGGGATGACCACCGACCCGGCAGCCAAAGGGCGGAGCGACGGACACCGCTTGCACGCCGTGTCCGAGGTCGCCACCGAGAGGCTTACACTTGCCCAGGCGGTTCGGGACGCGATGCGCGACGAGCTGTCGCGCGACCCGCGGGTCGTCGTGCTCGGCGAAGACGTCGGCATCGACGGCGGCGTCTTCCGCGCCACCGAGGGCCTGATCGAGCAGTTCGGGCCGGAGCGCGTCATCGACACCCCGCTCGCCGAGAGCGCGATTATCGGAATGTCGATCGGGATGGCGGCCACCGGCATGCGGCCGGTCGCCGAGATCCAGTTCATGGGCTTCGTCTACCCGGCGATCAACCAGCTGTTCGCGCACGCGGCCAGGCTGCG
>PQAJ01000237.1 GCA_003105185.1 Holophagae bacterium
CCGTAGTGGCCCCAGTCCGCCGGCCACCAGTCTTGCGAGTCGGTCATCAGCGCGTAGATGTCCTTCTTCACGGCAGCCAGATCGAGGCTCTTGAACTCCTCGGCATAGTTGAACTCCTCGCCCATCGGATCGCGCAGGGGAGAGTTCTGGTGGAGCACCTTCAGATTGAGCTGATCCGGCCACCAGTCGCGGTTGGTCCGTGCCGTCATGCGGCGGCCGCCCGTCACCGGGCACTTGCTGTTCTCGTCTGACATGTCGGTCCTCCTTGTGTTCTGTGGGTCCGATTGCTGTGAGCCGTTGCTCACTCGGTGTCACTGCCGTCACCTGCGGCGGGAGCGCGTCGGACGGGATCGGTTTACGCTTCGGACCCCGACAGGTCCGGGGTCCGGACAAGGCATTCGGGGCAGCGGCCCCAGTAGATCACCTCGGCCTGGTCGATCTCGAAGCCCGAGCTGTCGGCCGGGGCCAGGCACGGCGCGGCGCCGACCGCACAGTCGACATCGACCATCCGGCCGCAGGCGCGGCAGATCAGGTGGTGATGGTNNCAGGTGCGGCAGATCAGGTGGTGGTGGTTGTCGGCGGTCCGGTCCTCGTACCGTGCCGGCGACCCGGCGGGCTGGATGCGGCGGACGAGGCCCTTGTCGGCCAGGATGCCGAGGGCGTCATACACCGCCTGCCGAGAGATGACGCCGATCTCGGCCCGGACGACCTTGGCAACGTCGTCCGCCGTGCCGTGCGGTCGCCTCGACACCGCCGCCAGGACGGCCAGTCGCTGAGCCGTGACCTGGAGACCGTGCCGGCGGAGCAGATCGGCTGCGTCCTGAATCATGCCGGCAGTCTAAGTAAAGTTACAGACTCTGTCAATAGTCATACTAAATCCATTAATGTTCGATGGCACCTCCTTCGGAGAGCCCGCCTCCCTCCGGCCCTCGTTCGCCCCTCCCGGTGCGTGCGCACGGGGCCGACGCGGGCGCCGGCCACGGCGCTGGTGGCACGGCTGGTCGGACGGCGTCCTCGGGGCCACGCTCCTCGCGCCGTGGTGGCCCGTCACAGCGACGCCGGCGTGCTGTGCTAGCGTTGCTCCGCGGAGGGGCCCCTGAACACTGGCGTCGAGTCGCTGGCGGGCGCGGGAAGGCCGGTCGACGACCGCCCCGACGAAGCCCCCGAGCTCTCCGTCATCGTGCCGGTGGTGAACGGGGCTCCGTTCATCAGCGAGAGCCTCGCCGAACTCGGCGCCTACCTGCGCGCGCACCACCCCGGCGCGGAGATCGTGGTCGTCGACGACGGCAGCGCCGACGGGACGGCGGGCCGGATCGACGAGGCTGCTTCCTCGTGTCCGGTGCCGGTCGTCGTGCGGCGCCACCGGTGCAATCGGGGCAAGGGCGCGGCGGTGCGCACCGGCATGCAGGCCGCGCGCGGCCGCTTCAGGGTCTTCCTGGACGCCGACCTGGCCTACCCTGCGGCCGAGATCGGTCCGGTGGTCGAGCGGCTGCGGGCGGGCGCCGAGGTCGTCATCGCCTCGCGCGTCCACCCGGAGTCCCGCTACCTCATCCGCCCGTCGTTCTTCCGCTACCTGTACACGCGCCACATCTCGGGACGCTTCTTCAACTGGATGGTCAGGGTGCTGCTCCTGCCGGGGCTGTCCGACACCCAGGCCGGGCTGAAGGGGTTCTCGGCCGCGGCGGCCGAGGCGCTGTTCGCCGGCTGGCTCCCCGACGGCTTCGGCTTCGACCTCGCGGTGCTCGCGCGAGCGCGCCACGCGGGCATGGCGGTGGTCGAGGTGCCGGTCGAGTTCCGCTACGACCGCGAGCCCTCGACCATGCGCTTCCTGGCCGACACCTTCGACATGCTCCGCGATCTCGCGACGGTGCGCCTGCGGGTGGGGCACGGCGGCGCCATCCTCTCCGGCGGCGGGGGAGAAAGGCCGGCGCCCGGCGTCGAGGGCGGCTGGTCGGCGCCGTGGCAGCTGCTGCTCGTGCTTGCCGCGCTGCTGGCCGGCGTGGAGATAGCCCGCACCGCCGCGGCGCCGCTGCTGGTCCCGCTCGGGCTGTGGATCGCCGCGCTCGGCCTCTGGCTCGGGCACGGCCTCGCCGGGGACCGGGCACGCGGCGTCGGGCCGACCCGCTGGTTTGAGGACTGGGGCGAGGCCGCGGCGGTGATGGGCATCGTCGCGCTGGCGGCGTTCTTCAGGCTGGCCTCGCTGAGCGAGATCCCGACCCTGATCCACCACGACACCGCATCCTGCGCGCTGGTCGGCAAGGCGATGCTCACCGGCGCCAGCCGCGACCCCTTCGCCCTCGAGCAGAGCTGGTACCACTTCCCCCGGCTGGGGCTGCTGCCGTACGCGGCGAGCCTCAAGCTCCTGGGCACGAACGTCGTCGCCCTGCGGCTGGTCTCGGCCCTGCCCGGGATCCTGCTCGTGCCGGCCCTCTACGTCCTCGTGCGCGGCTGGTTCGGGCGGGCGGCGGCGACAATCGCCGCCCTGTACATGGCCTGCAACCATGTCGCCGTCCACTTCTCGCGCGACGGGATCTGGAACATCCACTCGCTCACGCTGGGGGTGATCGGCTTCGCGACCCTGTTTGGAGGCTGGCGGCGCCGCAGCGGGTTCTGGCTCGGGGTGTCGGGCGTCACCCTCGGGCTGTGCCTGTACACCTACACCGCCGGGCGTCTCTTCTTCGGCCTCGGCGTGCTCGCGGCCGCCGCGATGATCTGGAGGGAGCGGCCGCGGCTGTCACGGCCCGCGGCGCACTTCGCCGTGGCGCTGGTGCTGACGATCGCCCCCCTGGCGGCGAGCTTTGTCCGCGTCCCGGGGGCACTGGCGGTCGACCAGGCGCGGAACATGAACCCCTTCTCGGCGGCGCGCCGAGACCATGTCACGAGCCAGGTCGGCAGCGCGGAGACGCTGCCGATTCTCGCCTACCAGGTGCGCCAAACGCTCGCGGGCTTCGTGAACGAGGGGGACAGCAGCAGCCACTACATGATCAGGCGGCCGCTGATCGGCCCCATGTCCCTGGCCCTGGCGCTGGCCGGCCTCGCGTTCGGCCTCGCCCGGCTGCCGGACGGGCGCTTCGTGTTCCTGTTCGCGTGGCTGCTCGCGGGCCTGCTCTTCGGCAGCATTCTGACCATCAACCCGCCGAGCTTCCCGAGGCTGCTCGCCGTGCTGCCGGTGCCGATCGTGCTCGCCTCGGCGATCGCCGGGCTGGCCTGGGAAAAGCTGGGGCGGACCGGGCCAGTGGTGCGGGGCGTCGTGGCGCTCGGCCTGGCGGCCATCGTCGTCGTGACACTGGTGCGCAACGTGCGCATCTACCTCGACTTCTGCCGCAGCATGGAGACGACGGTCAACGAGTGGGTGGTGATCCACGAGCTGCGCGATGTCGAGCAGGCGTCGACGGTGTACTTCTTCACTGGCGCCTACATGCTCGCCGACTCGCCGGCGTTCGAGCTCTTCCGAGAAGGGCGGCGGCACGTGTTCGGGATCACCGAGGCGGACCTGCCGCAGCGGCTCGACGAGCCGACCGCGTTCATCCTGGCGCCCGACTACCGCTCAGTGGGGTGCAGCCTCACGCAGAGGTTCCCGGACCTCGAGCGCGAGCTCGTCGAGCGCCGCGGCGTCAGGCTGCTGACGATCTACCGCTCGTGGGCGCCGGGACCGCTGGAGGGGAGCGCGCGATGACGGTGCAAGGAAACCGATGGCTGCTGGCCGGGATCGCGATGGCCCTCGCCGCCGCGGTGGCGTCGGCGGATGACGCGGAGGTCGCGAACGCCACCGACGTTCTTGCCGGGGCCCTGACGGCCCAGGCCGAGGGGTTGCGGCTGCAGGCGGTGAAGCTGGCCGCGGAGCTGTCGGCACCCGGCCTCGAGGCGGCGGCCCGCACCCTGGCRGCGTCCCCCGATCGTTACGAGAGCAGCCTCGCCCTGGAGCTGCTGGCCAACATCGGCGTCGAGCGCAACCGGGGCCTCTTCGAGGCGGCGATGACCTCGCCGTTTCGCAGCGTGCGGGTGCGGGCGGTGCAGGCGCTGGCCACGCTCAAGGACCCCGGCATCGTGGGGCCGCTCGCCGCCATGCTGGCCGGCGACGGTGATCCCGACCTGCGCGCCCTCGCCGCTGAAGCGCTGGGTGCGACCGGTGGGGAGGATGCGCGGGCCGCGCTCCGGCGGGCGCTCGACGATCCCCACCCGGTGGTGCAGGCGGCGGTCGTGGAGAGCCTCGCGACGAGCGGCGACCACGAGGTCGGGTTCGAGCTGCTCGGCCGGGCGGAGGGCTCCGCGCCGCCGGAGGCGCGCCGTCTCCTCGGGCTGGTTGCACTCGTTCCCGACCGCGGGCTCTTGCCCCGGCTCGGCGCGCTGCTCGCCAGCCCCGAGCCGTCAGTTCGCATCGCCGCCGCGGCGGCGATCCTGAGCATCGACGAGCGTGCCCGTTGACCATCATCCGTGACGCGCCCGGCGCCGTCGCGGCTCACTACGAGAGGGCGGCGCGCGGCTACAGCGGGCGGCGAGGCCGCGGACCGGCCGGCGTCGTGCGGCGGCGGGAGCAGGCGGCGGTCCTCGCTCTGACCGGGGCCGGGCCCGGGCAGCTGATCCTGGATGCCGGCTGCGGCGACGGCGAGGTCGCGGGCTTGCTCCTCGGGCGAGGGGCGCGGGTGGTGGCGGTCGACCTCGCCCTCGCCATGGCCGACGCGGCCCGCGGGCGTGGGGCGCACGCGGTGCGGGCTGACATGCGGTCGCTGCCGCTGCGGGGCGGGTTCGACGAGGTGACGTGCATCGGCTCCTCGGAGTTCGTGGCCGACCTGCCGGGCCTGGCGGCCGAGCTGGCCCGCTGCCTGCGGCCGGGCGGCTCGCTGGTCCTGCTGGTCCCGCGGCGCAACTGGTTCGGACGGGCGCTGTCGCTGTACCACCGGCTCGGCGGCGTTCGCATCCACCTGCGGTCGCGGGCCGAGGTGGTCAGCGCCCTGGCGGGAGCGGGCTTCGCGCCCCCCGAGGTTTGGCGGCGCTCCCTCGGCGCCTGGGTCTGCCGCGCGCGCCTGGCGGAGGGGCGGTGAGGCGGCTGCTCGTCACCTTCGACGTCGAGGAGGTCGACTGGGGCAGGCCTGCGGCGGGCTCGGGCTGGGAGCCGTGCCGCCCATCGGCGGAGGGGCTCGCGGCGATCCTCCCCATGCTCGCGCGGCTCGGCCTGCACACCACGCTGTTCTGCACCTCGAGCTTCGCGCGGGCGCACCCGGACCTCCTGCGCGATGCGGCCGACCGCGGCCACGAGATCGCCTCGCACGGCCTCGACCACCGGGATGACTACGGCGCGATGGCGCCCGCAGCGGCGGCCGGCCGCCTGCGCGACTCGCGGCTCGAGCTCGAGCACCTCACCGGATCGGTGGTGCGTGGGCTGCGCACCCCGCGCCTCGCGCTTTTCGCCGCAACCGCGGTTGGCGAGGCAGGCTTCAGCTACGACGCCTCACCGCACCCGACCTGGATCCGGCATGGCCTGCGCGGCCTGCGGACGCCGCGCGTGCCGTGGCCGGAGGCAGGGATCGTGCGCGTGCCGCTGTCGGCCACGCCGGGGCTGCGGCTGCCGGCCGGCTGGTACGTCCTGCGCACGCTCGGCGCCGCCCCGGCCGCCCTCCTCGCCCGCCGGGCCGGCGCCGGCGCGCCCTGGGTCCACCTCTACTTCCATCCCTGGGAGGCGGTGGAGCTGCGGCGCTGGCTGGGGGCGCATCCGCTCGGCTGGGGAACCGGGCCGGCGTGGGTGGCGAGCCTGGAGCGGCTGCTCGAAATCCTGGCCTCGCGATTTCCCCCGACCACCGTGAGTGCGGCAGTCGACGCGTGGCGCATGGGCCGTACCGGCTCTATCTGAGCCGCGCTCGCCGCCGCGCAGTCGGCCGCCTGGAGGTCCCCCGCCGCGCGCTCCCCTCTGTCATCGGCCACCGTGGTCACGATGACTGGCCTGGCGTTGGCCACCGCGCCCTCTGCGACCGCTTCCCGCGACGCAGCAGCGGTGGACGGCGCCGGCTGGCGCCCGGACGACGACCACGGGCGGCTGCGTGGTCGGGCCTGCGCTCTCGACCTCGCAGCAGCCTAGTGCCGAGCGGGCAGCTCGTCGATGCGCGGCGTCACCTGCTCGAGGAGGCTGGCCATCCCGGCGAGACGCTGGCTGAGCTCCCCGGTGAGCTCTCCCCGCTTGGTCTCGAGCCCCTCGATCGCCCCGGCGATGTCACCCGACTGGATCGCGCGGTACTCAGG
This sequence comes from Holophagae bacterium, assembly GCA_003105185.1. Lineage (GTDB taxonomy): Bacteria > Acidobacteriota > Thermoanaerobaculia > Thermoanaerobaculales > Sulfomarinibacteraceae > FEB-10. The sequence goes on from PQAJ01000237.1 coordinate 6,235, forward strand.
AATGACGTCGAGCGGCTCGGGCAGCTGGCCCTGCGCCCCCCAGGTGATGAGTTCATAGCCAGGGTTCAGCCTTGCGATGTGCTTCAGGTACACGGGGTAGCTGAAGACGATCCCGAGGCGCGTCAAGTAGGTCCCCTCGAGCGCCTTCAGCGCCGCGGCTGGATCCGGTCCGGCTGCCCTCAGGGCGGCAAGCGCGGCGTTGATCCCCTGCGCGTCCTTGAGCACTGCCTGATGGGGATAGACCGTGGCATCGTCCTCCGCCGGCGACAGCGCCGTGAAACCGGCGTTGACGGCGCGTTCGATCTCGAGCAGGCCGCCGTTCGCCGAATCGATCGCGCTCGCCGGGATGGTCCCGGCGCGCGAGTCGAACGCCGCCGCGGCAGTGCGGAACGCTTCCACGGCAGCCGCGAGCCGGGCGACGGTCGCGGCGTCCGCTCCGGCCTCGAGCAGCTCGTCCTTGCTCACGGTGGCGACAAGGTCGTCGGCCCGGGCCTCGAGGCGGTACGGCAGCAGGCTGTCGTCGATCCCGGCGACGGTGCGGAACACGAACTTCGCGATCTTCGCCTGGTACGGCCAATCCACCAGCTCCGCTGTCTCGAAGTTCGAGTGATAGCTCGTGTCGTACTCGTCGCTGGGGGTCGACACCTTCACGCTCGGGATGCCCGCAGCCGTGAACGTCCACTGGTCGTTCCACGAGCTGACGGGCGTGATCGCCTCCGACCCATAGGGGGCGAGGGCCTGATGGCGCGAGGCCAGTCCCTCCAGCCAGGGCTCAAGCTCCGGATTCGAGCGAAGGGTGAGCGGGGCGTCCCTGATCGCCATGCCCTCGATGTTGATCATCGCGTGGACCCGGCCGGCCCACTCCGGGTGTGCGTGCGTCGCTGCCCACCACGCGCCGGCGAGCCAGTCATAGTAAGCGTTGGTGTAGCCGAACTCCTCGCCCGCGCTCGCCAGGAACACGACGGTCGTCTTCGGGCGGTAGCCGCTCGCGCGCATTGCCCGCGCGATCGTGAGCAGGTTGACCAGTCCGCCGGTGTCGTCAGCGCCGGCGCGGAAGTGAGCGTCCTGGTGGGCGGCCATGAGCAGCATCTGGCCGTCGCTCCGGGAGCCGGGCAGCTCGCCGACCACGTTGTAGGCGGTGCCGCCGTCGCGTGCCAGCGTGACCTTCTCGACCAGGAGCAGCGTTGCCGATACCGGGCCGCGCTTGAGCTGCGACTTGAGCCAGTCGCCGTCGCGCCGGCAGATGTAGATCCAAGGCGGCACGCCCATGTCGTACTGGCCGTCGAAGCTGCCGAGCGCGTCGCCGTCGATTGAGAAGTACTTCGGATCCTCCGGCGTGTAGGTGCAGATGATGCCGGCGGCGCCGCGGTGCGCGGCCTCGAAGGCCGGGACCGAGAACCACCACGAGCTCGTCTTCATGTCGAGGAGGACCAGCTTGCCGGCGACGCTCCCCACGGCGTCGAAGTCGGCCGCGGTGCCGCCCTTGACGTACACCACCTCCGCGGTGATGCCGCTAGCGGGGCTCGGCGGCACGCCGCCGAGCGTCGAGGCGCTCATCGTGCGCTCGCCGACGCTCAGGCTCGCCTTCTCGAACTCGAACACGTCCACCGGGACCGGCTCGAGCCGGACGTTGCTCAACCCCATCGCCCGCATCTCGGCCGCCACGCGCTCACCCACGGCGCGCTCGGCAGACGTCCCGGCCCAGCGGAAGCCCAGTTCGGGGTTGGTGCCGAGCGAGCAGAAGTACGCCTCCAGCGTCTGCGGAAAGCCCTCGGCAAACAGCGTGTCGACGGCCCGATCGAAGGCCGCCGCCCGGTCAGGAGCYYGGGAGCACGACAGCCCCGATACCAGCAGCAGTACCAGGGGCAGGAGCAGACGAGGGRCCGGTCGAAARRGRWTTCTCATGGCCATGGCTTATAGGCGTTCTCTCGYCACGAAGCAACACGGCACCGCTCGGGYCTCGCTTCGCGCTCTTCGGCCGCGGCGACCTCGCCGTCCTCGGCTCGGAGCTCACCTGGRACCTSRAGGGMGASGTGGTCTTYCTGRCCTSYGATCGCCGGSTCGTCGGTCTGGCGTGGCGGCACATGGACATCGACCACGACGAGGGAGACGGATCTGACCGACAGGCCCTCGAGATCGCCTGCGACGGTCCCAGGCTGTGGTTCGCCTACTCGTGGCAGGCGGGACGAGGCTCAGGGTTCCGGCGCCGTCGGCCCCTCGGGCCGCGGCGCGCGCCAGAGACACAGGACGCACCAGACGCCCATTGCCGCGTGGAGTACGACCGCCGGCCAGAGGAGGGCGCCACCCTGGGACAAGGCCAGCTTCGGCACACAGAGGCCGCCGGCCGTGCCGAAGTTGTAGAGCGTCATCCCCCAGACCACGCCCCGCGCGGCCCGGCTCTCCGGGCGCCGGCTCGCGAGCCCGGCGCCGGCGCCCACGGCGAGCAGCACCGCGCCCCCGAGCCGTACCAGTAGAAGGTCGAATGCTGACAGCACGACCGTCGGCCCGGCCAGGACCCCCACCGTCGCCGMSGGCCARACCAGGAGCGCCASGCCYGCASCCSCTTCGATGACCGCGGTCGCSACCAGCAGTCGTTTCATCGGCTCGCCTCCTCCCGCAGGCTCATTCGCCCTCGGCTCGCACTCTCCATCCCCGAGGGGAAGCACAAGCTTCTGCTCCCGGGGCCGGCGCGCGGCCCTACTCGATGGCGCGCCCGACCTCCTCCCTGGCCTGCGTCGCGGCCGCCTCGGCCGCCGGGTGAGCGTCCCGGACCTCGATCGTGACCCTGGGGATGCGTCCGGTGAAGCGCGACCTCGCCTCGGCACCGACGGCCTCGACCACGGGGGTCCCGAGGTCAATGCCGACATCGGCGGTCTCATCCGCGGAGAAGACCGCGAACTCGGTGCGCTCGATCCGCCCCTCGGCGACCTTCTCGCCGTTGACGTACAGGGTGCCCTGGCCACCCTTGCCCAGGCCCGGGCCGTCGTACGCGAAGTCGAAGACGATCGTGGCCTTGCCGGGCGCGAGGGGCGCGGCGGCGGCGATGGTGGTCTGCTGCAGGCCGAGGTAGTTGTAGTCGTAGGCGGGGACGCCGTCCTTCACGTACAGCGACCAGCCGCCGAAGCGCCCGCCCTGGGCGAGGATCGTGCCGTTGGCGCCGCCGGCTGGAATCTCGACCTCGGCGCTGATGGTCTTCGACTTGTTCTTCACGTCGATGAAGACGCCCTCCATCATTCCCGCCATCCCCTCGGCGAGGGTGAGGGAGGTCCGGCCTCCCATGACCTCCGGACGCCCGACCGCCGCGGCATGCGCACGCACATCGAAGCGGTCGTCGAGAGGCAGGACGTGGTACTTCGCGGCCTCCCCCATGAAGAGAGCCTGCAGCTCCCTGAGCTTCTCTGGAGCTACCGCCGCGAGGTCGGTGGACAGGCTGAAGTCGGACCGCAGGTCGTAGAGCTGCCAGACATCCTGCTCGAGGGGGGCCCTCGGGGCCAGCTCCCACGGCGCGCGGTGGATCGTGCGAGCGTACCAGCCGTCGTGGTAGATGGCGCGGTTGCCGGTGTGCTCGAAGTACTGCGTGGTGTGGCGCTCCTCGGCCGTCCGGTCAGCGAACGTGTAGGCCATGCTCACGCCCTCGATCGGGATCTGCGGCGTTCCGTTCACCACCTTGGGCTCGGGCAGCCCCACCGCCTCGAGGATCGTCGGCGCCACGTCGATCACGTGAGTGAACTGGGTGCGGATCTCTCCCCTGGCCTTGATGCCCCGGGGCCAGGAGACGACCGTGCCGGCCCGCGTGCCGCCGAAGTCGGACGCGACCTGCTTCATCCAGGCGAAGGGGGTGTCCATAGCCACCGACCATCCTGCCGCCATGTGCGGGTAGGTCTCGGGGCTGCCCCAGCGGTCCATGATCCTCAGGAGGTCGGGCACCGTCTCCTGGACGCCGTTGAAGTAGGTGTACTCGTTCGCCATCCCGTTCTGGCCGCCCTCGCCGCTGGTGCCGTTGTCGCCGGCGATGTAGAAGACGAGGGTGTTGTCCATCTGCCCCGTCGCCTCGACGGCCGCGAGCACCCGCCCGATCTCGTGGTCCGTGAAGTCCAGGTAGGCTGCGAACACCTCCACCTGGCGGGCGAAGAGGCGCTTCTCGTCTGCTGAAAGCGCGTCCCAGTCCTTGATCGCCGCCGGCTTCGGAGCCAGCCTGGTGCCCGGCGGGACGATGCCCATCGCGATCTGGCGGGCCAGGGTTTCCTCGCGGAGCCTGTCCCAGCCCTGGTCGAACTTGCCCTCCCACTTGCCGATCCACTCCTCGGGCACGTGGTGGGGCGCGTGGACGGCGCCGGGCGCGAAGTAGAGGAAGAGCGGCTTGTCGGGGGTCAGCGCCTTCTGGTACCCGATCCAGGCGACGGCCCTGTCCGTCATGTCGGTCAGGAGGTGGTAGCCCGGGTCTTCGGGCAGCTCGACCCGGTCGTTCCCCGCGTAGAGGAGGGGCGCCCAGTGATTGGTCTCGGCGCCGAAGAACCCGAAGAAAGTGTCGAAGCCCTGGCGCAGGGGCCAGCGGTCGAATGGGCCGGAGACGTTGACCTCCCACTGGGCCGTCTCGTGCCACTTGCCGTAGGCCGCGGTGCTGTAGCCGTTCAGACGGAGAATCTCCGCCAGCGGCGCCGTGGCGTTCGGGATCTGGCCCGTGCTGCCCGGGAATGCGGTGGCGATCTCGGTGATCGACCCCATGTTCACCGTGTGGTGGTTGCGGCCCGACTTCAGCGCCGACCGGGTGGGCGAGCACAGGGAGGTGTTGTTGAAGTTGGTGTAGCGAAGCCCTCCCTCTGCCAGCCGGTCGAGGGTCGGCGTGGCGACCGGCCCGCCGAAGGTGCTGGTGGCGCCGAAGCCGAGGTCGTCGATAAGGATGATGACCACGTTCGGCGCGCCGGGCGGGGCCTTGACCTCGAAGCGGGGCGGCGCCTTCACGTCGCGTGCATCGAACTCGGTATAGACCGGCCGCGGCGGCTCGGGGATCGGCAAGACCGTGCGATCGAGCCTTTCTCCCGCAGGCGCGGCCGGCACCCCTGTCTCTTGCTGGGCCGCAAGCGGCTGGACCACGGCAGCGATGAGGAACGCAACCCAAAGGAGCCTTCTCATGGTCGATCCTCCCCTCGCGTCGATGGGACGCCTCCCTGACCGCGGTCGTGACGCGGTCACAGACGTGGTGGGGCCGGGCGTCGCCGGAGGCGCCCGATCAAAGTCTCTCTGAACCCTCATCGATTATCTCCCAGCGAGAACCGGACCCCAGCCCACGCGACGCCCGTCGTGCGCGGGGCGGGGGCGAAACTCGCC
>PQAJ01000238.1 GCA_003105185.1 Holophagae bacterium
GGGCGATCCACTGGCCATGGCTCGCCAGGCCCTCGCCGACACCGAGCCGGTGGCGGTCCGAACTCAAGGCGAGCCCGGTGAGACCGTCCGGGCCGCGGTCGAGCGATTCCACGCGCTCTTTGCCGACTTCTCACCGGCGACCATCGGCGGGCGGGCAGCCGGGGTCTACGCCCAGGATGCCTACTTCAATGACGGCTTTGTCGAGCTTCGCGGCCGGGACGCGATCGTTGCCTACCTCGTGCGGAGCGCCGGGGCCGCAGGCGAGGTCGACATCGAGGTCCACGACGCGGCCTACAGCGGGGCCGAGATCTACCTGTGCTGGGACATGCGCTTCACGAACGAGAAGGGCTCCAAGGAAGTCGTCGCGCCGGGCGTCTCCCATCTGCGGGTCGATGGCTACGGCCTGGTTGTCTTCCACCGCGACTACTGGGACTCGTCGGGTGCGCTCGCTGAGTTTGTGCCGCTGGTGCCGTCGATCCTGCGCTCGATCCGCTCGCGGATGTGAGGCGTCGGGCACGGAAGCGGAAGCGGGCGGGGAACCTCAACCCCTCATCCCTAAGCGCGAACCCCTCCTCAAGGCACGGTCGCCGACCAGGCGCTCGTGTCGCCGCTCTCGAATCCGTCGGCAAACGGCATCGCGCTCTCGGTCGTGAACGAGAACACGGTCGACGCGGGTCCGGCGCCGCACTGGTTCTCCGACCGCACCCGCCAGGAGTAGTCCGTGTCAGCCTCGAGATCGGTCGACGGTGTGAAGGTCGTGCCGACGATGCCGGTCTCGACGATCGCAGGGCTGCCGAAGGCCGGATCGTCGTCCACCTCGAGCGCGTAGCTCGCGGCGCCGCCGGCCGCGGACCACTCGAACACCGGCCGCAACGGCTGGCCGCCCGCGCCGTCCGGAGGCGCGATCAGGGTCGGCGGGAGGGCCGGCGCGACGACGTCGAGGGTGACATCGACGGTGTGGCCTGAGCTGCCGGTGGCGGTGCCGCTGATGGTGACCGTGGAGCTGCCGCCGGGCGCGCCGGCGGTGTCACCGATGATGAACTGGCTCGTTCCCGGCGGCGTCACCGGGTTGGGGATGAAGGCGGTGGTCGAGCCGGCCGGGTTGCCGGTCGCCGCGAGGCCGACCGGGTTCGCGAAGCCGCTGATCGCGCCGACGGTGACGGTGTACTCGGCGGAGTCGCCGGCGCAGATTTGCACCGTCCCAGGCGTCGCACCGAGGGTGAAGTCCGGGACCACCGGGATGTCTGAGCCGTCGAGGACGTGGACGACCTCGAGGAGGGAGCCGGACTGGTTCTGATTGCCGACCACGACCTCGGGAGTGAAGTCGCCGTTGAGGTCGCCCACCGGGTAGATGCTGAAGACCCGGTAGCCGGTGGGGTAGCTCCAGAGCATGGTGCCGTCGGTGCCGTCCATCGCGTAGGCATAGGTGTCGAAGGAGCCGGCGACCACATCCTGGAAGCCGTCGGCGTTGAGGTCGTCGATCGCGCGCGCAGTCCACACGTCGCCGCCGTTGAGCGTGCCCACCGTCGTCTTCCAAACCTGGCCGCCGGTGAAACCGTTGAGGACGATCACCGCGTTCTCCCACGAGCTGACGATGACTTCGTCGTGGCCGTCGCCGGTGACGTCCTCGAGGATGTCGACCATCATGCCGTAGTCGGTGACCTGGGTGCTCGCCCAGATGAAGGCGCCGGTGGCGCCGTTGACGCAGCGAATGGCGCTCCCGCCCATCGTCCACAGCACCGCCAACGCCTCGTTGATGCCGTCTCCGGTGATGTCCGGGAGGACACCGGCAGCGTAGACGCTGGCGCCGGGGTTGTACGTCCAGAGCACGTGGCCGTCCGGGTTCGTCGTACCGCCGTCCAGGCAGACCAGGCGGTCGACGTCGTCGCCGACGGCGGCCAGCACGTCGTGGTCGCCGTCGCCGTTGACGTCCCCGATGTTGCGAACGGTGTAGACAGCATCACCCGCGTTGTAGCGCCAGATCGCGGTCGCGGCTCCGGTCGAGTCGCCGTCGAGCATGGTCACATGGTTGTAGTCAGACCCGGCCCCGAAGACCGCCTCTGGCACTCCGTCGCCGGTGATGTCGTTGAGCTCGGCGAGCGAGTACACCCAGCCCCCCGTGTAAGGCGGCTCGAGGTAGGTGTCGAAGGTCCACAGGATGGCGCCTGCGAGCCCATCCAGGTTGTGGGCCGAGCGCCCGCCCCAGGCGGTGCCGACGAGGATGTTCTGGTACCCGTTGCCGTCCGGGTCGGAGATCGGGACGATCGAGTCGTCGCCGTACGGTGAACCGTTGGAGACGCCGCTGATCGGGTGCTGGGACCACACCAGCGTCGCCTCGCCGGAGCTCGAGCCGTCGAGGCAGAAAATGTTGTCGGCCTGGGACTCGTCGATGCCGACGATGACCTCATCGCGCCCGTCGCCGGTGACGTCGGCGATCGACCGCACGCAACGGACGTGGTCGGTCGCGCGCATGTAGAAGAGCCGGTCCGGAACCGTCATGCCGCGCAGATCCAGCCGCTCGACTGCGGGGTCGGGCGGAGCCTCGGCGCGGGCCTGGAGCCGCGCGATCATCGACTGGGCGCTGTCCTGGACGCCAGCCAGCGCGGTGACTGCCAGAACAGCGATGCACGCCACCATGGTGATGATGAGCGCCGGTTTCATGCCTGCACCCCCGTCGGAGAGACGTGAATTATATCGCCTCGCCAGGAGATCGTCCGCGCCCGCTTCCGGATCCGTCTCCGTCACACGCGCCCGGCCGCCGCGACCTCCGCTTGCTTCGGCCCGCGGGCACGGCGATAATTGGGCGGCAACGAGCACTTTCGAGCCGAACGCGTCCAGCGCACTGCAGCAAGGGAGTCGAGGACTGGCCTGGTGACCGACGAGCAGCGGATCCGCGACCTGGTGCGACGCGTGGTCTACCGCACGGTGGGCCGGGCTGAGCCCCCGGCCGCAGCTGCGGCGCCTGCCTCGCGGCTGGTCACCGAACGGGACGTCCAGGAGGTCCCGTTCGGCGGGACGCTGCCGGTGGCAAGGGGCGCGCTGGTCACGCCGCTCGCCCGGCAGGCCGCTCTCGAGCGCCGGGTGCGGCTGGATGCGGCGGCAGCGGCGCCCCCAGCAACGGGAGCCTGCGACGATGAGCCGGAGGTCGCAGCGGTGGAGCGCACGGTCGCGGTCGGAGCCGACCACGCCGGTGTCGCCCTCAAGACCGAGCTCTCCGAGCTGCTGCGATCGCTGGGCTTTCGGGTCGTCGATTGCGGCACCGGCAGCTCCGATCCGGTGGACTACCCGGACATCGCGCTCGCCGTGGCGCAGTTGGTGGCCGGCGGGCGCGCGGGCCGCGGCATCCTGATCGACGGCGCCGGCGTCGGCTCGTGCATGGCGGCGAACAAGGTACCCGGCGTCCGCGCCGCGGCCTGCCACAACGAGGCGACCGCGGTCAACAGCCGCGAGCACAACCACGCCAACGTCCTGACCCTGGGCGCGGGGATGATCGACTCCGACAAGGCGCGGAGGATCGTGACCACCTGGCTCGAGACCCCGGCCGCCGGCGGCCGCCACCAGCGGCGGGTCGACAAGATCACGGACATCGAACGGCGCTACGCGAAGCCGTTGCGGGGCCCGCGATGAAGCTCGACGACACGGCGCTGGAGCGGATCATCGAGCGGGTCACCCGCCAGGTGCTGCTCGAGGTCCGCGAGCAGGGGACCGACTCGGCCCCCGGCGCCAAGCCTCTCGATGCCGGCGACTACCTGCACCGGGTCCAGCCGGTGGTGCACGCGGGCGCGGACCGAATCGCCGCGACCCTCGGCGCGGCCCCGACCGACGGCAGCCTCAGCCACCTCATCGACCACACTCTGCTCAAGGCTGACGCGACCCAGGACCAGATCGCGCAGCTCTGCTACGAGGCGCGCAAGTTCGGCTTTGCCTCGGTCTGCGTCAACCCGTCCTGGGTCAAGCTGTGCGCGGACCTGCTCAAGGGCTCCGAGGTGCTGGTCTGCACCGTGGTCGGCTTCCCGCTCGGCGCAACCTCGCCCGAGGCCAAGGCTTTCGAGGCGCAGAAGGCGATCCGCGACGGCGCGACCGAGGTCGACATGGTGATCAACGTCGGCGCGCTCAAGTCCCGCGACTGGGAGCTGGTGGAGGGCGACGTCGCCGGGGTCGCGCGGGTCTGCCGTGCCGGCGGCGCGATCCTCAAGGTGATCATCGAGGCGGCGCTGCTGACCGACGAGGAAAAGGTGGCCGCCTGCCAGCTCGCCAAGGTCGCCGGCGCCGACTTCGTCAAGACCTCGACCGGCTTCGGCCCCGGCGGCGCGACCGCCGAGGACGTGGCGCTGATGCGCTACGTGGTCGGAGCCGAGATGGGCGTCAAGGCGGCGGGCGGCATTCGGACCCGCGCCGATGCCGAGCGGATGATCGAGGCTGGCGCCGACCGGATCGGCGCCAGCGCCAGCGTCAAGATCATCCAGGAGCCGGAGCCGTGAGGGAGAGTGCCGATGGCGGTTGAGCTGCGCAGCTACGTCTTCCTGGACAACCTGCAGCCGCAGCACGCGGCCTACCTGGGAACGGTGGCGCGGGGCTTCCTGCCGCTGCCGGGCGACGCCTCGCTGTGGATCGAGATCTCGCCCGGCATCGAGATCAACCGGATCACCGACATCGCGCTCAAGGCGACCCGGGTGCGGCCGGGGATGCAGGTCGTGGAGCGGCTGTTCGGGCTGCTCGAGGTTCACCACGAGGTGCAGGCCGAGGTGCGGGCGGCAGGTGCGGCGATTCTCGACGCGCTCGGCGTCGTCGAAAGCGACCGGATCAAGCCGGTGGTGGTGTCGAGCCAGATCATCCGGCACGTCGACGCCCACCAGGTCCAGCTCGTCAACCGCATGCGCTACGGCCACATGCTGCTGGCAGGCCAGACACTGTACGTGCTCGAGGTCGAGCCGGCCGGCTACGCCGCCCTGGCCGCCAACGAGGCGGAGAAGGCGGCCCACATCAACATCCTGGACGTGCGCGCCTTCGGCAGCTTCGGGCGGGTCTACCTGGGCGGCGAGGAGCGCGACATCATGGCGGGGTACGGCGCGGCGGTGGCGGCGATCGAGGGTGTCTCCGGCCGCAGCGTCGAGACCAAGCGACGGACCTGAACGACGAATATCGTGTGAGGATGGGATCAGTACGAGGAGGACATGATGGCTGAGGAGTATGGAGCGGTCGATGCGCTCGGCATGATCGAGACCCGCAGCTACCCGGCGATGGTCGAGGCGGCCGACGCGATGGTCAAGGCGGCCAGGGTCGAGCTCGTCGCCTACGAGAAGACGGGCGGCGGCTACGTGACGGCGATCGTTCGCGGCGACGTCGCGGCGGTCAAGGCCGCGGTCGAGGCCGGCGCCCGCGGCGCGGAGAAGGTCGGCCAGCTGGTGGCGATCCACGTCATCCCGAGGCCGCACGCCAACGTCGACAGCGCGCTGCCGCTCGGCCGCCAGGGCAAGCCCGCCAAGCGGTGACCGCCGGGCCCCTGTCGAAGATCGGAGTCAGCGATGCTGCTGGGACGAGTCGTGGGCACGGTGGTGGCGAGCCGCAAGGAGCCGTCGCTCGAGGGGCTGAAGTTCCTCGTGCTGCGGCAGCTCGACGTCGACGGCAAGCCGAGCGGCGGCTACCGGGTGGCGGTCGACGCCGTCGGCGCCGGGATGGGTGACGTGGTGCTGTTCGCCACCGGCAGCTCGGCCCGCCAGACCGCGGTCACCGACAAGCGGCCGTGCGACGGCGTCATCATGGCGATCGTCGACACCCTCGAGGTGGACGGCGCCGTTGCGTATGACAAGGCGCGGGACGGCTGACGGTGAGGCCGCCGGAGGTCGACGCGGTCGTCGAGCGGGTGATGGCCGAGCTGCGCCAGGGGCAGCGCAGCCGCCACGGGCCGCCGCTCGAAGCGCAGCCCGGAGGGCGCCCACCGCAGCCGGCGGCGCCGGCGCGTCACGGCGGCTGCCTGTTCGACGACGTCGAAGCGGCGGTCGGCGCTGCGCGCGAGGCCCACCAGCGGCTGCGGGCGCTGCCGCTCGCCCTTCGCGAGCGGATGGTCGCGCACATCCGGCGCGCGATGCGGACCAACGCGCAGCCGCTGGCGTACGAGGCCTGGACCGAGACCGGGATGGGCCGCTATGAGGACAAGGTCGAGAAGATCCTGCTCAACGCCAACAAGGCGCCGGGCGGCGAGCTGCTCGCGACCGGCGCGTGGAGCGGCGACGGCGGGCTGACGGTCGTCGAGTACGCGCCGTACGGGGTCATCGGCTCGATCATCCCGAGCACCAACCCGGTCTCGACCGTGATCTGCAACTCGATCAGCATGGTTGCGGCCGGCAACGCGGTCGTCTTCAATGCCCACCCGGGGGCGCGCAGCTGCTCCAACCGCGCGATCGAGCTGATCAACGACGCCATCGTCGAGGCCGGAGGCCCGGCCAACCTGGTGAGCGCGGTCAGGGAGCCGACGATCGCGACGGCGCAGGGCGTCATGGGCCACACCGGCGTCAACCTGCTCGTGGTCACCGGCGGCGCGGCGGTCGTTCAGGCGGCGATGGCGAGCGGCAAGCGCGCGATCTGCGCCGGTCCCGGCAACCCGCCGGTGGTGGTGGACGAGACCGCCGACCTGCGCCGGGCAGCGCGCGACATCGTGCGCGGCGCATCGTTCGACAACAACATCATCTGCACCGACGAGAAGGAGGTGTTCGCGGTCGCCGCGATCGCCGACGAGCTGATCGGGGAGATGTGCGGTCACGGCGCCATCCGGATCGACGCCGCCCAGCTCGAGCGGCTGCGCGGCGCGATCTTCGCCGATCGCCCGCGGGCCGGCGAGCGCGGCCACATGAGCCCCGCGTTCATCGGCAAGAACGCGAACCGGCTGCTCGCCGAGATCGGTGTGACGGCCGGCGACGAGCTGCGGGTGCTCGTGGTGGAGGTGGAGCGCGACGACCCGCTGGTGCTGACCGAGCAGATGATGCCGATCCTGCCGGTGGTCCGGGTGCGCGACGCGGATGAGGGCATCGATCTCGCCAAGGTGGCCGAGCACGGCTGCCGGCACACCGCCGTCATGCACTCCAAGAACCTCGACCACCTGAGCCGGATGGCGCGCGAGATGGACTGCAGCATCTTCGTCAAGAACGGCGTGTCGTACGACGGCCTCGGCCACGGGGGCGAGGGCTACTGCTCGTTTACCATTGCGAGCCCCACCGGTGAGGGGCTGACCAGCCCGGTGAGCTTCAGCCGGATCCGCCGGTGCGTGCTCAAGGACTCCTTCCGGATCGTGTGAGGGAAAGCGACGGAGCATGATCGAACCAGCCCTTGCCCTGATCGACTTTTCGAGCATCGCGGCCGGGATCGAGGCCGCGGACGCCATGGCCAAGCGGGCCCAGATCGACGTCATCCGGGCCGGCACGGTCCAGCCCGGCCGCTACCTGGTGCTGATCGGCGGCACGGTGGCCGACGTCGAGGAGTCGCTGGCCGCGGGCCGCGCCGTCGCCGGGCCGGCGGTGCTGGACCACGTCTTCCTGCCCCACGTGCACCCGGAGGTGGTGGCGGCGATCGGCGGTGGGCGGGTGCCCGAGCTCGAGGACGCGCTCGGCGTGGTGGAGACGACGACGGTGGCCGCGACCATCCACGCCGCCGACGCCGGCATCAAGGGCGCCGACGTGCGGCTGGTCGAGGTCCGGCTGGCCGACGGCCTCGGCGGCAAGGGGATCGTGCTCTTCTCCGGGCTGGTGGCCGACGTGCAGACCGCGGTCGAGATCGGCGTCGGGGTCCTCGAGAGGCCCGAGCAGCTGGTGCGCAGCGTGGTCATCCCGCGGCTCCACCCGAGCCTGTGGGAGAACGTGGCCGATGCGACGCGGTTCTCGGCGCGGGTGCTGGAGAAGCTGTGAGGCTCGCGCGCGTGATCGGCACGGTGGTGGCGACCCGGCGCAGCGCCGGCCTCGAGGGGATCAAGCTGCTCGTGGTCCAGCCCCTCGACGAGGACCGGCGGCCCACGGGGCGGCCCGAGGTCGCGGCCGACGCCACGGCCCAGGCCGGTCCCGGTCACCTGGTCTTCATGGTGGCGAGCCGCGAGGGCGCACAGGCGCTGCCCGAGCGGTTCGTGCCGGTCGACCTCGCGATCACCGGGCTGGTCGACGACGTGCACGTGCTGGAGGCAGCGCGCCGCGGCCCGCCAACCGCCTCCTGGCACCGGGGGGAGTGATGTACCTGGGCAGGGTGATCGGCTCGGTGGTGGCGACGATCAAGATCTCGCACCTCGCGGGCCGGCGCCTGCTGATGGTCGACCGGCTCGACATCGACGGCGAGGTTACCGGCGCCTACGACATCGCCGTCGACGTCGTCCAGGCCGGGCCGGGCGACACCGTGCTGGTGCTCGACGAGGGTAACGGCGCCCGCCAGATCCTCGGCCTCGACCCCGGGGCCGTGCGCGCGGTGATCGTCGGCATCGTCGACGAGGTCGCTCTGGCCGTGGACCGCTGACCGAGGCTCTACGCCCGCCCCCGGAGAGGGATCTGCAATGGATCGTTGGATGCAGGTGCTGCTGGTGCTCGCAACCTCGGCTGCGGTCGGCTGTGCGCCGACGCCGGCCGAGCGGGAGGCGGTGATGATGCCGGAGCTCGACAACGGATCCTTCACCGTCGAGCTGGGCGGCTGTGCGATCCACTACGAGGTGCACGGGCACGGGCCGGTGGTGATGACCGTGCCGAACTCCTGGGGGATGTCCCTGGCCGGCCTGCGCGGGCTCTATCGCCGGCTCGAGGACCACCTCACCGTGGTCTACTTCGATCCGCGGGGGATGGGGGGCTCCGGCCCGGTCCGCGAGGATGGCGACATGGGGATGGCGGCGGTGCGCGCGGACTTCGACGGCCTGCGCCGCCACCTCGGCCTGGAGACCGTCAACGCCATCGGGTGGTCGAACGGCGCCATGAACCTGATCCTGCTTGCTGCAGAGCACCCCGAGACGCTGGAGTCGGCGGTGTTCGTCCACGGCGTGGCGAGCTTCGACCAGGAGGACGGGCGGCGTTACGCGGAGCGGCAGCCGGAGCTGGTCCGCCGGTGGTCGGAGCTCGACCGGCAGCTGCGCGCGGGGGACGTCAGCCTGGACGAGCGGACGGCGCGCCAGAAGGCCTTCTGGGTAGGCGAGATGTTCCCGGCGAGCTGCGCTGACCCGGCGGCGGCGCGGCCGCTGCTCGCCGAGCTGTACCGCGGGGTGGAGTTCAGCTGGGCACACGCCGACTTCACCAACCGCGAGGCGCCGGTCTTCGACGCCCGCGGCCGCCTTGCCGAGATCAGAGCGCGCTGCCTGGTGATCGCCGGGGCGCACGACAGCCTCGACCCGGCGAAGGTGCGCGAGCTGCACAACGGCCTTGCCGACTCGCGCTTCGTCCTCTTCGAGCGCAGCGGCCACTTCGCTCCGATCGAGGAGCCCGAAGCGTTCGAGATCGCGGTGCTCGAGTTCCTGGGCGGAGAATGAGGGTTGTCGACAACCGTGCTCGGGCACGGGCCCGGGCATGGGCGCTGACCCCTGACCCCTGGCAGGGAGGGGGGGACGCCTGGAATCCGAGGCAGGCCGGCGCCGTTGGCAGAGGCGGGAGGATCGGACACCATGAAGCACGTCGCCCTCACGATGTCGTTCGCGGCGCTTGCCGCCGCAGCGTTCCTGCTCGCCGGCTCCGAGCCGCAGGCGGGCGCCGAAGAGCCGACGTCGCCGGCCGTGATCGACCACACCGTGACCACGCTCGAGGGTGACAGCCTTGACCTGTCGACCTTTCGCGGCCGGCCGCTGCTGATCGTCAACACCGCGTCGAAGTGCGGCTACACGCCGCAGTACGCGGGCCTGCAGCGGCTTCACGAGCGCTACTCCGGCCGCGGCCTGGTCATCCTCGGCTTTCCGAGCAACGACTTCGGCGGCCAGGAGCCGGGGACTGCGGTCGAGATCGGCGAGTTCTGCCGCAAGAACTACGGCGTCAGCTTCCAGATGATGGCCAAGGTCCACGCCAAGGGGCCGGACATCGCACCGATCTACCGCACTCTGACCGAGCAGACGGCCGAGGGCATCCGCGGCGAGATCAAGTGGAACTTCACCAAGTTCCTGGTCGACGCCGACGGCCACGTGGTGGCGCGCTTCGGCTCCTCGGTCGAGCCCGAGGACCCGGCGCTCACAGCCGCGATCGAGAAGCTGCTGCCAAAGGCGTGACCGTCGAGCCTGTCGGGGAGCCAGCTATCGGGCCCCTGCCCGTCTCCGTGCCCGTGCCCGTCCTCGAGAAACTGTCGACGATCGGTCCCGCCGCATCGGGCACGGAGACGGTGGCGGAAACTTGCACGGGTTGGCCTCTCCGAGTCACCCGTCGTGCTGCCCCATGCAGCGCACGACCCTGGCGCGGCGCGCGGGATTTGTAGATTCATTCTCAATAACCATATGGCTATTGCGATATTCGT
>PQAJ01000239.1 GCA_003105185.1 Holophagae bacterium
TGGTCGAGAAGCGCCCGACCCTCGGCGGCACCTGCCTCAACGTCGGCTGCATCCCGTCGAAGGCGCTGCTCGAGTCGAGCGAGCTCTACGCCGCCGCAACCCATCGCTTCGCCGACCACGGCATCGCGCTCTCCGGGGTGGCACTCGAGCTCGGCCAGATGATGGCGCGCAAGAGCCAGATCGTGCAGGAGCTGGTCGACGGCGTCGCGGCCCTGATGAAGAAGAACAAGGTCGCCGTGATCAGTGGCCACGGCGTGGTAGCCGCCCCCGGCCGGGTCACGGTGACCGGCGAGTCGGGCGAGCAGCAGCTCGAGGCGAAGAGCATCTGCCTCGCCATGGGCTCCGAGCCGGTCGAGCTGCCGTTCATGCCCTTCGACGGCGAGCGCATCGTCTCCTCCACCGAGGCGCTGTCGTTCCCCGCAGTGCCGGAGACGCTTATCGTCGTCGGCGCGGGCGCGGTCGGGCTCGAGCTCGGCAGCGTCTGGAGCCGGCTCGGCGCCAAGGTCACCGTGGTCGAGATGCTGCCGACGATCGCGCCCTTCGCCGACAAGCAGATGTCGTCCTCGCTGCAGCGCGCGCTCGAGGCGCAGGGGCTTGAGTTCCGGCTGTCGACCARGGTCACSGCCGCCAAGGTGACRAAGAAGGGCGTGACGSTSACSGTCGCCAACGACAAGGGCGAGKCCGAGGACCTGGCCTGCGACAAGGTGCTGGTCGCGGTCGGCCGCCGKCCCAACTCCGSCGGCTCSGGCCTSGACAGCGTTGGGGTCGAGCTYGAGSMGGGYGGCCGGGTCAMGATCGAYGACCACTTCCGSACCAAYGTCRMGGGSATCTAYGCGATYGGCGACCTGGTGCGCGGGCCGATGCTCGCCCACAAGGCCGAGGAGGAGGGCATCGCGCTCGCCGAGCTGCTCGCCGGCAAGCCGGGCCACGTCAACTACGACGCCATCCCCAACGTGATCTACACCGAGCCGGAGCTGGCCATGGTCGGCCGCACCGAGGCCGAGCTCAAGGAGGCCGGGATCGCCTTCAACACGGGACGGTTCATGTTCCGCGCGAACGGCCGCGCCAAGAGCCTCGGCCTGCTTGACGGCATGGTCAAGATCCTGGCCGACAAGGAAACCGACCAGATCCTCGGCGTCCACATGGTCGGCCCGCGGGTCTCGGAGCTGATTGCCGAGGCCGTGGTCGCGGTCGAGTTCCAGGCCTCGGCCGAGGACCTCGCCCTGACCAGCCACGCCCATCCCACCCTCTCCGAGGTGGTGCGCGAGGCCGCTCTCGCGGTCGGCAAGCGGGCCATCCACTCGTAACCCCCACCCACCCAGGGGCTAGGATCTGGGGGCTCGGATCTAGGTGCCAGCCGCCGCCCGTTCCCGTCCCCGTCCCCGTTCCCGAAATCGATCCGCCCCCGGGCAGTGTCCCCTGCCAAGCCCGGATCCGCGCCCGCTTCCGCTTCTGCGCCCGAGGCCGTCACCCCGGGGACGGGCCCAGGAACTCGGGCCCCCATCTCACCCGTGATGGCCTTCCGTGCCCGTCTTCGTGCCCGTCTCCCCCGGTCCCCAACAACTTCCGAATGTTTTCCTGAGCTTTTCCTCACGACTTTTGGGTTGCCGGGACCCATGTTCTAGGCGTCTCGAGGGGCTGCCGCGCGAGAAGCGCGGTTGGGCGAATCTCGGGGCTCGAAAGGGGGAGAACATGAAGCGTTCGAGGCTGGCGATTGCATCACTGTGGCCGCTCGGGGTGGCCCTGGCCGTCCTGCTGCCGGCGGGCGGAGCGTCGGGCCAGACAACCTGGACCAAGTACGAGGGCAACCCGGTGCTCAGCGGGGACCCGGGCGGCTGGGATGAGGGCGGTGTCTTGTCCGGCGCCGTCCTCTTCGACGGAACGACCTACCACCTGTGGTATGCGGGCGTCCATACGGAGTGGCCTGACGCCGACATCGGCTATGCCACCTCGCCGGATGGGGTGACCTGGACCAAGTACGCCGGCAACCCGGTTCTCGTACGGCTGGGCACCTGGGATTTCGGGGGGATCTTCCCCAGCGCGGTGGTCTGGGACGGCGCCACCTATCACATGTGGTACGTCAACACCTCGGGGAGCATCACGCAGACCGGGTACGCCACCTCGCCGGACGGGGTGGACTGGACGCCGTACTGGGACAACCCGGTGCTCAGGGTCGGGGACCCGGGCAGCTGGGACGAGACCAAGGCAGACATCCACTCGGTGATCGCCGATGGGGGAGTCTACCTCGCCTGGTACAACGGCCGTCCGGCCGGCGCATGGTGGGAGGAGATCGGCTTCGCCACCTCACCGGATGGCGTGAGCTGGACCAAGTACCCGGATCCGGTGTTGTGGCCGCTCGGGTACGGATGGGACGGCTCCGTCGTGACCAACTGTGCGGTGGTGTTCGACGGTACCTACCACATGTGGTACACGGGGTTCGTCTCGGTGGCCAGGATCGGCCACGCGGCGTCCTCGGACGGCCTCATCTGGGTCCGGCAGCCGGCGTACCCACCGGTGCTCGGACCCGGTCCGGCCGGAGCCTGGGACAGGGGGGGAGTGGACCTCTCTCAGGTCGTCCTGGTTGGGGACATGGCCCGTATGTGGTACACGGGCCATATCGGTTCCTTGCAGTCGCTCGCGATCGGCTACGCCACGGCTCCGCTCCCGCTGCCGATGTTCTTCGACGGCTTCGAGACCGGCGACACCTCCGCGTGGTCGGCGACGGTGCCGTAGGGCGCGATTCTGGGGACCCTTCGATTGCATCCCGGCGCTCGGGCGAGCGCCGGGATGCGCGTTCAGGCTGACACGACGGGAGGGCAGCGCACGGGGATCGCCTGAGCTGCGGCCGAAGGGGGATCGCCGGTGGTCAAGGTCGTTCGCTTCCCGGGCCTCCTGCCCGGCCGGCTCCTTCCCGGCCTGCGGACGCGTGCCGCCACCTGGGCGTATACTCGCTCTGAAATGTCCACCAAAATCGAGAAGGTGTCCGAGCTTGGCGCACAGTTTCGGATCGGAGACTGGCTGGTCGAGCCCAGCCTGAACCGGATCTCGCGCGGCGAGACCTTGGTCCAGCTCGAGTCCAAGGCGATCGACGTGCTGCTCTATCTCGCCGCCCGCGCCGGCGAGCTGGTGGACAGGCGAGACCTCCAGGACGCGGTCTGGCAGACCGAGTTCGTCTCCTACAACGCGGTCGTGGGGCGCATCTCCGAGCTCCGCGAGGCCTTCGAGGACGACGCGAGAGAGCCCCGCTACATAGAGACCATCCCCAAGCGCGGCTACCGGCTGATTGCGGAGGTCAGCTTCGGCCCTCTCCCGCAGCCCGGCGCCGCCGTGCTGGCCGAGTCTGCCCACGAGGTGGCTGACGGGCGGTCGCCGTACCCGGGGCTCAAGCCATTCGGCGAGTCGGACACCGAGGACTTCTTCGGCCGCGAGGCCGAGATCGCGGCGCTATGGCGCAAGATCGCGAGCCGGCGGCTGCTGGCGGTGATCGGCTCCTCGGGCTCGGGCAAGAGCTCGCTGGTGCGGGCCGGGGTCGTCGCCCGTGCGCCGCCCGGATGGCGGGCGGTGGTGTGCCAGCCGGGCGAAGAGCCCTTCCTGGCGCTGGCCAGGGCGTTCGCGGCAGACCTCGCGGGCGACCCAGAGGAGATGCGGCGCCTGCTCGCGTTTCACGACCCTGATGTGGCGCTGGCAGTCGCGGCGCGCTGGCGGGGTCGCTGGGACGAGACGCTGCTGGTGGTGGATCAGTTCGAGGAGCTCTTCACCCTCAACCCGGAGCCGATTCGCGAGCGCTTCGCGGAGCTGCTGCGGCGGCTGGTGGACGGAGCCGGGATCCATGTGGTGCTGGTCCTGCGGGACGATTTCCTGATCGACTGCCAATGCCATGCGCAGCTCCTGCCCATCTTCAGCGACCTCACCCCGCTGGGGCCTCCGGCCGGACGTGAGTTGCGGCGAGCGGTGACCGAACCGGCGGCGCGGCGGCTGTATGGCTTCGAGAGCGAGTCGATGGTCGACGAGATGGTCGGGGGGGTTGAGGGGGAGCGCGGCGCGCTCCCGCTGCTCGCCTTCACGGTGTCGCGGCTGTGGGAGCTGCGGGACCGCGAGCGGCGGCTGCTGACACGGGAAGCGTACGAGCGGATCGGCGGGGTGAGCGGCGCGTTGGCGCAGCACGCGGAAGCCACGCTCGGGGCGATCGGTGAGGAGCGGCTGCCGATCGTGCGGGAGCTGTTCCGAAACCTGGTGACGGCGCAGGGGACGCGGGCGGTGCGGGACGTCGACGAGCTGTTGTCGGTCTTCCAGCCAGATGTTCGGCACAGCGCTGACGCTGTCCTCGAGGCTCTCGTCGACGCCCGGCTGCTGACCGCCTTCGAGGCCGAACCTGCCGAGGGAGCCGCGGCGCGCACTCTGCACAGGGTCGAGATCGTGCACGAGTCGCTGCTCCAGGCGTGGCCCCGGCTCGTGCGATGGGAGGCGCAGGACGCCGAAGGCGCGCTGCTGCACGACCTACTCCATCAGGCGGCGCGGATCTGGGACGAGCACGGCCGGCCGGACGACCTCCTTTGGAGCGGTGCTGCATTTCGCGAGTACGCCGTCTGGCGGGAGCGCTACCCGGGAGGGCTCACCGACCTCGAGGACGCGTTCGGCAGGTCGATGACCGTGTTGGCCGATCGCCGGCGGCGCCGCCGCCGGCTGGTAGTGACCGCCACGATCGCGGTTCTGGTGGCCGTGACAGCCGTCCTCGCGCTGCTCTGGCGCCAGAGCGTGCAGGAGACCCGCCGCGCCGAGGCGCGCAAGCTGATCGCTCTCGGCCGGGTCGAGCTGGACCGCAATCCGGCGGGGGCTGTCGCTTACGCTCGAGCGAGCCTCGAGCTGGCGGACTCCATCGAGGCTCGCATGCTCGCGGTCGAATCCTTGTGGGCGGGGCCGCCCACCCTGTT
>PQAJ01000240.1 GCA_003105185.1 Holophagae bacterium
TGACACGCGCCTTCTAATGGGTGACACCTTTCGGGAGGCATCGCACGAGATGAGGGCCTGGCCACCGGCCCCGAAAGTGTCAGGGGTGGCTCCCTCGGGGAGCGCGATCCAGGCTGCGGTAGAGCGCGGTGAGCTGCTCCGCGACCTCGGCCGGATCATGCAGCGCGCGCAGCCGCGCCCGGCCGCCCTCGACCACCCGCGCGCGCAGCGCAGGGTCGGACGCCAGCTGTTGGAGGGAGGCGGCGAAGCCCTCCGGATCGTCGGCCACGATCAGCTCGCGGCCGGCCACCGCCTCGAGGGCCTCGGCCGTCTGCGCGGAGCCGATCAGCGGCAGCCCCCGCGCCCACGCCTCGAGGCCCTTGACCGGGATCCCGGTCGGATGGCGGGCCGGGATCGCGACTACGGCGCCGGTGGCGAAGGCGAGCGCGCTGTCCGCCGGAGCAGGATGCCACTCGACACCGTCGAGGGGACCGCCGTCGACGCCGCCGAAGACGTGAAGGACGGCATCCGGCAGCCGTCGTCGGATCGCAGGCCACCACTGCCGGGCCACCTGCAGGGCGGTCTCGCGGCTCGGCGGCCAGGTCGGGCTGGCGAGTGTCACCAAGGCGGGATGCCCCGGGAGCGGGACGCCGGACGGAGCCATCTCCGCCGCGAACGGGACCGGCACCCGCTCGATCGCCGGTCCGGGGCCCACCGAACGGCGCAGCGGCACGGCGTCGAGCTCGGTGAGCACGACGGTCGCGGCGGCACGCCGGATCGTCGCCCTCTCGAAGGCCGCCAGCCGGCGCGCCTCCCGCCGGAGCAGGATCCTCTCGAACGGCCGGGCGAACAAGGCCGCGTAGGTCCAGAGGACGCTCTCGATGTTGTGCGCCCGGTAGACCAGCGGCACCCCGCTCGCCATCGCCGGTGACGCTTGGGCCACCGCCTGGAGCTGCTCCGCCTGGACCACGTCGAAGGCCTCCGCAGCGGCCAGCCGGCGCACCCGCTCCGCAACCGCTCGGAGGCGATGCCGCTCGGCGGTGAGCGGACGCCCGCGCACCATGGAGGACAGCGCCGCCGCCCGCACGCCGGGCAGCCGGACCGGCACCAGCTCGGCGCGGCAGCGGCAGGCCAGCGCACCCAGCGCTGCGGCGTAGTCCGCCGCCGGGTCGACGGGGGCCACCAGCGTGACCCGGTGGCCGGCCGCGGCGAGCGCATCGACCGTGTTGAGGATCACCAACCGGCCACCGTCCACCGGCGGCCACGGCGGCTTGGTGGCGACGATCAGGACGTTGAGGCGACCGGCCATCTCCGGCCCATGGTAGAGGCTCGAGGTCAAAGGTCAATGCCCGATGCACGCGCCCTCCGCCGGACCCGGTGGGCGCGGGCGATCGGGGAGGCCGAGCTACAATCGGGGCGTGGACTCCGAGCGGTGGCTCCCGGTCAGCATCTTCGCGGGCCTCGTGCTGCTGATCGCAGCGCCGTTCGTCGTCCGCGGTGTCCGCGACGCGCTCCGGCCGGAGCTGGTCGAGGTGCGGATCGTGACCGCAACCGAGGCTGACCCGGTGTTCCGGGAGGGCGCGCGGCGGCTCGCACCGGGTGAACTGCCGAGGATCGCGGTGGCGCTCCGGCTTCGCGACCTCTGGGGCCGCCAGCGCTGGCTGGCCCCGGCCGACAGGGTCGAGCTCGACGGAATGCCGGTCGATCACCTGGTCGGCGACGTCTGGCCGGAGCGGGACCGGCAGGTCCGGGTCTTCTGGTTCACCGTCGAGTGCAGCAATGTCGGTGGCGTCGTGACCGCTGAGCGGGCTGCGCGGCTGCTCCGCTACCGGTCCTTCCTGGCGTCCGAGATGGGCCGCGGGCTGCGGGCCGCCGCGCTGCCCGAGCCGCACAACGACGACTCGCTGGGTCCTCAGCCTCACAACCTCCCGGTCGATGCCGGGACGCTGCGCCTGTACGCCAGGGTCGAGGTCTTCGATCCCAAGAAAGACGTTCGCGCCCTGCAGTCGGCGTCGACCGCGGGCGCCGARAGCATCCTCGATCCGGACTTCCCGGCAATCCACCGCGCTGCCCGGCTGGCRGACGGCCTGCACCCCGAGGTGGGCGAGCTCTTCAACCTCTCGGGATGGGARGTCGAGCCCGACGACGAGGGCGCCCGGGACGCGGTCGCCGCGGCGGCGTTCGGCCTGCGCTTTGCCGTGGCGGTCGAACGGCGGCTCGCGGTGTCGTCTGCGACCTTCGCCGCTGTCGCCACGACCGGGAAGCCGGACTTTCCGGCAGGCGCGCCGGCCGTGGACATGGCGGTGGACCTGGCCGACGGCACCGCCTCGGGCAACGGCAAGGCGCTGCGCTGGGGCGAGGATGTCCGTCCCGGCGACGTCCTGATCGACGGCAGCCACCACACGGTGCTCGTGGCCGACGACGGGGACGGCATCCTGTCGGCTGCGGACACCGTCGTCCACTGCTGGCGACGGCCGCCAGCGGCGACCGCCCTCGGGAATGTGCTGCCGGAGTCGCCGACCCGAGCCCGGCTGGTCCGCCATGGCCCCTGAAGGCGCACTCGCCATCGAGGGCCTGACCGTCGAGTTCCCGACCGCGGACGGTGGCTGGCGCCCGGTGCTGCGCAGCGTCTCGCTTGCCGTGGCAGCCGGCGAGAGAGTGGCGCTGGTCGGCGAGTCGGGCAGCGGCAAGAGCCTGATCGCGCTTGCCTCGCTCGGGCTGGTGGCCGCGCCGGGACGGGTCGCCGCGGGGCGGGTTCGGGTGGCCGGGGTCGACCTGGCCGAGACGCCGGCGGCCCGGCTCAGGAGGATTCGCGGCGGCGCGATCGGCCTGGTGTTCCAGGAGCCCGCCAGCGCCTTCAACCCGGTGTTCACCGCCGGCTTCCAGATCGCCGAGGCGGTTCGCGCCCACCGGGGCGTCAGCCGGTCCGAGGCGGGTGCGATCGCGCGCCGGCTGCTCGAGACGACCGCCGTCGACCGGGCGTCCGAGGTCGCCCTGGCCTACCCGCACCAGCTGTCGGGCGGTCAGCTCCAGCGGGCGATGGTCGCCCTCGCTCTCGCCGGCGATCCCGGCCTGCTGATCGCAGACGAGCCGACCACGGCCCTCGACCTCGAGACCCAGGCGCGGATCCTGGAGCTGCTGCGAAGGCTGACGGACGCGGGCCGCGCCCTGCTGCTGATCAGCCACGATCTCGCCGTGGTTGCCGGCCTGGTCGACCGGGTGGTGGTGCTGTTCTCGGGCGAGGTCGTCGAGTCCGCGCCGACCGGCGAGTTGTTCGGAAGGCCGCTCCACCCGTACACCCGCTGGCTGCTCGCCGCGGCAGAGGGCGCCGTGGGCGGCGCTGCGGCGGCGACGCGCGGCGATGGCGAACCGTCCGCCGCCGGCTGCCGGTACGCTCACCGATGCGGCCTGGCCCAGCCGGGCTGCCTCCGCCGGCCGCCGCCGCTCGAGGCGGTCGGCCCCCGGCGCACGCTCCGCTGCCCGGTGGTTCGCGACCAGGAGAGGGCCGCCCCCTCGCCCCGGGAGCCCGGCAATGGCTGAGCCCCTGCTCCAGGCAAGCGCCCTGCGCCGCAGCTACCCGGCGCGCGGCTCGGGCGGGAGTCGCGTCGTGGCCGTCGATGGCATCGACCTCACGCTCGAACATGGCGGCGCTCTCGCCGTGGTCGGCGAGTCGGGCGCCGGCAAGTCGACCCTGGCGCGCCTGCTGCTCGCGCTCGAACGGCCCGACTCCGGGTCGGTGCGGTTCGACGGCCACCTCATCAGCTCGATGCGGGCGGAGCGGTTGCGGCCGCTGCGGCGGCGGTTCCAGGCGGTCTTCCAGGATCCACTCGAGTCCCTCGACCCGCGGCTCACGGTCGGGCGCAGCGTCTCGGAGCCGCTGGTTGCATTTGCCATCGGCAGCTCCGCGGAGCGCCGCCGCCGGGTCGCCGACCTGCTGGCCGCGGTCGGGCTGCCCGAGGACGCCGCGCGGCGCCGGCCGGCCGCCTTCTCGGGCGGCGAGCGCCAGCGGGTGGCGATCGCCCGCGCGCTCGCCACCAACCCTGAGCTGCTGGTGCTCGACGAGCCGGTGTCGTCGCTCGACGCCGGCGTGCAGGGACAGATCCTCGCACTCATCGACGAGCTGCGCAGCGCCCGCCGGCTGGCGATCGTGCTCATCGCGCACGACCTGGCCGTGGTGCGGCGCCTGTGCGAGCGGGTCGCCGTCCTCTACCGGGGCGTAATGGTGGAGGAGGGCCCGGCTGAGGAGATCCTCGCCCACCCGGCCCACCCCTACACCGCGGCGCTGCGGGCGGCGACGCCCGCCCCTGATCCCGCGTGGCGGCCGCCGCCAGCGGCAGCCCCAGCGCGCAGCGCGTGGCCGGAAGGGGCGTGCCGGTTCGCACCGCGCTGCCCGCGCGCGGCCGACGGGTGCGCCCGCGAGCCGGAGCTCGAGGCCCGCGGACTCCGGCGGCTCGTGCGCTGCCACTTCCCTCTCCTCCCGCCCTGGGGACAGGGGCCATGAACCAGGGGCGAGGCCCCCGCCCGCTTCCACTTCCGTATCCGCTTCCCGCTCCGCTCGACGTTCCGCCCCCCGCTCCCGCTTGCAGGCCCGCGCCCCCGCCAGCTTTCGCACCCGGGAGGCGAGGCGAGTACGAGGAGAGGGCGTCCTGCGGGCGTGCCATCTTTGGCGATTTCGGGACGACGTTCCTCCTCAAGAGGTGMTCGAGACCTGAAATCGCCAAAGGTGGCAACCTGCCGACGGCAGCGGCTGTGGCCGTGGCCGTAGTAGCTTGCGGCCTACGGCCACCCGCTGGTGACGGCTGGTCACCGCGGCCGCCGGCCGCGAGTCACCTCGGGGAGCGCCTCCAGAGAATCGGCGCGAACCGGACTCGAGGACGGAGCGAACGAGCGGGCACGGGCACGGAGACGGATGCGGCCCCGCACCCCACCTGCTGCCAAGAAGGCTCGAGGTCGCACCCGACCACCGATTTCGGCTATACTCCCTTTCCGTGGATGGGGGAGTGCTCGCTGACGTACTGGCGTGGCTGGAGCCGCGAGCGCTGGTGCTCGCGATCACCATGCCGCCGACCATCCGCGTCGTCGGTCACATCATTCCCGAAGAGCTGTTCATGGTCGCGATCGGTGTTCTCGCCGCTCGCGCCCACTCCCCTGCCGAGGCCGGTGTGCTGCTCGGCGCCGTCGTGTTGAGCCACGTCGTCACCGACCAGGCCGTCTTCGGCGGCGGCCGCTGGCTCAACCCGCGACTCGGCCGCTTCCCCGGACTGGCGCGGCGGCTCGAAGGCGTCGCGGCGCGCCTCGACGAGTCGCCGGCGGCGCTCGCCGCGCTGGTGCCGGCGCGCGTCCTGCCGTGCGGCCGGGCCGCGTGGCTGGCCGCGGCCGGCATCGCCGGCGTTCGCTGGCACCGTTTCCTGCTCTGGGACGTGGTGGCCGTGTTTGCGCACCTCGTCACCTGGTCCGGGCTCGGCTGGTGGCTGGCGGGCGACCTCGCGCGCCTGGAGGCCACGGCCACCGCCGGCGGCTGGATCGGCGGCGCCATGGTGGTGGCAGCAGCCGCGGCGGTGCCGATGTTGATACTCCTGCGCCGCCGGCCCAGCTGGCAAGTCGCCACCGTCGAGACCGCCCGCCGCCTCGGTCGCTCGATCCGCCGGCTCGGCTGGCGGTGGGACTGACGCGCCTCCACCCGGCCAGGAGATAGGCGCAAGGGCAAAGGGGTGGCAATCGCCCGCTTCCGCGCCCGCTGTCATCCCGAGCACCCCCAGGGCCCCGGATCGTTGTCGGACTCGCGCCCGCCCCCGTTGCCGGGTCTCTGCGCAACCACTGCCATGTGCCTCCTTCCGGTTTTGCCCCTACAATGGTGTCGACATGCAGACCACGATCGACCAGATCCGTACCGCTCTCGCGTCCGCCTACCCCTTGACCGTGCTGGTGAGCCTCGAAGAGGAGCGGCTCGAGCGCCTGCTCGGCCGCTTCGCCGCGGCCGCCAAGCCGGAGCCACTGCCGGTCACGGTGTGGAACTGCGTCGACGGCTTCCCGTCCAATGGCCAGCCCAGCCTCACCGAGCCGATGGCGGCGCTCGACTGGGTCGCCAGCGATGCGCCGCGCGGCATCTACCTGTTCAAGGACCTCGGCGAGTACCTCGACGACCGCCGCGTGCTGCGCCGGCTGCGCGACACCGCGATGAAGATCCGCAACACCGGCAGGTTCCTGTTCCTGCTCAAGCAGGACGCGTCCCTCCCGAACCCCCTCAAGCCGCTCAGCTACGTGGTGGTGTCGCTGTTCCCGGACGCCACCGAGCTCGACACCCTGGTTCGCAACATGGTCACGTCGCGCGGCGTCTCCCAGGTCGACCTCGAGCGCCTGACCGGTTCCCTCAAGGGCATGAGCCTGACCGAGGTCGAGCACCTGTTGCGGCGGCTGCTCGACCGCCACAGCGCGATCGATGAGGAGTTCTTCCGGGCGGTGCTCGAGGAGAAGGAGCAGATCACCCGCAAGGAGGGCATCCTGGAGTTCGTGCCGCCGGACGAGAGCCTCGAGCAGCTCGGCGGCCTCGACCAGCTCAAGCTGTGGGTCCGGGAGCGGCGCGCCCTGTTCACCCCGGAAGCGCGACGGAAGGGCATGCCGGTGCCCAAGGGCGTGCTGCTGATGGGGATCTCCGGCTGTGGCAAGAGCCTGGCGGTCAAGGTGATCGCGCGCGAGTGGCAGCTGCCGCTGTTCCGCCTCGACATGAACCAGGTGTTCGCCGGCGTCCAGGGCTCAGCGGAGTGGGTGTTCAGCCGTGCGCTCGAGGCTGTGGAGTCGGTGGCGCCGGCGGTGCTCTGGATCGACGAGATCGAGATGGGCATCGCAGGCTACCACGAGGGTGAGTCCGGCTCGCTGACCCGGATCTTCTCCACCTTCCTCACCTGGATGCAGGAGCACCGGGCCGAGGTCTTCATCGCCGCGACCGCCAACCGCATCAACCTGCTGCCGGCCGAGGTCATCCGCAAGGGACGCTTCGACCAGGTGTTCTTCGTCGACCTCCCGAACGAGGAGGAGCGCAAGGAGATCCTCAGCATCCACATGCAGCGCAACGGCCTCGACCCAGCGGCGTTCGACCTCATCCTGCTCGCGTCGGCCACCCGAAACTGGAACGGCGCCGAGATCGAGCAGGCGGTGATGTCGGCCAGGATCACCGGCCACGCCAGGGGCACCAACGTCAGCCAGAACGACATGCTGGCCGCGTTCGGCAAGATCATTCCGTTGTCCCGCACCATGGAGGACCAGCTCAAGGCGATCCGGTCGTGGGCGCGCAACCGGGCGCTGCCCGCCACCACCGTCACCAAGCCCGAGATGTGATGCCGTGACCGCAACCGTCCGATCGTCGCCCGCCGCCTCCGCACCCGACACCGAGTGGCTCGTCAATCAGATCGCGCACGCGCTTCGCAATCCGATCTTCGCGGCCACCGTGCAGGCCGAGGCCCTCGTCCTCAAGGCCGGGGGCGACGAAGGCCTGACCCGCTCGGCAGCGATGGTGCAAGGACAGCTCAAGCGGCTCGCGGACGACATCGAGGAGATGCTGCTGCTCGGCCGGCCGCCGCGCCTCAGTCCCCGCGCCGCCGACGTCGCGCTGATCGCGAACGAGGTGGCCGAGAGCTTCCGGCGCGGCCTCAAGGGCGACGCGGCGAGCGTCGAGCTGTGCGGCACTGTGTCCCTGCCGAGGTTCAGCGACCCGGACGCGATCCGGATCATCCTCGAGCGTTTGCTGCGCAACGCGGTCGAGCACACCCCGCCACCGCACGCCGTCGCAGTCGAGGCCACCGCCGCCGGAGACGGCGGCGTCCTGGTCGCGGTGACCGACTGCGGCGACGGCATCGCGCCCGAGCTGCTCGACCGGGTCTTCCTGCCGTTCTTCCCACAGCACCGCGGCCGGCCCGGCCTCGGGCTCGCAGTCGCGGCCAAGTTCGCACACGCCCTCGGCGGCTACATCGAGATCTCGAGCGAGCCCGGCACCGGAACAACCGCGCGCCTCCTGCTGCCACCCCACTCGCCGGCGGCGCCCTGACCCCGGCAGGCAGCGGCGATGATCCGGTCATCCACTCCGGCCTCGGTCCGCCTGGTGGTGCCTCCGGAGCACGATGGCGCCCGGCTCGACCTGTTCCTCGCTGCGGCCACCGCCCTGTCGCGCCGCACCGCACGCGCCCTGGTGGCCGCCGGCGGAGTGCTGCGCAACGGAGAATCCCTCCGCGTGCAGTCTCGGAGCCTCGTTGCCGGCGACGCGATCGACGTCCTTGGTGCCCCCGCCGAGCTCGGAGTGCCGGTCCGCCCCACGATACCGGCGCCGGCGATCCTCTTCGAGGACGCCTGGCTGGTGGTCGTGGACAAGCCGGCGGGGGTGCTGTCACAGCCCGCTGAATCCTCGACCGCAGGCGAGCTGACGATCGAGCAGCAGCTGCTGCTCTTTCTCGCCGCGCGGGACGGCCGGCGGCCGTTCCTGCGTCTGGTCCACCGGCTCGATCGCTCGACGAGCGGGGCCGTGCTGTTCGCGCGCAGCCAGGAGACGCTGCCGCGCCTCGCCGAGGCGTGGCGCTCCGGACAGGTGGACCGGCGGTACCTGGCGGTGGTCGCGGGCGACCCCGCGTTCGACGCGCTCGAGGTCGACCGGCCGATCGGCCGCGACCCTGACCATCAGTGGCGGTTCCGGGTCGATCCCGCCGGCCGGCCCGCGCGCACCTCGATCCGGATCCTGGCCCGTCACGCCGGTCGCAGCGCGCTCGTCGAGTGCCGCCTGCTGACCGGGCGCACCCACCAGGTCCGGGTCCATCTCGCCGCAGCCGGCCACCCCGTGGTCGGTGACCGGCTGTACGGGGCGCCGTTCCACCCGTGTGCGGCGCGACCGCTGCTCCACGCGGCCGGCCTCGAGCTGCCGCACCCGAAGAGCGGGCAACGGCTCCGCATCGCCAGCCCGCTGCCCGCCGAGTTCGGGCCGTTCATCGAGGCGCAGCGCGAGCCGCCTCCGGCCGCGCCAACGTCCGACGGAGGTCTCGCCGGTCCGTGAGGCGACGGCAGCGGAGGCCGGCATCACGGAGTCGACGGCCGTCACGCGGCCGGTGATAGGCTGGTCAGGTGCAGCCAACGCCCCGCCTCGTCCTTGCCAGCAGCTCCCCACGGCGCCGGGAGCTGCTCGCCCTGCTCGGCATCCCCTGCCGGGTGATCCCGTCCGGACTCGACGAGCGGCAGCTGCCGGATGAAGGCGCGGCCGGGTTCGCGCTGCGCGCGGCGCGCGACAAGGCGCTCGCGGTCGCCGGCAGCGGGACCGAGCTGCCGGTGCTCGGCTCGGACACCGTGGTCGAGGTCGGGGGTGTGGCGCTCGGAAAGCCGGTCGACGAGCACGACGCGATCAACATGCTGCGCCGGCTCGCCGGCCGCTCCCACCACGTCCACACCGGCGTCGCGCTCGCGGTCGGAGACCGCTGCGAGTCGCTGGTCGACACTGCTGTCGTTCGCTTCCTGCCGCTCGACGACGCGACGATCCGGTGGTACGTCGCGACCGGCGAGCCGATGGACAAGGCCGGCGCCTACGCGGTCCAGGGCCGCGGTGGGTTGCTCGTCGAAAGCATCGAGGGCTCGCCGAGCACGGTCATCGGGCTGCCGATCCACCGGCTGCCCGAGCTGTTCACGCGCTGCGGGCTCGACTTCTGGGAGCTCATTCGCCAACCTTGATCGGGGCTCCCAAGTGCGCGAATGAGAACGACGAGAAGATGTGATGCCCGTTGAAGTCGAGAACCCGCACCGGCTTGCCACGCTCGATGTCGCCCGCGACCACCTCGAAGGGAACGCCGTACAGGCGGTGAACGGACGCCAGCGGCACCTCGGAGGCGATGAACTTCTCGACGCCCTTGTGGCGCAGCCAATTCAGCAGGGGCTCCTCGGTAACGCTCGCACAGGAGGTGAGGATCAGGATCGGTCCCGTTTCAGTGAAGATCAGGTATGACCTCATCTGCCCTCCCTTCCCGCTGCGCGAGGACCTTTGACTGACAATCTGGGCCGGGATCGCAGCTCGCGCAAGGGCTCCGAGCGACCTTGACACAACCGTGACGTCGTACTGCATTCAGAGCGGGCGCTGGTCACATTTCCGGTGGACTCCCCGGGCTGCGGTTGGGGCCCGGGCAGATCAGGGTCGTGCGCCGAACGCAGCTGCTGTCCCCTCGACCACCGCGAGCGCAAAGCTCTCGCGCCAGGTCCGATCCACCAACCGCTGGCGGTCGCCGGCGTTGGCCATGTTGCAGCACTCGAGCAGCACGGCGTGCTGGGCGGCCGAGTATCGGATCACGGCCGGCACCCACGTCCGGCGGCCGCGCAGGACGCGGTCGCGCACCGGATCCTCGTCGTGAAGCGCGACCCCGTTGCGGCTGAGGCTCGCGACGAGGTTCGAGGCGAGGTGGAGCGACGACGCCTCGACCCTCGCCTTGAAATCGGCGCCGAGGCGCACCGTCGGGTGGTTGCGGTACTCGGCGTAGCGCTGGATGTCGGCCATCCCGACGGTGTAGCTGTTCGGGCGCAGCTCTCGCGCAGGCACGTAGATCATCGCGCCGCGCACGCTCGGGTGGAGCGAGTCGGCGTGCACCGACAGAAAGACCGTTTGCGAACGGGGGACCGTCGCGCCGAGCCGGTTGAGGATGATGTCGTTGCTGAGGTACCAGCGCAGGTGCACGCCGAGCGCCGCGTCCCGAAGCGCAAACTGGGGCCGGGTCAGCAGGTACTGGTCGCGATCCTGCGCCAGCCGGTCGCGTTCCGGCACCGCCAGTTTCAGGTCAGCATCCATCCGCGTGACCCACACGGTGGCGCGGGTGTGGCGCTCGAAGTTGGCCTTGATCCGGCACGCGATGTCGTAGACATAGGTGGCCTCCCACAGGCCGTCGACCACCGAGCCGGGGTCGATGCCGCCGTGGCCGGCGTCCAGAATGACGTGGACGCCGGAGAGATCGACCGCCTTGACGACCTCGAGGAAGCCGGCCAGCTCGCGCTGGCCTTGCTCGTACGCGACTCGCCTCGGGTGATTGGCCGGCAGGTACTGAGGAAGCAGCAGGTCGAGGGGGATCCGCACCGGATACCCGACCGGGATCGAGGTCACGTCGGCGATGCCCGACCGCTGCGCGATCTCGAGCGCCGTCGCGTTGACCTCCTGCGCGGCGAGCTGGCCGGTGAAGCGAACAACCACCGCGGAGTACAACGCCTCTCCCTTGTGCAGCCGGTACTCGGCGTAGGGCCCCCGCTGATCCGTGGCGTAGGTCAGGACCGCTGCCGAGGTGGCGGGGCCCCCTGTGACCTGGGCCGGCGGCGCGATCGACGCTGGCGGCGTCGGCGTGGGCGCCGCAGGCACCGGTTGGTCGCGAAACGCCGGCAGCAGGCGGCGCTCCGGTATCAGCAGCGGCGGTCCACGCACCAGGTCGTCGGCGGGGAGTTCGGGGTTCGCTTCGCGGAGCGCGCCCGCGGCGTCCGGCGAGCCGGTGAACAGCTCGGCGAGCCACTCCCAGCTCTCCTCGGCGCCATCGAAGGGGTCGAGCACCCAGTGCTCCCAGCCGTCGGTGACCCTGCGGTCGACCGGGAACAGCCGCAGCACCGCCTCGAGCCTGAGCTCCCCTCGCAGCACTTCGACCGGGATGTTGACGCCGCGATCCTGCAGTGGCTGCTCGAGCCCGGGGTTGGCGGCGCGGATCCGCTTCCCGTGCTCCGCTGATCCGCAGTAGCGCTGGGCGAGCGCGAGCCAGCCGTCTCCCGCCCGTGGCGACACCACCAGCAGCGGATGCTGGCCGCGATCCCAGCGCAGCTGGCCGTGCGGCTCGAACTCGATGTCGATGCCGCTCGGAGCGTCGTCCTCCGGTCCCGCGGCAATCGCGAAGGCAGCGGCGACCAGGACGAGCGCCGCTGCCAGCGCGCGGTGTGCACGGCATGCTCCGGGTGCACCAGCGCCCCCCGTGCGGCACCACCGGGGGGCTGTCACAAGCCGCGGCTGGCAGCCCGGCCGGGTTGCCGCTCCAGTCGTCGCATCGAGCCGCCGTCTACTCGGTTCATCACGAGGCGCGCCGAGATGGTAGCACGGCCCCCCTTGACGGCACCTGACGTGGCGGCGACGATGGGACTGGATGGTCGAGTACGTCCGCACGCCGTGGCGCCAGCCCTCGAGGGCCGCCTGGATCACGCTGCTCATCGCGCTCCTGCTGAGCCTGCTGGTGGTGCTGCGAATGCTCGCGGTCTTCATGTCGGTGATCTTCATGGCGCTGGTGGCGGCTGGGCTGCTGTACCAGCCGTTCCGCACGCTGGCAGTCCTCCTCAACGGGCGGCGGCGGATCGCGGCGGGCCTCATCTGCCTGGCCCTGGTGCTGGCCCTGATGGTGCCGTCGGCCTGGATCGCGGTCGAGGTCTCGCGGGAAACGATCGG
The DNA here is from genome assembly GCA_003105185.1 of Holophagae bacterium. Taxonomy (GTDB): domain Bacteria; phylum Acidobacteriota; class Thermoanaerobaculia; order Thermoanaerobaculales; family Sulfomarinibacteraceae; genus FEB-10. The sequence continues at coordinate 12,398 of PQAJ01000240.1, forward strand.
GTTTTACCAGCTGAGCACCCAGCAACTGACCGAGCGCACGCTATCCGATGCGATCCAGTCGTACCAGGCGGAGATCGACCAGCTCAACCAGCTGCTCGCCCCGTTCGGCGCGTCGGTCACTCCTGAGGAGATCGTCGAGCGCATCACGACCGCGGCCGCCGGCATCGGCCGCTTCTTCTACCGGCAGGGGGTGTCGATCGCGACCGGCCTCGTGCGCTTCGTGATCGGCTTCCTGGTCTGGGTGCTCACGCTGTACTTCCTCCTCGTCGACGGCCGCGCGGTGCGCCAGTGGTTCCGCCGGGTCATCCCGCTCGCGGCCGACGAACAGAATCTGCTGCGCGATCGGTTCCTCGACATGGCCGGTTCGCTGGTGATCGGCAACGGCATCGCCGGCGTCATCCAGGGCATCGGCGGCGGCCTCGCCTTCTATCTCCTCGACCTGCAGGGACCGGTTCTGTGGGGCGTGGTGATGGCGATCCTCGGCTGGATCCCGCTCATCGGGATCTCGGCGGTCTATGTCCCGGCATGGGCGATCCTGATGCTCGCCGGCGAGCCTGGGAAGGCGTTCGCGCTCCTGATCCCGCTCATGATCCTGGCAACGGTATCCGAGTCGATCCTGAAGCCAATCCTCGTCGGCCGTCGCACCCAGCTACCGACGCTGCTCGTGTTCTTTGCGCTGCTCGGCGGCTTCGACGCCTTCGGCCCGGTCGGGCTGATCGTCGGGCCGATGATGATGACCGTCTTCCTGACCCTGGTCGAGATCTACCGCGACCGCTACCAGCCGTTCCTGATGCCGCCGACGCTCACCGCTGACGGGCAGAAGCTGATCGGAGAAGCGCAGGGGCTCGAAGGCACCACCGACCCGGACGCGGTGGACGGGCCGGGAGCGGATCCGCACGCGGCCGATCACTAGCGCTCCAACCGGAGCTGCTCGCGCCCGCTGGCCAGGGTCAGCTCACTCTCGCCCGGCTGAGGACGCCGCCGGCGCGGCCTTCGACGCGGCCTCCTTCATGAAGACCTGGCCGTCGAACGAGGCCCCGTCGGCAATCCGGATGCGCGGCGCGGTGATGTTGCCGGTGACCTTGGCCGAGCTCTCGAGCTCGACGGTCTCGGCGGCGGCGATGTCGCCTCGCACCACGCCGGCCACCACCACGACTCGCCCGCCGACCGTCCCCTCGACGCGCCCCTGAGCGGCCACGCGGACCACGCCCGAGCCGTCGATCGAACCCTGCAGATCGCCGTCGACCTGGATGTCGCTGGAGCCGGAGATCGTGCCCTCGATGCGGTTGCCGCGCGCGATCACGGTCGAGCCGCCGGGGAGCCCCGCCGACGCTGAGTGGGAGCGGCCACCGGTTGGGGCGTGGGTGGAGATCTTGCCGGGGCTGGGGTGTTCGTCGCGACCGAAGATGCCCATGCGTCGAAACCTCGCTGGAACGGGTCGCTCGGGTTGGAGCGGGCAACGGGATTCGAACCCGCGACTCTCAGCTTGGGAAGCTGATACTCTACCAGCTGAGTTATGCCCGCCCGAGCGGAACCTCACTCTAGCACACGATCCGAAGACGGTGCAATCTGCGGACCTCGCGCCGACAACGCGGCGAGCCCGGATGTGGCCTGCTCCTTGCATTCGGTCAGGACCATGGAGCGGCTCCGCCGGCATCAGCGCGGCTTCACCCTGCTGGAGCTGCTGATCGTGGTTGCGATTCTCGGAGCGCTCGCCGCGATCGTGCTCCCCAACCTGGTCCACGCGCTGCAGAGCGCTCGCCAGAAGCGGACGATGACGTCGATGCGTGGGCTGTCGCAGGGAATCGAGGCGTACGAGCTCGACTGGGGGTTCTTCCCGGACCACGGCTCCGGGCCGGTATCCGGCCTGGCAGGCGACCTTTCCATGTATGTCCGGCCGTTCGATCCCGACGACGGCTGGAACCGGGTCCTCTGGTACGACTCGCGCGGCGACGCCTACACGCTGACCTCGTTCGGCAGCGACGGCGTCCCGGACAGCAGCCATCCGCTCGGGGCCACCACCACCTTCGATGCGGACATCCTGTTCGCGTCAGGGATGTTCGTCCAGTGGCCGGCGGGCCTGCAGCGGCAGTGACGCTGCAGGGCAGTCGGCTCGAACCCGGTGACGTTGTGGGGCACTGAGGGGAGACGGAGTCGTCGAGGCTGGCCTTCTCCCGTCCCCCTTGCCCTTTTCCAATCCACTTCCTCTTCCGTGCCCGCTTCCGCTTCCGCGCCTGGATACGCGGGGCGGCCCTCAACACCGATTACGGATCGCGTCCGCGGCGCGTCAGGCAACTGCGGTCAGCCCGAAGAGCGCAACCGCATTGAGGCACGCGCTTCCTCGCTCAGCCACTCCTCCGGCGGGGTTGCGAGCGAGGCCACCAGCTCGGCGAGCAGCGCCATCCGCCGCGGCAATTCGGCCACCACGATGTGCTCGCTCAGGGTGTGGGCGCCGTCGCCGACCGGGCCGAGCCCGTCCAGCGTCGGGGTCCCGGAGGCAGCGGTGAGGTTGCCGTCGGAGGAGCCTCCCCAGGCCGCCCGTTCGAGTGCGAGGCCGAGCTCCGAGCCGATGCCCTGGGCCCGCGCGAACAGCTCGACCGCAGCTCGAGACGGCTCCATGGGAGGACGGTTCCAGGCGCCGCGCACCTCGAGGAGCGCCCCCGCCGTGGCTGGCGTCAAGGCACGCAGCCCCGCGTCGAGCCGCTGCCGCTCCCGTTCGGTCCAGGCGCGCACGTCGATCACGATCCGGACGCGGTCCGCGACGGTGTTGCTGGCCGACCCCCCGGAGATGATGTTCGGCCCAACCGTGGTGCCGGCCGGGGCGTCCTGGAGCTCGAGCATCCGCAGCACCTGGTGGGCGGCCTCGACCACGGCGTTGACGCCCTCCTCCGGCGCGACGCCCTGGTGCGCCGGCCGGCCCACGACGTCGATCGTGAACTCGCCCGATCCCTTGCGCGCAAGCTTGAGGTGGCCGAGGGGGGTCGCCGGCTCGAGAACCAGCGCGAAGTCGGCCGCCGCGGCGGCGTCGAGGATGCGTGAGCGCGAGCCTGTCGACCCCTTCTCCTCGTCGGGAGTGAGCAGGATTTCGAGATCGGGGTGGTCCCGGCCGCTGTCCTCGAGCCAGCGCAGGAGCCACGGCAGGAACAGGAGGCCTGCCTTCATGTCGTAGATGCCGGGGCCCCAGGCGCGACCCCCTCGTTCGAGCCACGGGACGTCCCACGCGCCCGCGGGCCAGACCGTGTCGACGTGGCCGAGCAGCAGGACCCGGCCGCCTTTCCCCGGCCGCCGGATCCGCAGCAGCGGCCCGAACTCGGGGATCGGCGCCCGCTCGACGGTCCCGAGGCCGGCAAGCAGGGTCGTCAGCAGATCGGCGGCGCGCTCGGCTCCCGCCACGTCGCCGGTCGGGGTCTCGATCGCCACCAGCGCGCGCAGCTCCTCGAGGTATCGCGGCAGGCGCTCGGCGAAGTAGCACACCGTGTCCATTGCGGGCGGATTGTAGCCGAGCCCCAGCCCACCAGCTTCGACGGCCATTGGAAGGCCGGCTCACGGCGGGCCCCGGGCGCGCCGGACCGGGTGACGTTTCCACCCCGTAGCCTGGCTGCCCTCCCCCGCCCTCAGCCGCCGAGGAGGGCTCCCTTCGCCTCGATCCTTGACAGCGGCGAGCGGCCGATTCCGGTCATGCGGAACTCCATCGACTTGACGCCGCCGCCGTCGTGGGTCAGCCGTCGACGATGCCGAGATCGGCGTCAGTCATCATCTGGACCAAACCCTCGAAGGTGACGGTCGGCGACCAGCCGAGCTCGCGCCGAGCCTTCGTCGCGTCGCCACGAAGGTGCTCGACCTCGGCAGGACGGAAGTAGCGCGGGCTGACGGCGACCAGGACTCGCCCGTCCGGGCCGAGGCCCCGCTCGTCGAGACCGGTGCCCTGCCAGGTCAACGGCAGTCCCAGGCGAGCGAAGGCGTGGCTGCAGAACGCCCGCACGCTGTGCGTCTCACCGGTGGCAACGACAAAGTCGTCGGCGATGTCCGTCTGGAGCATCCTCCACATTGCCTCGACGTAATCGCCGGCAAAACCCCAGTCGCGCTCTGCGTCGAGGTTGCCGAGGTACAGGCAGTCCTGGCGCCCGGCCGAGATGCGGGCCGCTGCCATGGTGATCTTGCGGGTTACGAAGGTCTCGCCGCGACGCGGGGACTCGTGGTTGAACAGGATGCCGTTGACCGCGAACATGCCGTAGGCCTCGCGATAGTTGCGCGTGATGAAGAACGCGTAGGCCTTGGCCGCCGCGTAGGGGCTGCGCGGGTGAAAGCGGGTGGTTTCCGACTGCGGCGACTCGTCGGCCATTCCGTAGAGCTCGGACGACGAGGCCTGGTAGAAACGCGCGTCGAGGCCGAGCTCGCGCATCGCCTCGAGCATGCGCACCGCGCCGACCCCGCTGATCTCGGCCGTGTACTCGGGAACCTCGAACGAGACCATGACGTGGGACTGGGCACCGAGATTGTAGATCTCGTCGGGGCGCACGGTTTTCAGGATGCGGTTGAGCGACGATGCGTCGTTGAGATCACCATAGACCAGGCTGAGGCGCCGATCAGTGACCCAGGGCGGCTCGTAGATGTGGTCGATGCGCCAGGTGTTGATCGACGATGAGCGGCGGACGACGCCCCACACCTCGTACCCCTTGGACAGCAGCAGCTCGGCGAGGTACGAGCCGTCCTGGCCGGTGATGCCCGTGATCAGAGCCCGTTTGCCGTTGCGCCCCGGCCAGGGTGGTTTGAAGTAGAAGTCGGCCTTCACGCGTCACCTCCTCCGCGCGCGGCCGAGAGCTCCCCACGGTGCTCGAGGTACCAGTGGTAGCTCGACTCGATGCCGTCGCGCAGCCCGATGCGGTGCCTCCATCCCAGCTCATGGAGCCTCGACACGTCAAGCAGCTTGCGCGGCATGCCGTCCGGCTTCGAGCTGTCAAACACCAGCCTGACCCCGGGGTAAACGACGTCGCGCACCAGCTCGGCCAGCTCGCGCACCGAGAGGTCCTCGCCCGTGCCGACGTTGATGTGCCGGTCGCCCTCGTACTTCCGCATCAGGAACAGGCAGGCGTCAGCCAGGTCGTCAACATGCAGGAACTCCCGCCGGGGGCTGCCCGTGCCCCAGATCACGACCTCTGGCTGTCTGGCCTCGCGGGCATCGTTGAACTTGCGGATCAGCGCTGGCAGGACGTGCGAGCTCTGGAGATCGAAGTTGTCGTTCGGCCCGTAGAGGTTGGTCGGCATCGCCGAGATGAAGTTGGAGCCGTACTGGCGCCGGTAGGCCTCGCAGAGCTTGATGCCCGCGATCTTCGCGATCGCGTAGGACTCGTTGGTCGGCTCCAGGTACCCGGACAGCAGGTGCTCCTCCCGCATCGGCTGCGGGCACTCGCGGGGATAGATGCACGACGAGCCGAGGTACAGCAGCTTGGTAACCCCGAACAGATGGGCGGCGTGAACCACCGTCGCGTGGATCATCATGTTGTCGTAGATGAACTCGGCCGGGCGTGTCGAGTTGGCGAGAATGCCGCCGACCGTCCCGGCCACCAGGAACACGTACTCCGGCCGGTTGGCGCGGAACCAGTAGTTGACCGCCGCCTGATCGCGGAGGTCCAGCTGCTCGAGCGTCGCTGTCAGCACGCCGGTGAAGCCCTCGGCGCCGAGCCGGCGCAGGACCGCCGATCCAACCAATCCGCTGTGGCCCGCAACGAACACGCGCGAGTCATTTCGTAGCTGCGTCATCGATGAAGCTCCAAGTCATCGCACTCCTGGATGCTGTGGTCCCCACGCCGCAGCTGCCGCGTACAGCTCTCGGCGGCCCTCGGTCGCAGTCGATCCGACAACCCTCAGACCCTGTAATACTCGCGAAACCAGTCGACGAAGTTCTTGACTCCGGTTTCGATGGGTGTGCTGGGCGCGTAGCCGACGTCGGCCTCCAGCGCCGAGACGTCGGCGAAGGTGTCGGGAACGTCGCCGGGCTGCATCGGCAGCAACCTGCGCTCTGCGGTGCGGCCGAGGCACCGTTCAATGACCTCGATGTAGCGCTCGAGCTCGACGGCGGTGCTGTTGCCGATGTTGTAGACCCGCCATGGCGCCGAGCTGGTGCCGGGGTTGGGGCGCTCGGCGTTCCAGCCGGGGTCGGGCTTGGGGATGAGGTCCGTGACCCGCACCACACCCTCGATGATGTCGTCGATATAGGTGAAGTCGCGCCGGTGCCGGCCGTAGTTGTAGACCTCGATCGGCTCGCCGGCCAGGATCTTTCGCGTGAAGGTGAAGAGCGCCATGTCGGGCCGGCCCCACGGGCCGTAAACGGTGAAGAAGCGCAGCCCGGTGCACGGCAAGCCGTAGAGGTGGGCATAGGTGTGGGCCATCAGCTCGTTGGCCTTCTTGGTGGCGGCGTACAGCGACAGCGGGTGGTCGACGTTGTGGTGGACCGAGAACGGCATCGCGGTGTTGGCGCCGTAGACCGAGCTCGACGAGGCGTAGACCAGGTGCGGCACCCGGCGGGCGCGGCAGCCCTCGAGGATGTGGAGGAAGCCGACCAGATTCGAGTCGACATAGGCGTGCGGGTTGACGAGCGAGTAGCGGACGCCGGCCTGGGCGGCGAGGTGGACGACGCGGTGGAAGGTGTTGCCGGCAAACAGGCTGTCGATGGCCAGCCGGTTGCCGAGGTCGAGCTTGACGAACTCGAATCGCGGCAGCTGCCGCAGCTGGGCGAGCCGCGCCTCCTTCAGCGACACGTCGTAGTAGTCGTTGAGGTTGTCGAGGCCGAGCACGGCCTGCCCGTCCTGGAGCAGACGCCGGGCGAGGTGGAAGCCGATGAACCCGGCGACGCCGGTGATCAGAGTCGGGAGGCTTCCTGTCATCGACCAGTATTGTAACGAGTTCCGGCCGCGCCAGCGGTGACCGGAACGGGAGCAGGGTGCGGTAGTATCGTCACCCGGGCGGCGGGGCTGACCCGCTTTGACCGAAAAGGACGAGATCATGAGCACGACGACCAGCCTGGACCACAAGGTCAAGGACATCGGCCTCGCGGCCTGGGGCCGGCGCGAGATCGAGATCGCCGAGAAGGAGATGCCCGGCCTGATGGCGACCCGGGCGAAGTACGGGTTGTCGAGGCCGCTGGCCGGCGCCCGCGTCAGCGGCTCGCTGCACATGACCATCCAGACCGCGGTGCTCATCGAGACCCTGGTCGAGCTCGGCGCCGAGGTGCGCTGGGCCTCGTGCAACATCTTCTCGACCCAGGACCACGCGGCGGCCGCGATGGCGGCGCGCGGCATCCCGGTCTTCGCCTGGAAGGGTGAGACCCTCGAGGAGTACTGGTGGTGCACCCTGCAGGCGCTGGCCTGGCCGGACGGCAAGGGCCCGGACCTGATCGTCGACGACGGCGGCGACGCGACCCTGATGGTCCACCGCGGGTACCAGGCCGAGAACAACCCGGGGCTGCTGACCCGGCCGACCGCCGACAAGGACCTCGCGATCCTCAGTCGCCTGCTCCAGCAGGTCCAGGGCACCGACCCGACCTACTGGCATCGAGTGGTGGGATCGCTCAGGGGAGTCTCCGAGGAGACGACGACCGGAGTGCACCGCCTCTACCAGATGGCGGAGCGGGGCGAGCTCCTGGTCCCGGCGATCAACGTCAACGACTCGGTAACCAAGTCGAAGTACGACAACATCTACGGCTGCCGCGAGTCGCTGGTCGACGGCATCAAGCGCGCCACCGACGTGATGGTGGCCGGCAAGGTGGCGCTGGTGTGCGGCTTCGGCGAGGTCGGCAAGGGTTCGGCCGAGGTGCTGCACGCCCACCGCGCCCAGGTCTGGGTGACCGAGATCGAYCCGATCTGCGCGCTGCAGGCCTGCATGGCGGGCTACCGCGTCGTCACGGTGGAGGACGCACTGCCCTACGCCGACATCTACGTCACCGCCACCGGCAACCGCGACATCATCACCGCCGGCCACATGAGCCGCATGAAGGACCAGGCCATCGTCTGCAACATCGGCCACTTCGACAACGAGATCCAGGTCGACGCCCTCAATGCCCTGCCCGGTGTTGAGAGGGTCACCATCAAGCCGCAGTTCGACGCCTACCGCTTCCCGGACGGCCACACCATCTTCCTGCTCGCCGAGGGCCGGCTGATCAACCTCGGCTGCGCCACCGGCCACCCCAGCTTCGTGATGTCCGCCTCGTTCACCAACCAGGTGCTGGCTCAGATCGACCTCTGGCAGAACCGGCGCCCGGTCGGCGTCACCACCCTGCCCAAGCACCTCGACGAGGAGGTCGCCCGCCTGCACCTCGACAAGCTCGGCGCCAAGCTGACCACGCTGACCGAGGCGCAGGCCGCCTACATCGGCGTCCCCGTCGAGGGGCCGTACAAGCCGGAGCGGTACCGGTACTGAGCATCCGGGAGGCCGCAACGGCGGGGAGCCGGTCGGTTCAGGAGTCGCCGCGCGGCCTCAGAACCGCACCGTCAGCCCGGTCAGGACCCGGTTCTCCTCGAAGTCGCCGTTGTCGAGCCACTCGCCGATGAGCAGCAGCGTGAAGGTGCGGCTCAGGTTGACGTTGGCGGACAGCGCGTAGCGATCGCTCTCCGGTCGCGTTTCGATGATCACGCCCCCGCCGTCGTAGCGGAAGACCGACAGCGAGGTGGTGTAGTCGAGGCTCAGATACGCCCTGCGGCCGATCGTCTTGCCGAGTGACAGGTAGGTGGAGTCGAACGACTCCTCGAAGCGGTCGATGCGGTTGTTGGCGGCGGTGAAATCGAGGCCGATGCCGAGGATATCGACGACCGAGAAGCCGAGGCCGGCGTTGTTGTACCAGTCATCGTCGCCCTGGTTGTTGCGGTCCTCGCCGTAGCTGCCCCAAAGGCGGACGGTGCGCCACGGCCGGAAGGTGAGCCGCAGGCGCGCCGACTCGAAGAGCAGGCCCTGCAGACGCTCGGGGTCCACCGGACGCCCGTCGAGAACGTCCTGCGCAATCGACCGGCTGTCGATCGAGCGGCCCTGGTGGTAGGTCGCCTGGACGTCGAACCACGTGACCGGGCTGTAGCGCAGGTTGGCGAAGAAGTAGGTCAGGTCACTGTTGCCGACCTCGGCGGCGCCTTGGGTGTCGTACTCGAGGGCCTGGTAGAGAAAAAACTCTCGCCCGACCGGGATGAAGTTGTTGAAGATGAGGACCGCGCGCTCGGTCAGGCTGTCGTTGTCGATCCGGACGTAGCCGAGCACGTGGCGGCGACCGTGGTCGCCGTCGACCGCGACGTAGACGCCGGCCTTGTCGACATTGTCGACGTAGCCCGCGTCGAGGATCTCGGGCTCCTTGCCGCCAAACGCGCCGACCCGCCAGCGCCCGAAGGAGGAGTCGCCGGCGAATCGGTACTCTCCGAACAGGCCGCCCACCGAACCGAGCCCGCCGAGGTCGTTCAGCCACATCTGTCCGACCCGCAGGGTCCAGCGGTCGTTGGCTCCTCGGTAGCCGACCCAGGCGTCGTAGAGCGAAACCCGCTCGTCCCGTCCCTCGCTGCCGGGGTAGGTTGCGAAGCGGCCGTCAAGACCGTACTCGAGGCCTCCGTCCGGATCATTCTCCGAGTACACGTCGATGGTTCCGATCAACTCCGTCAAATCGCTGGTCTCGCCGGTGGCGTAGTCCCGTTGCGACCACGAAGCGAACAACGAGAACGAGCCGTTGGTGGCGGGGATCGCTTGCCCCATGGCAACCCCACTCGGCAGGACCAGCAGGAAGGCGGCGGCGAGCGTGAGCCGTCTCATGCTAGTTCCTCACGTTGTCCGGACGCGTGCGCAGGCGTCCCCGTGATCGCGTTCGGAGCTCCGGAGGTTGCCCGTCGGGATGGCACGAGTAGCAGGCGGCCGAGTCGTAGACGTAGCCTGTCACCCCTTCGTGGTCGCCGTCGGTCTCGCCCCGCGGGTGGCAGCCGCCCGAGATGCAGCTGAAGATGCCGAAGTTCGTGGGGTTGATGTGGCAACTGCTGCACTGCACCCCGGCGTGCTCCCCTGAGTCGATCGGGAAGTACGGATGGCTGAAAGTGCCCTGGTTCCACGACGAGTCGGCAGGGTTGTGGCAGAACTCGCACTGGGTCGGGAATCCGGCTGCGGTGTGATTCGGGTTGGTGGTGGCGTTGTAGTCGTCGAGGTGGCAGTCCACGCACTCCGACGGCAGCCCCTGGTAGACGGTGCCGGTGTGACAGGTGATGCACTGCTGCTGGGCGTGGTTCCCGACCAGCGGCCACACCGTGTGCGGGTAGTCGGCCGCCTGCCAGTTGGGATCGGCGAAGCCGTGGCAGTTGTCGCAGGTGGTGGGGAAGCCGGCCGCGGAGTGGTTCGGGTTGGTTGAGTTGTCGTAGTCGTCCTGGTGGCAGCCCACGCACTCGGTCGGCGTGCCCTGGTAACCGCCCGCGTGGCAGTCCAGACAGTCGAGGGTCGCGTGCACCCCCTCGAGCTGGATCGGGTGGTCGAACTGGCCATCACCCCACGACGGGTCGGCCGGATCGTGGCAGAGGTCGCAGGTGGTCGGGAAACCGGCCTCGGTGTGGTTCGGATCCGTGGTCGCGTTGTAGTCGTCAAGGTGGCAGTCCACGCACTCCGACGGCAGCCCCTGGTAGACGGTGCCGGTGTGGCAGGTGATGCACTGCTGCTGGGCGTGGTTTCCGACCAGCGGCCACACCGTGTGCGGGTAGTTGGCCGCCTGCCAGTTGGGATCGGCAAACCCGTGGCAGCTGTCACAGGTCGTAGGGAAGCCAGCCGCGATGTGGTTCGGGTTGGTCGCGCCGTTGTAGTCGTCCTGGTGGCAGCCCACGCACTCGGTCGGCGTACCCTGGTAGCCGCCCGCGTGACAGTCCAGACACTCGAGCGTCGCGTGCACCCCCTCGAGCTGGAACGGGTGGTCGAAGTGCCCATCGCTCCACGC
>PQAJ01000241.1 GCA_003105185.1 Holophagae bacterium
CACGCCAACCTGGACGCCCACGAGCACTCCCACGCACACGGTCATTCCGTCGACGCCGACCGCGACGGCCACGCCGGGTGGTCCCACCGCAACGCCGACGGCGACGGCGACGCCGACGCCAATCGGCGGAGGTGGTCAGCACCAGATCCCGGACAGCTCGCCTGCCAGCCGCACAGCCTTCATCGTGCTGCTTGCGGCGGCCGGTGCCCTGATCGTCAGGAGGCTGATGATCCAGTGATGAGCGAAGCGCGTGGCACGGCGAGCAGAACTCGAATGCGACCAGCGCAGCCCCGACCACCACTCCCCGGACACCGGCCCAAGTCGGGGGCGGGGTTCCGGCACTGTCGAGGTTCTTCGCCCGGTTCGGTCTTTCACCTCCCGGCGCTTGCCGCCGAGACCGCCACTTGGGTCCACCTCCGAGACCCGTCAAGGCCAGTGGTAGGCTCGCCGAGGAGAAGGAGGACTTCCTGACCCCTTCCTGTCCCTCGCTCAACGACGAGCCGACACAGCAGGGGCTCAGGGTAGAGTGAGTCAGGAGGAAATCCGTCCCGCATGTCAGCCCGAGACGTCATGGAGCCCCGTCCACCGGACGGCGATCGGCCTGTCACGGAGTCGCCGACACCCTTCCGGACGAGTCGGCACGCCTGGCTCGCGGTGCTGGTCGCCCTTCCGATCGTGGCCGCCCACCTCTGGCTGGTCACCCGCGGTACCGGGAGCTTCGTGGGGCGGGAGACGTGGGGAACCGCCTTCGACTCGCTGGGCAGGAGCCTGCTGTCCGGGCGGGCGGACGTGGAGCCGGGCACGATCAGCTGGGAGGGCTTCGAGGAGGCGGGCAAGGTCTACCTCTCCTTCGGCCCCTTCCCGGCACTGCTGCGAATTCCGGCCAACGCGGTGCTCCCGTCGATGGCCGGCCAGTGGTCACGCGCGTCGTGTCTCACGGGAACGCTGCTCGCGCTGCTGGCGGCCTCGCTCACCTTCGCTTCGTGCCTCCGCCTGCCGGGGGAGCTCCCCGGGCGCACGGCCCGCGTCTACTTGTCGGCCGGCATCGTCGGCTTCGGGCTGGGCTCGCCGCTCGTCTACCTGGTCTCCTGCAGCCGCATCTACCACGAGGCGGTGATCTGGGGCTTGTGCGGCTCGCTGTGGGCCGTCTACTTCGTGGTTCGAATCCTGACCGGATCGATAGCCCCGAGACGGGGCTTCCTGGGCCTGTCGGTGGCGTTCGGCGTGGCGGTGCTCGGCCGGGTCACCTTCGGTGTCCCGATCGCGCTGATCATCGCGGTGCTGCTGCTGCGCGAGGTGCTCGCGCCCGCCCGGGCGGGCCAACCTGCGGTGCGCAAGCTGGCCGGAGTGTTCGGCCTGCTGCTGGCCTTGAGCCCCGCGCTCGTCGCCGGCCTCGCCGTGCTGTGGTACAACCACGCGCGCTTCGGCTCGATCTGGAAGAGCATCGATTTCTCCGCCACCTACGTCCACCCGGAAACCATCGGCGGGGTCGTGAACCTCGCACGGATTCCTTCGGCGCTGTGGACCTACCTCGGCATCACGGCGTCGTCGTTCTGGTCCCAGCCGCCCTTCTTGCAGTTCGCGCCGGTGCATCACCTCGACGACTCGATCTTCTTCGAGTGGAAGGAACATGCGCTGTCGCTGAGCCTCGGCTCGCCGTGGCTGGTGCTCGGAGCCGTCCTCGGCCTCGTCGCACTGGTGCGCCGGTGGCGTTCGTGGCAGACCCTCGTCGCGCTCGCCTTCCTTCCCGAGGTCGCGCTGATCGTCACCTTCTACTTCGTGACCCAGCGCTACGTGGCCGACTTCCTCCCGCTGCTGGTCTTCCTGTTTTCGATCTTCCTGCTCGAGACCGGCAGGCGCGGGCGGCCGGCGGCATGGTTCGCCTGGGTGCTGCTGGGGCTGGCCGTGTTCTCGGCCGTGGTCACGATCGGTGCCACGCTGCAGTGGAACATGTCGGACAACGGCGACACCTCGGACGAGTACAAGACTCGCCTGGCCCATCTGCTCGGCAGAGTCGGACGGGCTCCGGGCTGCGACGGACCACGCCAGCCGCTCACCGCATCCGAGCCAATCGCGCAGAGCTTCTCGTTCGCGCCGGCGCGCTTCGGCAGGACGTGGGATGACAATCTGATCGGTCTCGACCACCGCCTCTACACCAACGGCATCGGCATGCACGCCGAGGGCCGGATCGCCTGTCGCGTCCCGGAAGGCGCTGTCGCGCTGTGCGCGGTCGTCGGGCTGCCCGACTCGTCGGCCTCGTGCCGGATCGGGTCGGTCGTGTTCGAGGTCCGGGACGAGGCCGGTCGGGCGCTGGCGAGCACCGGCGTCGTGCGGTCCGGTGACCCAGCCGTGCCCCTGGAGGTGGACGTGCGCGGTGCCAGGGAGATTTCGCTCGTCGTCCGGGATGGTGGGGACGGGATTGACTGCGACCACGGCACCTGGGGCGATCCGGTGTTCCTCCTGGCGGCTGGGACCTCACCATCTCCTGCTGTGCCCTGAGATCCGCCCGCCGGTCGACGCGTCGAATTGCATCGGGTGCAACTGGCCTCCGAGACTCCGGGTCTGCGGCCTGCCACCGATCACGTTGCGTCAACTCGGAGGCACACTCGCCTCGCTCCTCGGCGCGAAGCTCGATAAGGTTGCCTGCAAACGGGGGTCAGGATGGGGGTAAGACTCTCAGCCGACCGCGTCCGAAGCCGCGCCGGATGGCGCCAAACCGCCTGTTCATTATGAGTTAGGTGGCGGGGCTAGCAGGACTCGAACCTGCGACCAAAGGTTTAGGAAACCTCTGCTCTGTCCACCTGAGCTATAGCCCCGCAGGGGCCACCGATCCTATGCCGCGGCGCCGGACGTGTCAATGAACCTCGCGGTACCACGTATCCCAAAGATGCAAGACAGCGTCTTTCGACGTGCTTTGCACAGCATTGCACCAGTGAGATACGTGGTACCGAGTATGGACCGGCAGCAGCCCGTGGCCCCGGGCCGTCGCCACCCTGGCGCTCGCTCGATCGGCCCGATGCTCTCGTTGCTGACCCCGTGGAAGGCAGACGGCAGCGGGAGCGGCCCGGAGGGCATCGCGGCACGAAACCCGCCGCAGGCTCGAGCGCTGGCATAATGCACCGTGTCGAGTGCGGAGGCGCTTCCCTCGGCGCCCCCCGGGAGGTTTCGATGAGGTTACTCATCGTCGCAGCGCTGCTCCTGTTCTCGTCCGCTCCCTCGTTCGCCCAGTGGCAGGTGAGGGCCGGCGGCAACTCGCTGCACAACGGTGCGGTGGACGCAAGCGGCCCGGAGTCTGCCCAGGACCGCTGGTTCGTGCCCATGGCCGCCTGGTTCGGGCAACCTGTGTTCGTCGAAGGGGACACCGTGGTCACCACCTGGCTCACCGACGCGCCGATGGAGGAGCGGGGGGTGATCGTCGCCCTGCACCTCACCACCGGCGAGGTGGCGTGGACGCGGATATTGCCCATGGACTTCCCGAGCGACTGGTCGGGCTACGCCTGCGCGATGCGGGACGGCAAGGTCTACGCGACCCGGGCTGGCAACACGAACTCCTCGTACCTCTACGCCCTCGACGCGGCGACCGGCGACACCGTGTGGCGGTCCGAGGACCTGGTCGACTTCTACGTCACCGAGGGCCCCGCCTTCGCGGCCAACGGCGACCTGCTCGTCCCCACCCCTGGCAGCGTGACCCGGATCCGGGCCACGGACGGGACGCGGGTGTACCAGTCTCCGCGTGGTGGAGGCATGTCCGGCGGATTCGAGCCGGTCGTCGTCGGCGACACCTACTACATCCGGCACGGGGCGGTGGGCGACCGCCTTGCCGCGCACGACCTCGCCACGGGGGATTTTCTGTACTGGAGCACCTCGATCGGCACGGCCCAGCTCGGCCTCTTCGCAGGACAGGACGGGACCATCTACGTCCCCACCGACTCGTCGCTCTACGCGTTCACCGACACCGGATCGTCACTGACCGAGAAGTGGGTCTCGCCGTCCTTGGCGAGCTGCTCCTTCTCGACCTTCGCCATCGGCCCGGACGGCAGCGTCTACTCGTACCGGGTCGAGTCCGGCTCGGTGGTCGTGGTGCGGCTCGACCCGGAGACCGGCCTCGAGATCGCCGCCTCGCAGCCGATCCTGAACGCGAGCTCGATCGTCCCCGGGCACATGGCGGTGGACCGCTACGGGACGCTGTTCGTGTCCAACGGACAGTCCGAGCTGTTCGCCTTCAACCCCGACCTGTCGCTGCTGTGGGAGCGGTCGGTTCCCCGCTCTGAAGGCGGGCCCTCACTGGCCGCTGACGGCACCCTGCTGGTGAGCGGGGACACCGGGGTGTTCGCGTTCCTCGGGACGGTGTTTTGGGACGGCTTCGAGTCCGGCGACACCTCGGCGTGGTCTGCGACGGTGCCGTAGAACGCAGCTACGACGGAGCAGCAAAGGCACCCTTCGGGGTGCCTTTCGCATGCAGTCCCCGTGAGTCCCACGTCGCCGCCGGAACTGCAGGCGGTTGCGTCGGCCATCATCGGCGAGGTCGGTGTGCGCTTCCCGGCCGCCGAGGTGCGACTCTCGGCTGGACGGTCGCGACGGCCGCCGGCCCGTGGGCGTCTTTGACCTCGCGCTCCTCGGGCTCCATACTCTCCAAGGCGTGTCTTGCCAGAACGCTCGCAGCCAGGAGGCCCCCATGCGTGTCGTCATCCTTCTGGTGCTCGTCGCGCTCCTTCAACCAACCTGCTCCTCGTGGGCGGCGGACGAACCGCAGCGCGTCACGCTCGACACGGGCGCTGCGGTGATCGAGAAAGTCCCTGCGTCGCCCGGTGCGCTGCCGCCAAGCGGGTCGCCCGGCGCGCCGGAAGGGGGCCGATCGGGCTGGCAGCTGCAGCAGACGGTCAGCAAGGTCCTGAAGGCGGTCTCGTTCGCCGACCCGATGAACGGCTACGCGGCCGCCGAGCTGGGCGGGGTCTACCGGACAACAGATGGCGGGGAGAGCTGGACGACGGTGATGAACGTCGGCTTCCCGTACTACTGGTACGGCGTGCAGGCCTTCTCCCCACAGACGGCGCTGGTCGTGGGGTTCCAGAACTCGAGCGGCGCCGGCATCGGGAGGTGGACTGACGACGGCGGCGCGACCTGGACTCCCGACATCGTGATCGATCCGGCGAACTGGCTCCTGGGACTCGCGTTCGCCGACGCCCTCCACGGGATCGCGTACGGAAACCTCGGCTACGTCTACACGACGGAGAACGGCGGCCGCAGCGCCGCCGACTGGACAAAGGTCT
>PQAJ01000242.1 GCA_003105185.1 Holophagae bacterium
CTGGCCGACGGCGCCATCTCGACCATGGCCCGCCACCCGGCTACCGAGATCCTGGCCGTCGAGAGCGACCCGCGCTTGCCGGCGCTGCTGCGGGAGTGGTACGGATCGCCGCTCGCGGCCGCGCTGGCCGACCCCCGCGTGCGGGTGCTTGCCAGCGATCCCTTGCGCGCCCTCCAGCAGCCCGGGTCCTGGGACCTGATCGTGCTGCGCGACGGCAGCCCGATCACAGTCCGCCACAACCGCACCCGCACCGTCGAGTTCTTCGAGCGCTGCCGCGCCCGGCTCGCCGGCGACGGGGCGCTGGTGGTGCGGCTGGAGGTGCCGGACACCTACCTCGGCGGCTCGGCCGGGCGCCTCGTCGAGGTCATGACGAGCTCGCTCGGCGAGGTCTTCCCGAAGGTGTTGGCGGTGCCCGGCGAGAGCATCCTGCTGGTCGCGGGCGGACCGGCGATGGCCGCGACCGTCGACCCGGCCGAGCTCGCGCGGCGCTGGCGGGATCGCGGGATCGCCGACGAGCTGTTCGCGCCCGAGATGCTCGAGCTGCTCGTCGATCCGAGCCGGGCGGCCGACCTCGCGCGCTTCGTCGACGCCGCATCGGCCCCGCCCAACACGATGGAGCACCCGCGCGCCGTGCTGCTCGCCGCCGGGCTCCAGGAGGCTCGGGGCCGGCCGTCGCTGCTCGGCCTGTCGCGCAAGCTCGAGGACCGTCCAGCCACGCCGCTCGGCATCGCGCTGCTCGCGGCGATGGCTGCGCTCCTCGTCGTGGCGATTCGACGCCGGCAGTCATCCGCGGCGACCGCCGCCGTCATCGGCGCCTGCTCGATGGGCTGGTGGCTGCTGCTGATTGCCGCCTGGCAGTCGACCCTCGGCTCGGTCTACGCCGAGATCGGAGCGCTCAACGCCGCGTTCATGGCCGGGCTGGCGGCCGGCTCGCTCGCCGCCGCGCGCTGGCCACGGCCGGCCTCGCGGCTGCCGCTCGTGCTGCTTGGCGGGGCATTACTGTCGGGCCTGCTTGCGGCCGGCGTCGCGTTTCGGCTCCCGGCGCTCACCGTGCCGGTCCTGCTCGCAGCCGGCGGGTTCTTGACCGGCGCCGCGTTTGCAGGCGTCGCCGAGCTCGCCGGCCGGGGCGACACCCGCCGCGGCGCTGGTGTGGCCTTCGCCGCGGACGAAGCTGGCGCCGCGGTCGCAGCGCTGGTCGTGGGCATCGTCGCGATGCCCTGGGCCGGTATGACGGCGACCGCGGCCGGCCTCGGCCTGCTCGGCCTCGCCGCTGTACCGGGGGCCTGGCGGCCCAGGGAATAGGATCTCGGGGCTAGGATCGAGGGTCCGTACAAATACGCAAATGCGTGCCAGGCACTTGGCGGCTGGAAGTCCGGCTTGCCGGATTCCCGGAATCCTGCTATCCTCCGAGCATGAACATGACCCGTCTCGGCAAGAAGGGCCAGGTGTCGATCCCGAAGACCGTGCTCGACCGTCTCGGTCTCGAGCCCGAGACCGTCCTGCTGGTGGAGTCGACCGCGGACGGCGCGATCCTGCTGCGACCTGCGGCCGTCTACCCCGTCGAGCTCTACAGCGACTCCCGGGTGCGCGAGTTCCTGGAGGAAGACCGCATGACCCCTGCCGAGGCCGCCCGCGTCCGCAAGCGCGCCGGGAAGCGATAGGTGCGCCTCTTCCTCGACGCCAACGTGCTGTTCGCTGCGGCCTACTCGCCGGAGGGGCGCTCAGCGGCGCTGTTCGTGCTGGCCGGCTCGGGCGCGTGCTCTCTCACGAGCTCGCGTCATGCGATCGACGAGTGCCTCCGGAATCTCGCGCTCAAGGCTCCGGACACGCTGCCCGCCTTCGAGCGCCTCCTTGACCACGTCGAGGTCGTTCCAGAAGCCGGCCCGGGGCTGGTGGCCTGGGCCACGCGGCTCGGCCTTCCGGCCAACGACGCCCCGATCCTGGCCGCAGCTGTCGCCGCAAGGGTCCACCTTCTGGTCACCGGGGATCGCAGCCACTTCGGCCACCTGTTTGGCACCACGGTTGGCCGCGTCATCGTGGTGCCGCCGGGCGACGCTCTCGCTCGCGTGCTCGAAGCCAAGCCCGGCCGGTAGGCGGGCCTTGTAGCACGGCCATCCTGGCTGCCTTGTGCGGGATTCCCAGCCTGCCACATCCTGGCTGCATCGGGCCACGAAAGAGGATTTGCAGGCTGTGAACCTGGCGGCAGGAGCGGCTTGTGGGACAAGCCGGCGGGCGGTCCGGGAGGATCCCGGCCATGTGCCACCCGCTCGTGGCGCCGCGTCGCCGCGGCCGCAGGCCGCGAGCAAGCCTGCGCTACAAGGATGCCTGCGCCACAACGCGAGGGAGTCACCAGGTCGGCACCTCGCGCCAGCCCGGGAAGGGGCCGACCTCGATCGTCCAGCCGGTGTCGGATGTCTCGTCGCGGACCGCTCGCAGGTTGGTCAGCGAGCCGAGCTTGGCCAGCAGCTCGTCGTGCGGCAGGGTGTGAAGCGGCGTCTTGGAGAGGTCAGGCATGGGCCACAGGAGGATCTCGGCTCCGCTCGCCGAGGCGACCCACTTCCCGTCCGGGGAGATGGCCACTGCGCTGACGCTTCCACTGTGACCGAGCAGCAGGTGGGGCTCCTCGCCGGTGGCGAGGCCGACGCGCACCGCCCCGCTGCGATCCCCGGTCGCAATCCGCTCGCCGGTCGCGTCCATCGCCGCGGAGTAGACGCCGTCACCGTGGCTCGAGATGCGGCGCCGGGAGCCGCTGATCGGGTCGACGACGAGCACCGGACGGGTCTCGCCCTCGAGGCACACCGCAACCATGCTGCGGCCGGAGCGACTCAGCGCAACGCCGCCCCACCATCCAGCCTCACTGCAGATCGCGCTGCTCTCCCCGGTCGCGATGTCCCAGCGGTAAACGCCCCGGCCGCTGCCGACGATCAGGCTGCCGCCGGCTGCGAAGCCGAGGTAGTAAACCTCTTGCACCGGATCCTGCGCATTCCCGCCGCGCAGCGACACGCTCCGGGTCGCGCCCGACCCGAGGTCGACGATGTAGATGGTCCCCGGCTCCGACGCGCTGCTCTGGCCGACTGCTGCGAGACCCGCCCGCGTGTCGAGCGCGGCGGCAGTGAGCACCACCGGCGGCACCCCCTCGAGCTTTCGCGAGGCGCCGCCCTCCGGCTCAACCAGGAACGCGCCCAGCTCCGGCGCCGCCACCAGGAGGCCCGGGCTCGCCGCGTCGGACGCGACGTCCATGCACTGGTAGCCACCGTCCAGGGGAATCAGGCGCTGCCGGCCGTCCTCCGGCGACAGCGGCCACAGGCGGGCGCCGTCAGCGCCGCACGAGACCAGGAAGCGCGAGTCGGCGGTGAACGACAGCTCGAACGGAACCTGGGTCTGGCCCCGGAGGACCCGTGGGTAGGGCGAGGCGAGCGACCACAGGAACATGTTCTGGCTATACCGCCCTGCGGCTGCCCAGCGGCCCTGTGGATCGAACGCGACGGCGCCGAACAGCAAGCGGCCCGGGCCGCGCAGGAGCCGGGCCGCTGCGTCCGGGGGGTCGGCGAAGCTCCACACCACAACGCCGCTGCCTGAGCCCCAGGCCAGCCTCGAGGAGGAGGCGTCGAAGCCGAGACTCGATAGACTGGTCGGGGCCTGCGCATCGAACGCACGCAGCGCCTCCCCAGCGGCGGGCCGCCACACCCGCACGCCGCCGTGCTCGTCGATCGACGCAAGTCGCGAGCCGTCGGGCGTGAAGGCGACCTCCTGCACCCTTGCCGGGTGGGCACCGACCTCGAGGTCTCGACCCTGATCCGCGCCGGTCAGACCGAGCAGGTGCACCGCGCTGCCGTTACCGTAGGCGAGCCAGCGCAACTGGGGGTCCAGCGCGGCCGGCCGGAACCCCTCGATCGGGGGCTGGAAGCCGGGCGGCGGACGCCAGCGTGCGATCAGCCGCGACGAGTGGTTGGACAGCGACCAGACCCTGACCTCACACTCCCTCTCACCCGCTGCGGGCGCCCCGAGCGTCGCGACCGTGTCCTCGTCGAGCACCACCAGCTCCAGCGCCTCGACCGGCAGGGTGTCAATCTGCTCGCCTGAAGGGCTGAAGATGCGGAGGCTCGGGTCGCCGTGGAGCCAGCTCAGCAGCCGGTCACTCGCCGGCGTGAACGCCACGCCGCGTGGGTCCCACAGTATCGGCAAGACGGGGATCCGGAGCGCCTCGCCGCCGCTCTCGGAGATGAGCGTCACCTCTCCGCCGTAGCTGCCGCACGCGAGCCGGCGGCCGTCCGGGCTGAAGTCCGGTCGCATGCACTGCACATCCCCGGGCACCTGGAGGGTCGGAGGCCCCGCCCACAGGGCCTGGACCGCCAGCCGGCGGGCTTCGGCCGAGTCCTGGAGCTCGAGGCTCGCCCGGGCCCAGGCCACAGCCGAGGCGGGATAACGGTCCAGCTGCAGCTGGCCGAGGGCGACCAGCCTTCGCGCCTCGGCGCGCCGGGTCTCGCGCGCGCTGCGCAGCCACAGCCCCGAGAGGGCGGCTGCCGCGGCGACGAGCGCCGCAATGGCGGCAGTCAACGCGAGTCGCCGCCGCCGCCGTGTGCGGCCGGCCAGCTTGACCATCGCCTGGCCGAACGCCTCCTCGAGCTCGGTGAGGCCGCCCGGGTACCGCTCCCGCCACAGCGAATACTCCCGGAAGGCCGCTCGGGCCCACAGCAGATCGTCGGGGCGACCGCGCTCCTGCCAGGTTCGCGCCGCCTGGCGGAGCTGGTCGCGCAGCAGGGCCCCCTCGGCGTCCTGCACCCGCCAGCGCTCGAGCCGCGGCCATGCCGAAAGGAGCGACTCGTGCACCACCTCGACCCGGTGACGCGTACCAGCGGTCGCCTGCTCAGCCGCCGCGTCCTCGAACGAGGTCAGCAGCCGTGCGTCAACCAGGGCCCTCAGCACAGCCTCCGCGTCCGGCCGCTGATCCTCGGCGAAGACCGACAGCAGCTCGTCCCGCTCTCGCGCCGCCCGCGTGCCCTGCGCCGTCACCAGGTTGCGGAACAGCTCGCGCACGATCGGCAGTCGCTCCTCACCGATCGCCCCCAGGGTCGCCTCCGCGTGCTGCGCCAGCGCTCCGCCCACGCCCCCGATCCGCTGGTACGCCTCCCGGGTCAGCACCCGCCGCTCCCGGTCGCGCAGCTCCCACAGCCGCGACGCCGCAAACGCGAGCAGCGGCAGCGCCCCCCGCTCCCGCTCCACCTCGGCCACCATCTCATCGACCAGGACCTCGCTCTCGAAGCGATGCTGGCGGCGAACGGCCGGCTCGGTGAGGGCCCGCCGCAGCGCCGCGCCCACCGGCGGCCCAATCAGCGTCAGGTCCTTGAGGATTGGTTCGAGCTCTGCGAAGCGGTGGCACTCGGAGAGGAAGTCGTCGCGCAGCACCAAGACGACGTGGATCCCGGCCCCGTCCACCAGCCGCCGCAGCAGGGCCACGAACTCCTCCTGGACCCGGGGCGTGCTCAGCGTGAACAGCTCCTCGAACTGATCCACCGCCAGCAGCGCCTCGTCCCACCGCCCCCGCCAGCGCGCCGCCACCGCCAGCGCGACATCGGGGTCCTGGAACGCCAGCAGCCGCCGCATCTCCTCCGCGTCGTCCATGAGATCCGCCGCCAGCGTCCTCGCCACGGAGAGGAACGGCTCCTCGCCGGGCTGGCACACCAGCGCCCGCCACCCCGGTGGCGCCCTGGCCACGACCCCCGCCCTCAGCAACGAGCTCTTACCCGCACCCGACGGGCCGATCACCGCCAGCAGCCGCCGGCCGACAATCTTGCGCCATATCGCCGCAATCTCGGTCTCGCGGCCGAAGAAGTCCTCGGCGTCCGCCTCGCTGAACGGCGCCAGCCCCGGGTACGGAGACCGCTCGTCGGGCTGCTCCCGCCGCGTCTCAGCAAACACGCCGGCGTCAGGCTCCACGCCTTCGCCGAACGTGACTGCCGCGATCAACCGGTAGCCGCGCTTGGTGATGGTCTCGATGTAACGGGGGTCCTTCGCGTCATCCTCGAGGGCCTCGCGGAGCTCGAAGATGCGCACCGCGAGCGTGTTGTACGAGACGAACTCGGTCTGCCAGACCGCGTCCTGGAGCTCGGCGTGGCTCACCACCTCACCCGCGCGCCCGGCAAGGTAGACCAGCACGTCCATCGCCTTGGACTCGAGCTGGACGGCGCTGCCACCCCGCGAGATCCGGTTCAGGCTCGGCTCGACCAGCCAGTCCACGAGCCGAAACCCCGCCCTGGCCCCGGCGAGCTTCTCGATTGTGGTGGCCATGCTGCTGCGATTATACGCCCCGGCGACTGCACGCGTCCGGCGGCCTCGCAGGACCTGCTCGGCAATGCCGCCCGGGAATCGAACGATCTTTGCCACTACCTCACACCTCGAATTGGCTCTTCTCTAGACCAGCGAAGCCGGGTCCCGGCCACGGCCGGGACCCAGTCGTCGCTGGTTGGTCACATCGGCGGAATCGTGGTCGGATCGCTGGTCGTGTTGTCGAGCACCGATCCGTAGCAGTAGAACGCGTCGCCTGCCCTCGGCGTCCACACCTCGACGTAGCCGTTGATTGGAGCAAAGCCCTGGAAGATCCGGTTGATCTGGTCGTTGCCCAGCGGCGGCAGGGTCATCCTCTGGGTTGCGAGCGACGTGCCCTCCGCACTGAAGAGTTCGAGGTCGATGATTGCCGTCGCTGGGGTGGCGTTCTGGCAGCCGACGTTGGTGCGCATCTCCTCGTCCTCGGTTGCGAACAGGATCCGCCGCCGCTCGCCGTACCGGATCAGCTCGTCCGGCGCGATCGCCGGCATCGACTGGCCATAGGTGCCGGGTGCCCCATCGCCCGGACGGTTGTAGGTGCGGCTCATCGCCAGCAGGTGAGGGCTTGACGAGGAGATCCCCAGCGCACCGAGCGCATCCGGCTCGAGTCCGAAGACCTCGGCAAGTACGTTGGCATAGCGCACGCTCATGCCCGCGCCGAGGCTGAAGGTGTCGGAGACGATGGGCTCTGAGTTGTCCTGTCCGCGCGGCAGCCACCATAGCTCGTACTGCACCGCGCTCCCGCTGGCATTGCTCAGGTCGAGGTCAGTCCGGAAGAATGAGCCCTGGGCCCCCGCGGCATATGCCGCCGCCGGGACGAACGAGCTGAAGATCGTCGAGCAGCAGTCTGAGGTCGCCCTGCGGATGCTGAAGTCGAAGACCCCGTACCACATTACGAAGATGCCGTCCTCACTGTCGTAAACCACTGCCGGAAGGGCAGCCGCTGCAATGACTGGGTTCTCGAGATAGGGGGTCCACTCGACCCCGTCCGGCGACACCGCGTAGGAGATGTCGGCGGCGCTTGGACCACCAACCGAGTACCACATGGAGAAGAGCTGCCCGTCGAACAGCACCTCCGGAGCCCAACCGCTGTTGATCACCGGCACGGGATGCTTCGTCCAGCTCAGGCCGTCGTCGGACTCGGCGTAGCCGATGCTCCATCTGGATGAGGGATCGGCCGCCCAGTACCACGCCTGGTAGTGGCCGTCCTGGACAATCACCGTGTCCAGCAACGCCCACTGTGCGTCGAAGGATCCGGCCGGCCCCACGTCCATCACCGGGTTGCCCGGGTACTCGGTCCAGAGCGAGCCGTCCGGCGAGGTGGCGTAGCCAGTGCGGCAAAACTGCCCATCGTTGCCGCCGTACCACATTCGGAAGCCGGACTCGTCCTGGATCACGGACCCGACCCACAGCGTGCCGTCATCCCACTCTCCGGGGTCGCCCAGGGTCATCACCGGGTTCGCCGGGTCCATCTCCCACGTCACGCCGTCGGATGAGGTGGCGTGGCCGATCTCGTAGTTCTGGACCCCCGGCCCGCCCGTCCGGCCGCTGAAGTACATGTGGTAGGTCCCGTCCACCTCGATCACCGCCCCGAGGTAGCGCTCGGCGTCCCAGTCCCCCGGGCCCGGAGCCGGGATCACCGGGTTGGACGGATCGTCCACCCATACGGTCTGCGCCATCGCGAGGATCGGCGCTGCCAACAACACCAGCACCACTGCCACGCTCGTCTTGATACTCATGACGCACTCCTTTCGTTCGAGTCCCACTTCCCAAGCTCGGTCCCCGACGCGGAAAAGTCGTTTGGAGAAGCTTCGGAAGAGCTTCGGATTCGATTTCCAGCTGGAAACCGGAGATCGAGCCCGGAACCAGCACACGTGAGACCACCGCAAGCTCGCCGCGCGCACCGACGCCTGGAGGAGGAGGAGAAGAAGTAGAGGGCCCGGCCGCTGCCGGGCCCCGCGTTCGCTGGTTGGTCACATCGGCGGGATCGTGGTCGGATCGCTGGTCGTGTTGTCGAGCACCGAGCCGTAGCAGTAGATCGTCGCGCTCGGTGTCGCGGTCCACACGTCCACGTAGCCGGCCGAGATCGGCGAGTAGTTCCGGAACACCCGGTTGACCTGGTTGTTCGACTGCGGCGGCAGGTCCATGGTCTTGACCTCGAGCGACTCGCCCTCCGAGTTGAACAGCTCGATGAACACCCTCACCGCATGATCGCTGCCGTTCTGGCAGCCGATGTTGGACCGAGTGTTGTCGTTCTCGTTCATGAAGATGATCCGCTTCCTGACGCCGGTCGGGATCAATCGATCCGCCGGAATGCCAGCCAACTCCTGGCCAAAGGTGCCCGCCACCTTGGCCGACGGCAGATTGTAGGTGCGGCTCATCGCCAGCAGATCGATCCCGCTCGCCTCCACCGCCACTGCGCCGACCTGGTCCGGCTCCAGACCGAAGACGCTGCCGAGCACATTGTGGTAACGCACACCGGCGCCTGGCGCGAGCGAGAAGGTGCTGCTGCGGACCGGATCGCTGTTGTCCTCCCCGCGCGGCAGCCACAGCAGCTCGTACGTGATGTCCGTCGAGCCAACGTTGTTGAGGTCGAGATCAGTCTCGAAGAACGACCCCTCGAGCCCGGCCGCCAGCGCCGCGGCCGGGATGAAGGTCATGTCGGCCGACGGCACCTGGGGCAGGATCGTGGTCGGGTCCGAGGTCGCGTTGTCGAGCACCGAGCCGTAGCAGTAGTAGAGGGCCTCGTCGCTGTCGGCCCACACGTCGGCGTAGCCGTTGCCCATCAGATGCCCCTGAAAGATGTGGTTGATCTGGTTGTTGGACCAGGGCCCGAGGTCCATGGTCTTCACCTCGAGGGACTCTCCCTCGGAGTTGAAGAGCTCGATGTTGATCGTGAGGTCCTCACCGGTACCGTTAACGCAGCCGACGTTGGCGCGGGAGTCGAAGTCCTCGCTCAGGAAGAGTATGCGCTGCGGTTGGGTGCGTCTGATCAGCTCGGTCGCCCGGATGGCGGGCAGGCCCTGGCCGAAGGTACCGGCTCCTTTGCCTTGGGGTGAGTTGTAGGTCCGGCTCATGCCGATGACGGACTCGTTGCTGGCCACCATCTTGAGGGCGCCGACCGAATCGGACTCCAGGCCGAAGAGCTCGGTGAGAGCGTTCTCCCAGCGCTGGCTCTGACCGGGAGCGAGCGTCACCGGCTCGGACTGAATGCGCGCGGAGTTGTCCTCGCCTCTGGGCAGCCACTGGAAAAGAACCTCGGCCTCCTCCGTCCCTGTGTTATTGACCTCCACGTCGGTTGAGAAGAAGGCGCCCTGGGCGCCAGCCGCCACCGCTGCCGCAGGGATGAAGGACTCGTGGGGATCCACGACT
>PQAJ01000243.1 GCA_003105185.1 Holophagae bacterium
TCTCGCCCCCCTCTCGGTGCCCGCGGGGTGGGAGAGGGCCGAGGCCGCCGACGTTCTCGCGCGCAGCTGCCGTGGCTTCCTGCAGGCCGTGACCGGCCTGCCGTGCGAGGCGATGACCACCCGTGAGCTGTCGCGCCTGCTCGCGGCCAGGCTGGAGATCGGCAGCGCCGCTTCCTTCGCCCTCGCGCTGGTTCTCGCCGACGATGCCCGTTTCGCCGGCAACATCCCCCCGACCGAAGAGGCGGCGACGCTCGTCCGCGGGCTGCTCGAGGTCGTGCCGGCGGCAGGAGGTCAGGGGTGAGCGAATTTGCCCACCCATTCCTGCTGCCGGTCGCCGTGCTGGTGCCGTTCGCCCTCGCGTTGCTCGCCCTCGCCCGCAGGCGCCACCTGCGCGTCCCGAGCCTGGCGCGGGTGCGCCGATCGCGTCTCGGCGTGGACCTCGCACTCGCCCTCGCGGTCCTCGGAGTGGCGTGCGCCTGGCTGGCGGCCGCCGGACCACGGCGCGCCTCCCTGCGCAGCGTTCCCTCGGCCGGCCGCGACCTGGTGGTGTTGCTCGACCTCTCCGCCTCGATGGGGCGTCCGCGTGACCAGGGCAGCCGCCTGGTCGCGGCGCGGCACGCCGTGCACCGCCTGGCCGACCTCCGGAGGGATGACCGCCTCGCGTTGGTCGCGTTCGGCGGCAAGGCCGCGGTGCTCTCTCCTCTTACCCGGGACCACGCCACGCTGCTGTCGCTGGCCTCGAGCATGGCCCCAGCGGCCTTCGGCGCCGAGACYGCCATCGGGGAYGCCCTCGCCGTGGSCTTGCAGCARCTTCGGGACACCAGGCRCGGCTCGGGAGGTATCGTGCTCGTGAGCGACGGCGAGAGCAACTCYGGTGCGGTGGACCCGGTCACGGCAGCCGACGTCGCYGCGGACCGGGGCATCCCCGTGAACACCGTTGCCGTCGGSGGCGACGCGGCTCCCGGCGCGCCCTCACAGGTGAACGARAAGCTGCTGCGCGAGATCGCCCGCCGCACCGGGGGAGAGTTCGTTCGCGTCCGCGACGAGCAGGGTCTCACAGCTGCGTTCGAGCACCTGGCGACGCTCGAGCCGACAGTCACACCCGCGCCCGCCCAACGAGTCTGGATCGACCGAAGCGGATCGCCCGCGGGCTGGGCCGCCGTACTGCTGGTCGCAGCCGCCGCCGCGGAGCTCGTCAACCGAAGGGCCTGGGCATGACCTGGGTCGAACCGCGCTGGCTCTTCCTTGCCGTTCTGGCCCTCGCGCTGCTTCCGGCGGTGTGGGCCCTCACCCGCTGGCGCCGTCTGCAGCAGGCGCGTCTCGGCACCGCCTCGCTCTGGATGCGCTGGCTGGGCGGCGTGCCGGCCACCGGCGGGGCGCGCCTCGCCCTCTGGCTGCTGGCGGCCGCGGCCGCCGCGACCGCCGCCGCCGGCCCCCGCTGGGGACAGCCGGAGCCCGTCCCGGCGCGTGGCCTCGATGTGGTGATCGCCCTGGACGTCTCGGATTCGATGCGGTGCTCCGACGTCGCGCCCAGTCGGCTCGAGCGGGCCGCGGCGGTGCTGCGTCAGACGTTGGATCGCCTGCCCGATGCGACCTGGAGCCTGGCCGTCGGCGCCGGGGATGCCCGTCCCTTGGTTCCGCTCACGCAGGACCGGGACGCGCTCGCGGCAGCACTTTCCACTTCCGGGCTCGAACGTGGGGTGACCCCGGGCTCGAATCTCGCGGTGCTCCTCGCCACCGCCGGATCGCTGCTCCCCGGAGGCGGGCCAGGTCGTGCCGTCCTGCTCGTCTCCGACGGCGAGGAACTCGAGGGCGACGCGGCGGCCACGGCGGACGCCCTGCGCCGGAGCGGGATCGGCGTCGTGCCGTTGATCTCGGGAACCACCGGCGGCGGCCCTGTCCCGAGGCTTGATGAACGGGGCGGCGTGAGCTACGCGCGGGAGAACGGTGCGCTGGTGCGTTCGCGCGCCCGGCCCGAGTTGATGCGCCGCCTGGGCGGAGGCACGGAGCCGCCGACCGACACGCGCTCGGAAGCGGCGCCTCGCGAACTCGCGGAGGCACTTTTCCGTTCCGTTCGCGACTCGGAGCGCGCGGCGGCACCCGTTCACGGCGCCCCGTTCCTGCTGGCGGCAGCGCTGCTCGCCACCGCTTCTTTCATGCTCTGGCCCTGGCGGCGCGCCGCATTTGCCGTCCTGCTTCTCCCGGTCCCGCTTGCGGCCGCCCCGCCCCCCGCGCCCACGCCCTCCGCTTGGCAGCGGGTACTCCCCGGCTCGGCTTCGCTCCTCGAGCGCAGCGCCGCTGACGCGGCAGCGCGCGGATCCTGGGAGGAGGCCCGAAACGACTACGCGCGCGCCGCCGCGCTCAGGCCGCACGACGACCTGCTGCGCCTCGGCCTCGCCACGGTCCAGGCACGCGAGGGCGACCCGGAAGGCGAGAGGGCGCTCGCCGCACTCGCCGCCTCGACGCACCTCGCCTACGCCGCGTGGTACAACCTCGGAACGTCCCGATTGCTGCGGGGCGAATGGGCAGGTGCAGCCGAGGCGTTGCGGCGAGCGATCGCCTCCGACCCGAGCGGGACCGACGCCTGGCACAACCTCGAACTGGCCCTCGCGGGGCTGGCGCGCGAGTCTGGCAGATTCACCCACCCGAGCGACACCGAGAGCCGGGAGCAGCTGGTGGAGGCCGCCGCTCGAGCCGCGCTGCAACCGCTGCTGATCGCCGAGTCCCCCAGGGGGCCGGGCTCGCCGGGAAGGGACTGGTGATGCGGCGTGTCCTGACCCTCGCGGGTGTGCTGTTCGCAGCCGGGGCGCTGGCCGCCGAGCCGGCGCAACCCCAGGCGCGCTTCGTCGCCGGCACAATCCCCGGCACGCTTCGCTACCAGGTCGTGATCGAGGGGGCCGGCCACGGCGAGATCAGCGGTGTGCTCGGCCAACTGACCAACCTCGAGGTGCTGGCGGGGCCGGTCCTCACGCAGCAGATCAGCTGGCGGGGGAATCAGGCGGTCGCGATCACTGCGCTCACCTGGGTCGTACGTGCCCGGACACTGGGACCGATCGCAGTGGGTCCCACGACCGTGAAGCTCGGGGACTCGGAGGCCGTAACCAACTCCGTGCGCGCGGCCGCCGTCGCCGGGGGGCACGCGGCCGCCGAGGGCGCGCGGCCCGAATTGCGTGTCGAACTCTCGCGCTCGCATCTCCTCGTGGGGGAGCCCCTGCTGGTGAGGTTCTCCGTGGAATCACCGGACGAGGCCATGGCCGACGGATGGGAGGTGCAGGCATCGTTCCCCGAGAGCTGGAGCGAGCGCCTGCCTGCGGAGATCGAGCCGCGGCGGGTCACGACCCCGGAAGGCGTCGAGCGGGTGCTATTGGGCGGGTGGCTGGTCATCCCGGTCCGGGCGGGGCAGCTGGAGATCCCGCCAGCCG
Source organism: Holophagae bacterium (assembly GCA_003105185.1). Classification (GTDB taxonomy): domain Bacteria; phylum Acidobacteriota; class Thermoanaerobaculia; order Thermoanaerobaculales; family Sulfomarinibacteraceae; genus FEB-10. The sequence continues at coordinate 3,423 of PQAJ01000243.1, forward strand.
TGGCGCGTGTGGTGGCAGCCCCAGGGGAGGCGGAAGGCACGGCACTCCCCGTGAGGACAGTCATGTCAGGCGCGGCGAGTGCCGAGGTCGGGGCACTCCCCCCGGCGCCGGCGCCGTATTTCGGCGGGGTCGGGCGCCTGACGTTCTCACGACGCCTGCTCGGTGGCAGGTGGCGCGCCGGGGAACTGGCGACCCTCGAGGTCAAGGTGGACGGCGTCGGAAACCTCCCGCTGCTGGACCCTCCGCCGGCGCGACTGCCGGAGGGACTCCGCAGTTTCCCCGCAGAGGAGACTCACCAGTGGCGACCCTCGCCCGCCGGTCTGGTCGGGTGGCGGCTCTGGCGCATCCCGATCGAGGCCACCCGCGCCGGGAGGTACGAGCTCCCCGAGGTCCGTTTCTGCACCTTCCGCCCGGAGACGAGCTACGACATGCACACGCTGCCGGCGATAAGAGTGGCGGTCGCTCCGCCCTCCGCCGGGCCCCCGGCAGCTGCGGCGCCCGCCGAGAAGCCGGTCCCGAGCGACGCTTTCCCCCGGCTGGCCCTCCTGGCCGCGGCATTCGCGCTGGGCATTGCGTGCGCGGCAGCCGCACTGACGTGGCGTGCGCGGCGGCGCGGCGTCCCACCATTGCCCGAGTCGGCGTCGGACCCCGTGCAGGAGTTGCGGCGCCTGCAGCTGGTGGTGGAAGGCTGGGCGCGTTCACGTTTCGGAGTGACGGTCACCGAGGGCGCCGACCGCCTCTCGGAGGCCGGCTGCACCCGGGCCGAGGCGGCGGAGGCCGTGGCGCTCGTGCAGGCCTGCGAGCGCCTCCGTTTCGCACCCTCGCTCGCGGATCCCGCCGATGCGGTCGCCAACCTCCGCCTGCGCGTCGAAAGGCTGGTCGCGACACCGCCGCACCGCACTGATACACTGGATACGTGAGCGGGATCCGGCCCAAGATCAACGTGCTGCCGGCGACGGAGCTCGAGACCTTCCTGGAGCGGTACCGTCACGATACGGGCGTCCCGGAGGCGATGGACGCGGCCAGCTTCATCCAGGAGGTGCTGGAGCGCGCCAACGCGTTCGTCCCGGCGGAGGCCGGCTCGGTGCTGCTCGACCACCCGTTTGAGCGCGCCGGCGACCCGGCCGGCGCCGCGCTCTACTTCATCGCCGCCTTCGGCCCGTCGTCCGAGGCGTTGCTGGGTGCCAGCATCCCGACCTCGGAGGGCGTGGTCGGACACGTGTACCGAAACGGCGAGTCCCACCTGGTCGCCGACTCCCACCACGACCCGTACTTCTACGCCCGTTTCGACGAGACCCACGCCTTCAACACCAGCAGCCTGCTCGCCGTCCCGATCCGCATCGAGAACAGCGTGTGCGGGGTGCTGGAGATGGTGAACCGCCTGGATGGTCGCCCGTTTGACGAGCGCGACCGGGCGCTGCTCGAGATCTTCGCCGCATACACCTCGGTCTCCATCCAGAACCTCTTGGATGCGAGAAGGGCAGGGGCCGCCGCGCGCAGCGACGACCTCACGGGGCTCTCCAACGATCGCTTCTTCCACCGGCGTCTCGCCGAGGACCTCGACCACGCGGACGCCGCCGGGGGCCGCGTGGCGCTCCTCTTCATGGACCTGGACAACTTCAAGAGCGTGAACGACCAGCACGGCCACCTGGCCGGCAGCCAGGTGCTCAAGGAGGTCGGCTACCTGCTGCGGCGCGCGGTGCGCTCCCCCAGGGTCACCCTCGCCCGCTACGGCGGCGACGAGTTCGTCATCATCCTTCCGGGGTTCGACACGGCGGCCGCGACACAGGTCGCCGAGGAGATCAGGCGCGCGATCAACACCCAGGCGTTCCTGCGCGGGAGGTTCTCCTGGGCGAGCGGTCCGGTCGACTTCAGAGGCCCCCTGACGTGCTCGGTCGGCGTGGCCGTCTACCCCGACCAGGTCCCGCGCGGAGGCACTTCAGACCACCGCCGTAACCAACTTCTTCGCGCCTCCGATCAGGCGATGTATGCGGCCAAGGCCGCCGGTAAGGACCGCGTGGTCCTCGCTGCGGCCGAACTTGTTGCGCCAAAATGACACATCGCTAGCCGGCACGGGGGCCGCCCTCCCCTGAAATGTGGCACAGATATTGCTCCGTTGCCTGAAGCGGGCCGGGACCACCCGGCCCCAGGAGGGTCAGGTTCATGATTACATCACAACACAAGAGATTGCTCTCCATGAGCGCGGTGGCGGTCGGTTCGCTCGTGATCGGGATCGTCCTCGCTGGTGGTCTGGGCTTCACGCCCGCGGGTGTGGCATCCAAGGAGAGCCCAGCGGCCTCGGCGGCGCTCCCGCCGCTTCCGCCTCCCAGCAGCTACCCGGACTTCGCCGCCCTGGCGGCGCGCGTGACACCGGCTGTGGTCGCCGTCTACACCGAGGATGTCGTCAAGCCTCAGGAGATGCGCAGGTATCACCAAGACGTGGATCCGTTCGAGTTCTTCTTCGGTCCCGGCTTTCCGAGGCCGGACATGCGACCCCGGAAGCGGGCAGGCGCGGGCAGCGGGTTCTTCATCGACCCCGATGGCCTGATCGTCACCAACAACCACGTGGTGGAGGGCGCTGAGAAGATCAACGTCCGTCTCACGGACGGAACCGAGATGCGCGCCAAGATCGTGGGACGCGACCCGGCCACCGACGTAGCCCTCATCAAGGTGGAGGGGAAGGGCCCGTTCCCGTCCCTTCCGCTGGGTGACTCGGACGCTCTTCGGGTCGGCGAGTGGGTCATGGCGGTCGGGAACCCGCTGGCGATGGAGCACACCGTCACCGTCGGCGTGGTCTCTGCCAAGGGCCGCAGAATCGGAATCTCGCCCGATCCCAACGCTTCATCGTTCGAGGACTTCATCCAGACCGACGCCGCGATCAACCTCGGAAACTCGGGCGGCCCGCTCGTCAACGTTCGCGGCGAGGTGGCCGGTATGAACACCGCCATCAATGCGGGGGGACAGAACCTCGGGTTCGCGATCCCGGTCAACACCATCAAGATGGTCGTGCCCCAGCTCAAGGAGAAGGGCAAGGTGGTCCGCGGCTACATCGGCGTTCAGATCACCGACGTGGATCAGCGGGCGCAGGAATCGTTCAAGCTGACCTCGCGGGAAGGTGCACTGGTTCAGAGCGTGACGTCGGGCGGCCCCGGCGACAAGGCCGGCCTCAAGGCCGGGGATGTGATCGTGGCCGCGGGCGGGGTGCCCGTGAAGGATACCCGCACGCTCATCTACCGCGTGTCCGCAATTCCCCCCGGCCAGAAGGTGGACCTCGATGTCATCCGTGATGGCAAGCACTCGACGGTGGCCGTGATCCTCGGCGAGCGCCCGTCAGGGGAAGGCGAGGAGCAGAGTTCGACCGCCAAGGAGGACACACCGACCAGCAAGCTCGGGCTGCAGGTCGACGATCTCAGCCAGCGCACGCGGCGCCAGTTCGAGATCCCCAAGGACGTCGACGGCGTGGTGGTCACTGACGTTACCGACCTTTCCCCCGCCGATGACGCCAACCTCCGACCCGGGGACGTGATCATGCGCGTCAACGATCACGAGGTGACGTCAGCAGGCGAGTTCAAGGACTCGATCGCGGGAGTGCGCAGTGGGACGATGATTCGCTTCTACATTTACCGCCCGCAGGGGGACGTGAAGACCTTCGTCTTCTTACGTATGCCCTAGGGAACCACGTGCCGGTTGTGGGGCCGCCCTCGAGGCGGCCCCTTTTTCTTCCCTCCCGACCCGGCCGCCGAACCCCGATAAGCACGGCGCCACCGGGGTTCCAAGGCCCTTCTAGGCCCTTGCCTTCGTGTACAATCGAGTTGCGAACATGGCCGCAGCCGGAACCGTCCTGGTCATCGACGACCAACCGCAGAGCCTCGAGGCGATGCGGCAGGCCCTGCACCCCCTCGGCTTCGAGGTGTGGCAGGCCCTGGACGGGGAGACCGGGTTCCAGCTCGCCCGCGAGCGCCAACCCGACGTGATCCTGCTCGACGTCCTGATGCCGGGGATCGACGGCTATGAGGTGTGTCGGCGGCTCAAGGCCGACGAAGAAACCCGTCTGCTTCCGGTAGTCTTCTTCACCGGCCTCGACTCGCGGCAGGCGCGGCTCCGGGGGCTCGAGGTCGGGGCAACGGATTTTCTGTCCAAGCCGTTCGATCTCGTGGAACTCGAGGTCCGGGTACGAAACCTGGTGCACTTCCGCCGCCTCACGCAGGACCTGGACGACGCCGAGAAGATGCTCTTCGCCGTTGCCCGTGCGATCGAGGCCCGCGACGAGGGAACCGGGGAACACTGCGACCGTCTCTCCCAGTTGGCCGCACAGCTGGGCGAGCACGTCGGGATGGACCCCGAGGCGGTGAAGGCGTTGCGGCGCGCCGGCTATCTCCACGACATCGGGAAGATCGCCGTTCCCGACGCCGTTCTCCTGAAGCCGGGACGGCTCAACGGGGCCGAGTGGCAGATCATGCGTTCGCACGTCGAAATCGGGGTGAAGATCTGCGCGCCGCTGCGCACGCTTCGGCCCGTATTGCCCATCATCCGCCACCATCACGAGCACGGCGACGGGAGCGGATACCCGGACGCCCTCAGGGACGATGAGATCCCGCTGCTCGCGCGCATCTTCCAGGTCGTGGACGTGTTCGACGCGCTTACCAACGACCGACCGTACCGCAAGGCGCTCGCGATCGAGGAGGCGCTGGCCCTCCAGCGCAAGGAAACCTCGCGCGGGTGGTGGGATGGGGAGCTCTTCGAGGCCTTCTCGACGATGCTCGAAAAGCGGTAAACAGGACCGGAGAGGGGACGGCGGGGGTTGCCTTCTTGGCAGCCAGCCGTTTGTGCGCTACACTTGGGGCGGCTGAGGGGTGCACGACGCCCCCGCCCCTAGCTGTTCCCCGCGATTGATGTGCTGGCTCGTATGGGCTGTTCCTGCACTCTCGCGCGGGCGGCCGTAGGGTGAGCCAAGGAGCACTAAAAGCATGTTCGAAGAGTCCAACGAAGCCCCCGCGGCTCCCGTCCCGGAGCCGAAGGAGGGCGCCAGCACGGGCAGGCGTCGACGGCCACGGCGGCGCCGCAACCGCCGCCACGGTGGCAACACAGGGACGCCGACACCGTTCGACGGCTACCTCTTTCGTCGGGAAGACGGTAAAGCGTTCCTGCTGGGCCCCAGCAGCAAGTTTCGCCTCACGGGCGAGGACCCGGCCTTCGACCCCGGCTTGCTGTCCCGCTGGCACCTCGAGAGCGGTCTGCGTCTGAGCACCACGGTGCAGCCGCCCAACGGCCACCAGCGGCCCATGGTCCTGGAGATCAGCAACATCGAAGGGCTGCAGCCGGACGAGTACCGCCAGCGCGCGGTGCCCTTCTCCGAGCTCGTCTCCATCGACCCCATGGAGCGCTTTCGCCTCGAAACTGAGCCGGAGATCCTCGAGCCGCGCGTGATCGAGCTCATGGCGCCGATCGGCAAGGGCCAACGCTGCCTGATCGTGGCTCCGCCCAAGGCCGGCAAGACCAAGCTCCTTCAGCAGCTCGCCCACGCCATCGGGGTCAATCACCCCGAGGTTCAAATCTTCGTGCTCCTGGTGGACGAACGCCCCGAAGAGGTCACCGACTGGAGACGGAGCGTCATCCGAGGCGACGTGTACGCTTCATCGTCGGACGAGTCGATCCA
>PQAJ01000244.1 GCA_003105185.1 Holophagae bacterium
GAGGCCTGGTTGAGGAAGGTCGAGGTGAAGGAGATGCCGAAGCAGACCGGCATCAAGGCGAGGCCGCGCTTGGTGAGGGCGTGGTCGCGGTTGAAGTCGTCGATCGAGCGCCGCAGCCCGGCGACATCCGCGCGCTCTTCGAGCTCGGCGAACGCGCGGCGCGCCTGGCTCCGCTCGACCCGCATGCCGTAGGGGAAGGGGTCTCCCTCGTCGAGCAGGTTGCGGCGCTGGATGTCGGCCGCGGGGACGCCGAGCGCCTCGGCGGCGCGGGCGATGGCCGACTCGATCACGAACATCGCCTGCGGGGCGCCGAAGCCGCGCATGGCGGTGAAGGGCGGCAGGTTGGTCCGGCAGGAGTGCGCGGTGATCCGGGCATTCGGGATGAAGTAGCTGCCGGTGGCGTGCAAGAGGCTGCGCTCGAGAATCGCCGGCGACAGGTCGGCGGCGGCGCCCGCGTTCTGGTAGAGGGTGACCTGGTAGGCGAGGATCGTGCCGTCGGCGGCGAGGCCGAGCCTGAAGTCGGAGGAATAGGGGTGGCGCTTGCCGGTGGCGCGCATGTCTTGGTCGCGGTCGAGCACCAGGCGTACCGGGCGTCGGAGGTGGTAGCAGGCCAGCGCCGCGAGCAACGCCCAGGCCGTGGCCTGGTCCTCCTTGCCGCCGAAGGCCCCGCCGAGCCGCGCCACGTCGACCTCGACCGCGTTCATCGGCAGGCCGAGCACGCGACCAGCGATCCGCTGCACGAGGGTCGGCGACTGGGTCGCCGACAGGAGCTGGAGGCGGCCGCCCTCGAGCGGGAGGGCGATCGCCGACTGGGTCTCGAAGTAGAGGTGCTCTTGGCCGCCGGAGTCGACGCGGCCGGAGACCACGACCTCGCAGCGCGGCCACGCGGCGTCGAGGTCGCCGCACTCCAGAATGCGCGACGCCATGATGAGCTGGCCGGAAGCGGCCGCCTGGCGCGGGTCGAAGATGGCCGGCAGCTCCTCGCAGGAGAGGGCGACGGCGGCGGCGCCGAGGCGGGCGGCCGCGAGGCTCTCGGCGACGACCAGCGCCACCGGCTGGCCGACGAAGTGCAGCTCGCCGTCGGCGAGCAGCGGCTCGTCGAGGATGATCCCGCCGATCTGGTTTTCCCCTGGGATGTCGGCCGCGGTGAACACCCGCACCACACCGGGGACGCTTTCCGCGCCGGCCGCCTCGACGCGGAGCCGGTGGCCGAGGGGCACCGGCGACTCGACCACCGCCGCGTGCAGGCAGCCCGGCGGCAGCTCGAGGTCCGCGATGAAGCGGGCCTCGCCGCGGGTGTGGGCGGCGGTGTCGAGGTGCTTCATCCCGCAGCCTCCGCGAGCTCGCGCGCGTCGATGTTGCACAGCACGTGGAGGTGGGCGAGCACGAGCTGGCCGAGCAGTAGCCGCTTGTAGTCAGCCGAGCCGCGGACGTCCGAGATCGGCGCCACCTCGGAGCGTGCGACGTCGGCCGCGCGGTGCGCGAGATCGGCGCTGACGCGCTTTCCTGCGAGAAACGCCTCGGTGGCGGCCAGCCGCATCGGGATCGGCGCCACGCCGCCAGCCGACAGGAAGGCCTCGGCGATGCGGTCGCCGTCGAGGCGTAGCCAGGCCGCCGAGTTGACGCTGGCGATGTCGAGATAGGTGCGTTTGGAGACCTTCTCGAAGTTGAAGGCACCGCCGCGCCGCGTCGCCGGAAAGCGGACGGACTCGATGATCTCGCCGGGACCGAGATCAACCTGCTTGTAGCCCCGGAAGAACTCGCGCAGCGGCACCTGCCGCCGCACGCCGTCGCGCGCCAGCACCAGCTCGGCATCGAGGGCCAGGAGCATGATCGTCATGTCGCCGATCGGCGAGGCGTTGACGATGTTGCCGCCGATGGTGGCGCGCAGCCGGATCGGCTCGGAGCAGATCAGGTCGACGAACGGCGAGACGTCGCCGAGAGCGTCGCGCAGCACCTCGGAGCGCCTGAGGTCCTCGGCGGTGGTGGTCGCCGTCAGCACGATGAAGCCGTCCTCGGTGCGGATCGCGGGTGGCAGCTCGCGCAGCAGCAGGCGCGGTGTCGAAGGCTCGAGCTCGCCGAGGCGCTGGACGTAGAGGTCGGTGCCGCCGGCGACAAGGGGGCCTTCGGCGCCGAACTCTGGCACCTGCACGTCGAGCGCGGCCAGCCGTTCGGCGACGGTCGCAAAGTAGGGGGGGAGGACGCCGGCCGCGGTGAGGGCCGCGATCCGATCCGGCGCCTCGCCGACGGTCGGGCGCAGCTCATCGAGGAGCGAGGCGACGGCGCGCCGGATCGAGGCGTAGCCGGTGCACCGGCAGAGGTTGCCGGCGAGCGCGATCAGCGCATGGTCGAGCTTGAAGCTCGCGGTGTTCAGGAGGTGCCCGGTGATGGCGACCACGAAGCCCGGGGTGCAGAAGCCGCACTGGCTGGCGCCCTCGTCGATGATCGCCTGCTGCACCGGCCCGAGGTCGGCGCCGGCGAGCCCTTCGACCGTGACCAGGTGCCGCCCTTCCGCCTCGCCGATCGGCAGCAGGCAGGAGGTCAGCGCGCGGTATCGCAGCGCACCCAAAGGTGACAACTCGCCGAGCAGGACCAGGCAGGCGCCGCAGTCACCCTCGCGGCAGGCGTGCTTGGTGCCCTTGAGCGAGAGGTGATCGCGGACGACATCGAGGGCCGGCATGCCGGGAGCCACGTCGAGCTCGACCGAGCGGTCGTTGAGCAGGAAGCGGATCGGACGTCCCATCGCCGGCCCTTCGCTCAACGATAGACGGCAAGTCACGGGGAATCAAGGGACTAGGGGGGCATTCACGACGTCCTGGTCGTCGCCACGGAGGACCGGAAGCTGGAGGTCCTGGCTGAACAGGAAGTCGTCGGTGACGGACACCTCGAGGACCGGCAGCTCGGCGCCCGGGAACTGACCCGGCGCCATGCGGAGGGTGTACGTCCCTGGGGGCACCCGGTCGATGCGATAGAGGCCGAAGCGGTCGGTCACCCCGTGACCGACCACGCTGCCGGCGGCGTCGAGCAGCTCGACGGCGACTCCGTCAAGGCGGCGGCCCACCCGATCGGTGAT
>PQAJ01000245.1 GCA_003105185.1 Holophagae bacterium
GTCACATCCCAGCGCGCCATCCCCGGCGCGCCTCGGATACCGGCGGCAACCATGGTCGCAGGCGGTGCGAGGCATGAGCGGCCCCCGGGGCGGGTGCGGCGTGCGAGGTAGTCACATCCCAGCGCGCCATCCCTGGCGCGCCTCGGATACCAGCGGCCACCACGGTCGCAGGCTGACTACGCCGCTTCGCCCTCGTCCTTTTCCGGCACGTACCCCGGGTGGTCGATCGAGGCGATGGCGCACTTCGTATGCTCGAATACATTGCCGGGGCCGAGCAGCTCCAGGATGCCGAACCGCTCCAGCAGCGGCCGGATCTCCGGCTGGATCGACGTCAGGATGATCCGCACGCCGTGGTTCCGGCGGTGCTCGATGATCCCTTCGAGCGAGAGCAACCCGGAGGTATCGATGTGGCGAACGTCCTTCATTCGGAGGATGAGCGGCCGCTGCATGTCGCCCTGCAACTGGTACTCGAATGCCGACGCGCTGTGGAAGGAAAGCAACCCCTGCGCCGTGAAGAAGTCGATGTCCGGGCGCGATTGGATCAGGTCGCTCAGTTCGGGCGAGACCTGTGCAATCCGCCCCGTCTGGTCGGGCAACAAAGCCGCCGCCGCGGGGACCCGGGAGAGCCGCCGGACCAGCAGTATCGTCGAGGCGAGGACGCCAAACCCGATCGCGTAGGTCAGGTCGAAGAACAGGGTAATGAACATGGTGGAAGCCAGGACGATGAGGTCTTCTCGCGGAGCGCGGCGTAGCAGGTTGGTGACTTCCGGGACCTCGGCGATGCGCCAGGCGACCACGAACAGGACGGCAGCCAGGGTAGTCATGGGGATGTGGCCAGCGAGCGGCCCCAGCACCAGCGTGAGCGTGAGCACCGTGAGCGAATGGAAGACCCCGGCCATGCGCGAGGTGGCGCCGGCGCGAATACTGGCGGCCGTGCGGGCGATGGCTGCGGTTGCCGGCATGGCGCCGAAAATCGGCCCGACCAGGTTTGCGATCCCCTGGCCCCGAAGCTCCCGGTTCGAATCGTGCCGTACGCGATCCGAGACCATTCCGTCGGCGACAACCGCGCTCAGGAGCGACTCAACCCCGCCGAGGATGGCGATTGCGATCGCCGGGCGGAGCAGCGTGATGAAGAGACCGGTGTCCCAGAAGCCGAACGACGGAGTGGGGAACTCGCGGGGGAGGTCGCCATACTTGCTCGCGAGCGTCGGCGTGTCGATGCCGAACCCCCAGGCCAGGGCGGTGATGAGGACCACGGCGATGAGGGCCGATGGCACCTTCGGGAGGAGACGAGGCGACCAGATGAGGACCGCCAGCGAGGCCAGCCCAACAAGTGGGGTCGTCCAACCGACGGACCCGAGGTGCTGGATGGTGTCCCAGGACTTGGCGTGGAAGTGTTCGAGCTTTGGGTCCGTGCCCGAGACCGCCAGGAACGTGTTGATCTGCCCAAAGATGATCGAGAGCGCGATGCCGGCCGTGAACCCGATGATGACGGTGCCGGGCATGTAGCGGACGAGCGACCCGAACCTCAGGCGGCTCATCACCAGGAGGATGACGCCCGACATCAGGCCGACCATGGGCAGGGCGGCAGCGCCATGGACCAGCACCACATGGCTGAGCAACGGTACAAGCGCCGCCGTCGGGCCGGTGATATTGAAGCGCGAACCGCCGAAGATCGATGCGGCCGCTCCGGCGAAGACGGCCGTATACAGGCCCACGATCGGCGGCACGCCAATGGCCACGGCCAGGGCAATCGAAAGCGGAAGCGCAATGACGCCGGCGACGAGGCCGGCGATGGCATTGGTGCGGATTTCGGGAAACGCGGGGAGAGCCGCCCACCGGGAGACAGGCGGCACCGCAGGCACGGAGACGTGCACGAATCACAACCTCATCGGGTGGTTCGCTTCCGTGGCCTGCGAGGTGAGCTGACGGGTTCGGGCGGAAGTGCCCGTCCTTCCGGTGCTCCAGAAGGATTCACCCCAAGAGTGGGTCCCCCGCTCCGCCGCTCGCGGATTCGGCCGGCCACCCCATGACAGGATGGCCTCGTGTAGTAAGCATCGGCTGAGTTGTGGGCACGGTCTATGGAACTCGGTGTCGGGATTCAGAAGTGATGTTTCCCCGGTCCGGGAGGTACGTCACACGTCGCCGGGCCCGGCGAGGAAGGTTCCTTGGTCGCCAGCGGCAACAATTACCCTGGCGGGACCAATTCCTGGAGCTTCGTTTCGTCCGATCGTTCCATCGCCAGCTCTGCGCGCAGCGACTCGATGTCCCGGTGGATTGACGCCACCGCCAGCGTCTTCCCGCCCTTGCGATACGCAACGACGCAGTCACGGGCCTCAGTGCTCCCGGTCATATCCAGGCGATCCCAACTCTCGGCGTGCCCGACGTAGTTGATCTGCACGTCGTAGTGCTGGCTCCAGAAGAACGGCACCACGTCGAACCGCTCGCGCCGGCCGAGGATGTTTCGGGCGGCGATTTGACCCTGCCGTTGGGCAACAACCCAATGCTCCACGCGGATGGCCTGGCCTGAGTAGGGGTCGGGCCAGCGGGCGATGTCCCCCGCCGCCCAGATGCCCGGCGCGCTCGTTTCCAGATACTCATCGACGACCACCCCACGGTTCACCGTGATGCCCGCCGCTTCGGCGAGTTGCACCGATGGCCGCACACCAACGCCGAGTACAACGAGGTCCGCTTCAATGCGGCTCCCGTTCTCCAACGTCACTGACCGGTCGTCCACGCTCACCACCGTCTGTCCGAGATGGAAGCGTACGCCGTGCTCCTCGTGCAGCGCCCGAACGAAGGCGCCAAGCTCCGGTCCGAGGACGCGCTCCATCGGCACCGCTTCCGGCGCAACGACATGGACGGCGAGCTGCCGGGCGATAAGCGAGGCGGCGACCTCAAGCCCGATGAAGCTCGCTCCCACAACCACCGCTTTCGTCGCCTGTTCGGCCTGCTTGATGATCGCCCGGCTATCCGCGAGCGTGCGGAGGTAGTGAACGTGAGGGAGCGTCGCCCCCGGCATATCGAGCCGCACCGGATCGGCGCCCGTCGCCAACAGGATTGCGCCCGCATCGATACGACGCCCATCAGCGAGGACCACGTCCCTACGGCCAGTGTCGATGGCCGTCACGCGCTGCCCGAGCAGCAGCTCGATGCCGTTATCGGCATAGAATTCCTGGGAGCGAAGCGGCAGCCAGTCCTCCGGCGCGTTCCCCGCCAGGTAGTCCTTCGAGAGGTTCGGGCGGTCATACGGCTCCGCGGTGTCGGCCGTGACCATCGTGATCCGGCCCTCATAGCCCTCCGCCCGGAGGGTCTCCGCCGCCATATTGCCCGCGGCGCCGGCGCCAACGATGACGACCGAGCCGGGTGGCCGTTCGATCGGCCGCGGTGGTGTGGTGCGATCGACCTTGCCGCCGACGAATAGCCGGCCGTTGCGGGTCACGACCTCGTAGGTATCGACCGGATTTAGGGCGGGAGGCCGCACCGCTGTCCCGGTGCGGGCGTCGAAGCAGGCGTGATGCCAGGGACAGCGGACGCCTTCACCATCGAACAGGCCTTCCGCGAGCGGTCCGCCGTAGTGGGTGCACGTCGCGCCCATGGCGAAAACAGCCGCCCCCTTCCGAACGAGCAGGACGGCGTCTCCATGGGCATGCCCCAGCACCATCTCGCCATCAAGGATGTCCGTTTCGGGAAGCCCATCCGCTACGAGGTCGATGCCCTTCAGCTCGTTGTCACCGCTGTCACTCATGCCCCTGAACCTCCTTCGGTTGGTGTAGTGGCGTCTCCAGCTTCGATATGTGCGCCCGAACCACATGGCGAGAGCCCGGTCCCGGAGGTGGCCCGGCGATTCCCTGGCGCGGCTGCCGTAGACCCCGACAGTCCGTACAGCAAACCTAGGATAGCACCGCAGGCAGGCGCGGGAGCACGACGGAGCGCCTCGCGCATCGACCGTGATTGAGCGCAGGGATGCCCGGCGGGTGCAGCCAGGATCCCCTTACTTCTTGGACGGCCTGACGCGTTTCCGCGGTCCCGCCCTTCAACTTCAACTTCAACTTCAAGGGCTTGTGCTGCCTGCTCCGACCCGCGTAGTATCCCGCGCGAAGCATAACAATAGGAGACACGAGATATGGCAGTAGCTCAAAATGCCCGGCCCGCGCTCTGGCCCGAAATCCGCGTTCTGCTCCTCGCGGCGATGGCTATCTTCCTGTACACCATCGGCATCGGCATTCTCAACGGGACCGACGTTGTCGATTTCGACGAGCGGCGCATTCTCTCGCACGTCCACGGCGGCACGCTGGGGTGGCTGACCCTCGGCGTCTTCGCGGCGGCGCTCTGGCTCTTCGCCGAGGGCCGCGAGGTGTCCCGCCGCGAGCGACAGTTGCTGCGTTCGCTGACCGCCGGGGCCATCCTTTCGGTCGTCGCATATGTCGTGGCGTTCGCCGTCACCTATGGCAACTGGCGCCCGATCCTCGGCACGGTTACCACCCTGGTGATCGCGGGGTTCACGGCGTGGGTCATCTACCGGGCGAAGTTCACGGAGCTCGGCGTACCCCATGTCGGATTCCTGGCGGCCCTGGGGACATCGATCGTCGGCGGCGTGCTCGGCATCCTTCTCGGCCTCGAGCTCGCCACTGGCGATAACTGGCTGCCGGGCGACATCGGCGGGCACCCTGCCACGATGGTCGTTGGCTTCCTGATCCCCGTCGGGCTTGCGATGGCCGAATGGGCGTTTTTCTTCCCTGTTGCACCAAAGGCGACCCGGGCTGGTGTACTGCAGATGGCATTCCCCTTCGCCGGCGGCATCATCCTGATGCTGAGCATGCTCCTCGAAGTGACAGCGCTGGCGCCGCTCGCGATCCTCCTCCAGGTCGCCGGTATTGCGATCTTCGTGAAGCGTCTCTGGCCGCAGTTCCGGGCAGTGTCTCTTGCCGAAGCAAGCCCGGGGCGGCACGCCGTCATGGCCACCGTGGGCCTCGCCTTCGTCATCGGGCTCGCCCAGTACCTCGTGATCAAATACGAAGGTGACCTCGACCTTGCCCCCGCCAACCAGATGCTGGCGCTCGATCACGCGCAGTTCATCGGTCTCATGACCAACGCCCTCTTCGCCATGCTCATGGCTGCCACCATTGGGCAGCGCGGGAACCGCGTGGACCAGGCGGTCTTCATCCTGGTCAATGTGGGCATCGCCGGGTTCGTGGTGGGCCTGCTCGGAGATTGGACCGCGCCAAAGCGCATCTTCACACCACTGATGGGCACGGGCCTGATCATTGGGCTGGCTGTCTATGCCGCGCGCCTGCTCGAGGTGCATGTGCCGGTGCTGAACCCCATGCGTGCGGCCCGGATCGGCGCGGCGGGCAAGTAGCATCTTCGCCCCGATCTTGTCCAGCACCTCCGCACCTGAGGGCATAATCGTGTGCGGTCCTACCCCGCAGGAGCTCTCACGGGACTACACCGAGGCGGTGAGCGCCCTGGCCGCGTCCTTCACGGCAGTCATGGCCATGAAGAAGAGCCCGCCGCCGGTGCTGATGCGGGACACGCCGAGTGCCGCGAACTCCCGTGCCGAAAGGCCCCCCGGCCGCACGTTCACGTTCACGTGGCCGCCCACGCCAAGCACGAACTGCTTCACCAATGTGGCGTCCCCGAGAAAGATCGGGTAGACGCAATCCGCACCCGCGGCGAGATACGCGCGCCCCCGCTCGATCGCTTCCGCAAGGCTCTCCGCCGGGGCGCCGTCGTTCCCGTGGAACAGGTCGATACGCGCGTTCAGGACGATGGGGACTCCGGCGGCGGTTGCCGCCGCGCGGATCGCTGCCAGGCGCTCGGCCTGTTCGGCCACCGGGACGAAGCCGCGAGTGCCATGATGGTCGGTGTCTTCGATATTGCAGCCCACTGCGCCTGCATCGAGCAGCCGCCTCACAAGCTCTGGTGCGTCGAGCTGATAGCCCGCTTCGATGTCGGCCGTCACCGGAACTTCGACCGCGGCCGAAACCGCGGCGACGGCGCCGAATGCGATGTCGAGCGGCATGACATCCTGGTCTGGCAGGCCGTGTGACATGGCCACTGCGATGCTCGATGTGGCGATCGCATTCGCGCCCGTCTTCGCCACCACAGAGGCGGTGGCGGCATCCCAGACGTTGGCGAGCATCAGTGGCTCGCCCGCTCGATGGAGCGCACGCAGGACAGCGGCATCGGCCGCAAGGTCATGCATGCGCGTGTGCCGCCTTTCTTGAAACGTAGCCGCCCGCGGGCGCGTGTCCCGCCACCGCCAGGCGGCCCTCGGGCCATGCTTTGTAGATGTCGAGTCGGGGAGCCTGCTCTTCTTGCATCAGGAGCTACCTTACTCCGGGTCGCCGGGCCCTGCACCGAATCCAGTAGCGTTCAATGGCCTGCTAGAATGAGTCCCTGAGGTGAATGTCATGACATATATTCGTCTATCTGTTGTCAAGCCGCGCCCCGGCTTCGAGGAGCGCGCCGTGGAGCTCCTGGAGGCGATGTCGGCAGCCACCGCCGACAGCCCTGGATGGCAGGCCAACTACGTCCTGCGGCCGCACGACGATAGCGGCGAGGTAGCCCGGATCTCCATCTACAACGATGAGGCCTCAGCCGAGCGCGAAGCAGCAACCCCGAGCGTTCTGTCTCTCCGCTCCGAGCTTCTCCTGATCATCGAGCGGGGTCACCGGGAGCGCGCTTTCTTCAGCGTCTGATCGCAGCGGCGGAAGTTGGCACGTTCGACAGAGACGCCCAGGTTCTCCTTCAGGTGGCCAGTATCGCCGGGTTCGTGGTGGGCCTGCTCGGCGATTGGGCCGCTCCAAGGCGCATCTTCACGCCGCTGATGGGCACGGGCCTGATCATTGGGCTGGCGGTCTATGCCGCGCGCCCGCTCGAAGTGCATGTGCCGGTGCTGAACCCCATGGGTGCGGCCCGGATCGGCGCGGCGGGCAAGTAGTACATCGCAAAATTGCGATAGCTGTCCTGCCCGTGCTTGAATAGGCCGGTGCCACTATTCGTCACGGCCGGGGTGCAGGCAGCGTTGTCGCGGCGGTGGCTCCAGGTCGCCGCCGCCGCGATGTTCATCAACACAAGCTACGGCACCCTCTCCTACGCCTTCAGCGTGCTCGTCACGAAATCAGGCCCCGGCGGCGAATTCGGGGCCGGCGCCGTATCGCTCGGGTTCGGGCTCGCCCTCCTGGTCTCCGGAGCCGCGGGCATCTTCGCCGGGACCATCGCCGACCTCCTCGGCACGCGCCGGCTGATGGCGGGCGGGGCGGTCATCGGCTGTATCGGGCTGGCCCTGCTCGGCGCCGTGCAGGAGTCCTGGCAGCTCATCCTGGTGATGGCCGTGGTGCTCGGCCCCGCCATGGCAGCCACCTTCTACGAACCGGTGTACGTGCTCATGAACCGCTGGTTCGCCGCCGGGGACCGGCCCCGCGCCTACGGCGTCCTCACCCTGATGAGCGGCATCTCGATCACCATCTTCACCCCGCTCACCCGCTGGCTCGTGTCCGAGCTGGGCTGGCGGCAGGCGGTGGTAGTGCTTGGCGGCATCCTGCTCGCGGTCGGCACGCTCGTCCCGGCGCTCTTGCAGGAGCCCATCGAGCGGGTGGATGGCGCTCCCCGCCTGACTCCGCGCCGGTTCGCGACGGAAGCGCGCGAGGGCCTCGGCCAGGCGAATGCCGCCTTCTGGGTGTTCACCCTCGCGTTCGTGGCGGCAACCGTGGCCTTCAGCGGGTTCTCGTTCCACATGATCTCGCAGCTCGAGACGCGCGGCTTCGACGAGACGGCCGTGGCGAACACCATCGCCCTGACGGGCATCGTCAGCCTCCCCGCGCGGCTCATCCTGCCGATGCTCTCGGGCCGCGCGCCGAGCGCCGCGCTGCTGGCGGTTTGCTTCGCCCTGCTGGGGGTGGCTGCCTGGCTGGCGAGCGTGGCCGGCGCCTGGTGGCAGGTGTGGGTCTACATCGCCGTGTTCGGTGCCGTGTTCGGGGCGGTCTACCCCCTGCGCGCGCTGGTCGTCTCCGAGCGGTTCGCGGGGCCGTACTTCGGGCGGGTCATCGGGTTGCAGGCGCTCTTCGTGGCGATGGCCCGCGCCACCGGACCGGTCGCGATCGGTCTCATCGGCACGAGCCAGTCGGCCTACGAGTTCGGCTTCCGGCTGGCTGCAGGCGTACTGGTGGTGATGGCGGCGGTCACCTGGTGGTCGATGCGGCGCTGAACCGGCTGTTGTACTATGCATCACATAGAGACCGGCGCATGAGCGACCACGAGCCTGAGTACATGCAACGCCCCGGCAAGTGGCGCCGAGATCGGGATCGGAGCTAAGGTTCGAGATCTGCAGGGGTTCGTCATTGTTGGTGATGGTGATTGCCGTTGCGTTGGTAGGCATCGCCGGCTGCGTCGCGGCCGCTCGAGGCCGGATCGCCTGGATATCGGCTGTTCTCGCGTTGTCAGGGCCGATTGTCTGGCTCACGATGGATGCCATCGTCTCGGGTACCGCAGCGAGTGGCCCCGCAGGGCTCTCGCGGGGGAGCTGGCTCGCGATACTGCGGGACCTGCAATGGCTGGCCTGGGGTGGCATCGTCGCGACGAGCGCAGTGTTGTTGCTGGCAACGAAAAAGCGCGGCGGGGAGTGAAGCACAGCCGGCCTTCGACGCCGGTTAGGAACACTGGCGGCCCAACCCCGCCTGGGCGCCTCTTACCCTTCCTGAAGGCTGGGACGCGGGGATTGGCGACGCCTCTTGCCCCGGTAGTGCATGATAGAAGGCGAGGGCTCTCCCGGGCGTGTCCGCTCCACACCGGGAAGCCCTCCTTCTCTTTGCCCTGAACTCTGCCCGCGTTCAGAGAGGAGATGCAAGAAGCCCGCCGGTGGCCAGACCGGGCGGGCTTTGCGAACTCCAACCAGGGGAGCGGTGGAGAAGACTCGTATCAGGCGACGGCGGGCGTCGCGGACGGCCGCCGGGCAGCCGAGGGTGTCATGATCCGTGGGCCGTTCGAGCGGGCGCTCACGAGGTCGCGCTGGGCGCGCCGCAAGAAGTCGCGGACCTCGAGCTCGCCCTCGTACCCGCTCAATGAGACCACCGGGAACATCTGGTTGGCGCTTTCCAGGGGAATGCACGAACCGAGCGCCGGGAGCAGGCCGTCCGCCTTGTCGGCCGCCGTGCGGTCTTGCTCGTCGGCGATGACCGCCGCGAACACCGGCCCCTGCAGGTGGGCGACAAAATCGCCTTCGCCAAGCGTCTGGCGCATCACGCGCGCCACCGAGGGCAGGAACCGCTCGTCGCCCACCTTCAATTTCTCGAAACCTCCGAAGTCGGTGAGGACCAGCGAGAACGCCCGCCCGTTGCGCACCGAGCGCATCATCTGGCGGCGCAGCTCGAACACAAAGTGGCGGCTGTTGGGCAGCCCGGTCGTGTCGTCCTCATAGATGCGTCCCCGCATCCGGTCGAGGGCCCGGTGGAAGCGGCGGCCCTGTTCCGATTCTTCATACCAGAACTGGACGTGCACCCCGGCGAACAGCAACGTCGAGAGCCCGATGACCAGGAAGTTCGAACTCTTGCCGGAGATGATCGTCTGCGCTTCGACGCAGAAAACGATGATCCAGAGCGCGAATGTCACCGGACGGACCATCCGCACGAGCAGCGACGACTCGACGGAGCCGAGCTCGTTCTGCTCTGCCGATGGCAAGAGGAAGGCGCTCAGCGTGGGCGGCTTGTTCATAGGTGAACCCCTGGCGGTCTCACTTAGTAGGTCGAACGCTTCAGGGCCGATCCGCAGGCCGGAAATGTAAACCGTCTGTAATTCTTTCCTCCGCGGGCTACCTGGGACGCCGTGGCGGAAGCGATTCCAGGTACTCGTGGATGGCCTGGGCCGCCCGCCGCCCATCGGCCAGCGCGGTGACCACCAGGTCGGCACCGTTCACATTGTCGCCGCCCGCGAACACCCCGGGCCGCGAGGTCTGCCCCTGGCGATCCACCTGGATGAGCGCTTTCCGGTCGGCCTTCAGCCCGCTCGTCGTCTGCGGCACGACCGGGTCGGCGCCATAGCCGATGGCGATCGCGACGGCGTCAGCCGGGATAAAGAACTCGCTGCCCTTCACCGGGATCGGCCGGCGCCGGCCGGATTCGTCCGGCTCGCCGAGTTGCATTCGCTGGCACTCCACCGAGACGACATGGCCATTTTCATCGCCGATGAGACGCACCGGCAGGGTGAGCATCTCGAAGATCACACCCTCTTCGCGGGCGTTCTTCCGCTCTTCGCCGCGCCCCAGCATCTCCGCCTCGGTGCGCCGGTACACGCACGTCACGTGTTCAGATCCCAGCCGGATCGCCGTCCGCACGCAGTCCATCGAGGTGTCGCCACCGCCGATGACGACGACATTCGTCAGCTTCGGCAGCGGTTTGCGGAAGTGCGACGGAAGCTGATCAGCCGAAAGATTGCCACGGACGAGGAACTCGGTGGCGCTGTAGACGCCCGCCAGGCCCTCGCCCTCGATTTCCATCTGGTTGCCGACCCCGGCGCCGGTGCCGAGGAAGACCGCCTCGAAGCCGGAATCGAACAGGCTGTCGAGGGTCACGTCTTTGCCGACGTAGGTGTTGCAGACGAACTTTACGCCCAGTTCTTCCAGGTGCCTGATGTAGTCATCGACGATGTTCTTGCGCATCTTGAAGTTCGGGATGCCATAGACGAGCACGCCGCCCGGCTCGGGCCAGGATTCGTAGACCGTCGGGGCGTGGCCTTCCAGCGCCAGCTGTTCGGCCACTGCCAGTCCGGCCGGGCCAGACCCGATGATCGCGACGCTGTGGCCAGTCGGTTCGGGCAGGTAGCGCGGCTTCGGATAGCCGCTCAACTCCTGCCGCTGGTAGTCGGTGCAGAACGCTTCGAGCTTGCCGATGGTGACCGGCGGCTCTTTCTCGCCGCCGGGGCGGATCGCGAAGCCAACCACGCAGGCGCCCTCGCACAGCTTCTCCTGCGGGCAGAGCCGGCCGCACATTTCGGGCAGGTTGCTCGTCTCGCGGAACTTGTCCGCCGCCCCGAGGATATCGCCCACTTCGAGCAACGCGAACGCCCCCGGGATGTCGTTGTCCACGGGGCAGGCTTCCTGGCACGGCGCCGAGGGGCACTGGATGCAGCGCGACGCCTCAACTCTGGCGGCGTTCAGGTCGAACCCGATGTAGGTCTCGTCGAAATTCCGCTTGCGGGCTTCGGGGTCCTGCTTGGGGACCGGTTGGACGCTGATGGCAAGACGGCGCGCGACTTCGTGTGTCATAAATCGTGGTGAGACGCGGGGGCGGAGCGGTGGCGGCCTGCCCCTGCGCGAAATCCTTATTGGAGGGTACCTTCCGATCGTACCGGAGCGGCCCGTGATGTCAACGAACGCATGGCCCGCTGGACATGGGTCCCGCCTTCCCTGCCTAATGCGCCAACCCAATGCCAGCAGGAGTCCCATGGCACGCCTCGCCCCGCTCGACCTCGACCAACTCCAACCCGGCCAGCGCGCCGTGGCCGACGCCATCATCAGCGGCCCGCGCGGGGGTCTCCGGGGCCCCTTCGAGGCATGGCTGCGCAGCCCCGAACTGGCCGACCGCGCCCAGAAGCTCGGCGAGTACTGCCGCTTTGGCACCAGCCTGCCCCGCGACCTCTCCGAGTTCGCGATCCTGCTGACCGGCAAGCACTGGAAGGCCCAGTTCGAGTTCTGGGCGCACGCCCGTCTCGCGCGCGAGGCCGGGCTCCCCGAGGACATCATCGAGGCGGTCGCCACCAACGTCACGCCCTCTTTCCGGAACGAGGCGCAACGCGCGGTGTATGCGTTCGTCACCGAGCACTTCGCCACCAACCGCGTCTCCGATGCCACCTACCGGCTCGCCATCGCCGAACTCGGTGAGCGCGGCGTGGTCGACCTGGTCGGCGTGGCCGGCTACTACTGCCTGGTCTCCATGACCCTGAATGTGTTCGATGTCGGCCTCCCGCCTGGCGAGTCCGAACTGCTTCCATGACCAGGACCTGCCATGCGGCCGTCCAGGGCGTCCCCGATCGCCCATCGCTTCCCGTCACGGGGCATGGTGAAATAGGGCCATGAAGATCCTCGTCACCACCGACGGCTCCGAGCGCTCGCTCTGTGTCCTTCCCCATGCAGCGCGTTTCGCGACGGCCACGGGCGCGGAGCTGATCCTGATGCGCGTGCTCGATCCCCGCACCGACGCCTCGGGCGACATCGCGCCCTCACTCGAGGAGGCGCTGGTCCGGGTACGCGAACGCTGGACCGCCGACTTGCGGGCGGTACTCGCGAAGTCCGGCGTTGCGGGCGAAACCTACATCGCCGAACGCAAGTGGGGTGAGGACATCCCCACCACCATCCACCGCGCCGCCGACGAGACCGCGGCAACCCTGCTGGCGATGGACTCCCGGGGCACCGGGGCGCTGCGCCACGCTTTGCTTGGCAGCGTCACCATGGGCGTCATTTCGAAGGCCGACCTCCCGGTCATGTCGCTCGGTGGCTGCCCCCCACCGCCCGGCTACGACGGGATCTACCACCTCCTCATCACCTCGGACGGATCGCCCGATGCGCGCAGCGTCTTCGGCGGGCTGGGCGAAATCCTGGCTCCCGGGAAGGTCAAAGTAACGCTCCTCCAGGTGGTCGTGATGCAGGCGCTCGAACCCGAGGCTGAGGCCGAGGCGCGCGGCCTGGCCGAACTTCGCCCGCTCCTCGAACGGGTGCCGGCCGGGGTCGAGGCCTCAGCCATGGTGCGGGTCATCCCGCCCGCGGCCGGCATCGACACCGCGATCGCTGCCGCCGCCGCCGACATCCGCGCCGACGCCATCGCGACGGCGACCTATGGCCACAGTGCCCGCCGCCACCTGGTGGCCGGCAGCACCGCCCTTGGCGTGGTCAAGCTCGCCGAAGTCCCGGTCATCCTCGTCAAGAGCCACCCGGTCGCCTGAGGCGCGCTACAGGCGATTCCGGGCCGTTCGAGCGGCCAGGCAAGACCATTCGGCCTTGGCGTTGGTCTAATCCGCGGAACAAAATGCCAGAGCTTCTGCGCGAGGAGGCCTTTCCATGGCGGACGACGGGGGCGACCCTTCCGAATCACTGGGCTTCTTCGGCCAGCTCCGGTCGCAGCACTGGGCCGTCAAGATCATTCTTGGCTTCGTTTTGCTCATCGTCGGGTCGCCGTTCCTCGGGATCGGCGCGGGCCTCGCCTACAGCGTCGCGCGCGGGCCCGGCCTCCTGGTCTACGGCGCGCTGATCCTGTTCGGCTACGGCTGGTTCGTGTTCACCCGGCCGCAGGTGCCGGACCTTGTGCGGGACCTCTCCTCCACGGCAGCCCGGCCCGCGCCTGCGGCGGCTGCACCGGTACCCGCGCCGCAGGGCACCTTCGCCGCCGCCGGAGCGGCAACCGTGTCCCGCTACTGCCAAACATGCGGAGCGGGCTTCGGCAGCGAACTGAACCGCTGCCACGAATGCGGGGCAGATTGGCAGGACACCCCGGCCGGCTCCATCGGTACGCTTGCGGCATATCTCAACCAGCTCACGCGCGATCGGCTTTTCGGCCTGCTCGATGAGCCGAACTTCCGCCGGTTGCGTAGCGAGTACGAACGGCGGCTCAGCGCGCTGCGGCCCACCCCCACCCCGCCCGCGCCGGTAGCCGAGGCGCCCGCCCCCGTCATCCCGCCACCGCCTGTCCCTGTCGAGCGCCCCGCTTCCGCGATCCCGACGCCGGTCACGCCCCGCCCTGCCAGGGTTCGCGAACCCCGCCCGACCGCGGCGGACATGGGCCGGACCGTCATCGGCTGGGCCGCTGAACGCCAGGCCGACATCCTCCTCTACGTCGGCGCGTTCATGCTCTCGATCGCCGCCATCATCTTCGTCGCCTACCAGGGTGAAGAGCTCAGCGGCGCCATCCGCTTCACCGTGCTCACGGCCTATGCGGTGGGCTTCCTCGGGTTCGGCCTGTTGCTCCATCGCTGGGAGCGCGTGAAGGAAGCGGGGCCGGCGTTCCTTGCGCTCGGCGCGATCCTGGTGCCGCTCGATTTCGTGGCCCTTCGCACGCAGGTGCTCAGCCATCAACAACTCGCCGACGATGTCCTCTGGCTGATCGCGTCCTCCAGCTGCGCCGCGCTCTACTTCGTCCTTGCCTTCCGGGGCTACGGGCGCTTCTACTTCCTGCCCGCCATCCCGGCCACGCTCATCGCGTGGGGGTCGCTCGGCTCGGTGGTGAACCTCCCGGCGGAATGGTTCGGCCCCTGGTACCTCGGGATTGCCGCGCCGGGCTACGTGACTGCCATTGCCTTCCTCGGGCGCTGGGGCCCGGCGAGGTGGCTCCTGGGTCTCGCCGTGGTCATCGGAGGCGCCGCCCTCGGCTGGACCCATGTAGTTTCCGCCGCCAGCGGGGACCACCACGCAGCCGTGCCCGCCGCTTACGCCCTCGGTACCGCCGCGGTAGCCACCGGGCTGCGCTGGCGCCGCGATGTCCCGGCGCTCTCCGTCCTTCCCATCCTCGCCGGGCTGACCGCCGGGAGCGCGTGGTGGGCTGCCTTCGGGCTCTCCTACGAATGGCAACCTGTGTTCGTCGCCCTCACCGGGGCCGGGTACCTGGTGCTCGCCCACTTCCAGCCCAGGGAGCTGGCGCAGGGGTGGGCCGGGATCGCCACCGGGTTCGCGGCCCTGGCGCTCGTGGCAGCTCACGTTGCCGTGACCGGCGACGGCGCCGGCCACGGCGCGCTGCCCGCCACTTACGCCGTCGTGTTCGCCGCAACGGCCGGCGCCTTCGGCCGCTGGGGATGGGGCGCCGCCGGTGCGGCCTTGCCACCACTCGGCGCGATGACGCTCCTGACCGCCGCCTGGGCCTCCGGAGCGGCCGGCACCGAGTGGTATGGAGCCTTCGCCGTCCTCGCGGCCTTCGGCTACCTCGCCCTCGCCGCCTTCGACCGCCAGGAGCGCACCCTCAACTGGCAGACCGCGGCCGCGTTCACGGCCGTCATCGGCCCACCGCTCGCCCACATCGCCGTTGCCGCCAACGACGACCCGCAACGATGGGCGCTGCCGGCCACCCACGGCATGGTGCTCGTGGGAGCAGCGGCGGCATTCGCCCGCTGGCGCTGGTCCTGGCGGGTGGCGCCGGCTGCCATCCCGGCGGCTGCCGCCCTCACGGCCCTCACGGCGTCGTGGGCCCGGTGGGACCTCCAACCCGAGTGGTATGCCGCCTTCGCCGCGGCCGCTGGCCTCGGATACCTGGTGCTCGCGCACTTCGGCGAGCAACGGCTCGCCCGGAGCTGGGGCGCAGTCGCATTCGCGTTCGGCGCGCTCGCGGTCACGGGCGCGCACATCGCGATTCTCGAGCCCGGTGCCGAACGCCTGGCGCTGCCGCTTGCCTACGGGCTGTTTCTCGTGGGAGTCGCTGCCGCCTATGCGCGCTGGCGCTGGCTTGAATCCGCGGCCCTGCTGCCGCCAGCCGCCGCTATGACCGCCCTGACCGTGTCGTGGTGGCGGTGGGACCTCCAGCCCGAGTGGTATGCCTCCTTCGCCGCAGCCGCGGCCATCGGTTACCTCGCCCTGGCGCGCTTCGACTTCGCCGAACGGCGCGCGTACTGGTGGGGCGGGAGCGTCCTGGCCGCCGGTACCGCGCTTGCGATGGCCCACGTAGCCGTCGCGGTCAGGCTGGAGCCCGATCGCCTCGCCCTGCCCGTCCCGTACGCCGTCCTCACTGGCGGCGCGGCGGCGGCCTTCACGGCCTGGCGGTTCCGCTGGCGTGTAGCCCCCGGGGCTCTCCCCGCCCTTGCGGCCATGGCGGCCATCACCGGCGCCTGGGCGCTGTGGGACATCCAGTTCGCCTGGTACGGCCCGATTGCCGCCGCCGCCACCTTCGGTTACATCGCCTGGGCACTCACCGACGAAGTGCCCCGGGCGCGCCCCTGGCTCGCCTTCGCCGCCGTCGCCGGGGGTGTTGGTGTCATCTTCACCCAGGCCGCTCAATTCGCCGAAGCTGACCCGGCGCCCGTCCACGCCGCCCTGCCGGTGGTGTATGGCCAGGCGGCGGTGACGGCCGCGTTTGCCGCCGGGCGGTGGCGCTGGGCCTGCCGCGAGGCCGTGGCACTCGTTCCTCCACTCGCAGCCGCCTTCGGCGCCTCGCTGCTCTGGGCCACCATCGACATGCGGACCGAATGGCTGACCGCCTGGGCCGCTGCCGCCGCCGCCGGCTATCTCGTCCCCGCGCTCCTCGATAGACGCTTCCGGGTGAGCTGGCAGACCGCCTCGGCGTTCTGCGGCGTGGGCGTCCTGGTCGTCGCGCACGCGCTCGCGACGGCCGATGACCCTGTCCGCTGGCAGCTCCCGGCGAGCTACGCCATCCTCCTGGCCGGCTGGACCGTGCTCGCCGCCTGGCTTCGCGATCGCAGCGCGCTCGCCCCGCCGGTCCTCGCAGCCATGCTCGGGGGCACCGCGCTCTGGGCGGCCGGGGTCGATCAGCAGTGGTGGCCGTACCCGGCGCTCGGCGTGGCCGCGCTCATCATGGCGACTGCCCGCTGGTGGCAGCCGAACCGCGTCTTCGGGATGACGGGTTGGGGATATGCGGTCGCGTTGGCCGTGGTCCCCGCCATCGCCGTCCTCCCGGTCGACTACACGCACCACGCGCACGGCGTCGCGGTCCAGCTGGCCGCGGCGGCCCTCCTCGGCATTGCGGCGCTCGCCTCCAGGGGCAGCATCTTCGCACTCTTCGTTGACAGTCCCACCGCGCGGGCAAAGTCCGCCGAGTGGACGATGCTCACCCAGGCATCGTTCGCCTTCCTCTTCGGCGCGGGCGCCTCGCTCAACGGTGTCCTCGAACTGGCCGGCGCCGATCGCGCGTGGGCGTTCGCCATACTCGGGATGGTTGGCTGGGTGCTGACGGCAAGCCGCTGGGGTGGAGTGGCCGGGATGTGGACGTTCGCACCGGCCGGGCTGGCGGGCGCAGCCGTCAGCTCGCTCGTCGCAGCCGAGGCGGGGGAGGCGGCATATGGCACCCTTACCGGCGTGCTCGCCCTCGCCACCATCGGGCCGGTGGCCGCCTACGCGGGGGCCCGCCGCTGGACGCTCCTCGGCATCGCGAACTCTTTCCTCTTTCTCGCCATCTGGGCGGCCTGGCGCTGGCAGGACCTCGACCTGGCCTACCTGCCGCTGGCGTTCGCCGCCGTCGCCACGCTCGAATGGACCGCCCTCATCGCCCTCCGCCGTTACGAGGGGACTCCCTCGGAGAGCAACGTGGTCATCGGTTACATCTCCTGGGCGCCGTGGCTGCTCTCGGCCGCCGTGTCCGGCATCCTCCTTTCGCGCGAACAGGTGAGCCTCGAACCGGGCGCGACGCTTGTGACCACCGAGGAGTGGGGCCTCGCCGCCACGGTGCTCGGCCTGCTCGCCGCGGCGGTCACGGCCGAGGGCATCCGCCTCAAGCGGCGCTGGGTCTGGATCATGGGCAGCGCGGGGCTGCTTGGCTCACTGCTGATGGCCATCGCCACCCGCGAGCCAGGGAATATCCAGGCGTTCACCGCCCCGGCCGGCATCTACCTCATCGCTCTCGCCCTCACGTACCGCCGCTCGGCGCCGTTCATCCGCGAGCACATGCACGTCCACGAAGCCGTGATGGTGCTTGGCGCGCTGCTCCTGGTGCTCCCGCCCGCCGAGCAAAGTTTCGAACCGGGAGGCGGCAAGTTCGGGCTCGAACTCATCGGCATCGGCATCGGCCTGCTCGCCGTTGGCCTGCTCCTCCACGGCCGCTGGCTCGTGGCAGCCGCCATCCTCACCCTGACCGCGACCTCCGCGCGGATGGTCACCGGTGGGCTGTTCACGACGCCGTACTGGTTGCTCCTGGGCATCGGGGGCACCGCGTTGATCGGCTTTGGCCTGCTGGTCCTGCTCGAACGGGAACGCTGGGACCGTTTCCGCCACGCCGTGGTCCGCTGGTGGACGGCGGTGGAGGAGGCGCCGGTCGAGCCGCTGGGCGGGCCGCGGCCGCCCGAGGGGCAGCGCCCGTAGCCAGCCCTCTCGCCGGCGCCGCGGGCCTAATCGGCCTGGGCTGCCTGGCGCAGCACGTCTTCGTTGTACCAGACTGCCTCGAGGACGGCCTGCCACGTCCACCCCTGGGCCAGCAGCCGCTCCGTCAGCATGAGCTGCGTGCTCGTCTCGTTCGCGAGGGTCGCCAGCAGGTCGGAAAGCAGGTCCGAGCCTTCCGGGCCGAGCATGTCGTTGAGCTGTACCTCCCGTTTCTGCGCGATGGCGCGGTACGCCAGCGTAGCGATCGCCATGCGCCGCGTTTCCAGGTCGCGCGGGAGTGCCCGGCGTTCGTAGGGTGCCGTACCGCTGCTCTCGGCCATCGGTCATGACTCTCGCGAAAAAGTGGACACATGATCTTTCCGCCCGCCAGGTTCGTCTCTCGGGGGAAACCCCAACTTCGCATCAAGCCACAGGACTGAGCATTCAACTGGTCCGGGCTATCCTGTCCCCATGAGCGCTGCTCCCACATCTCTGCCCGGCACCGTGGTCGACGAGGAGACCCTTCGCCGCCTCATCCCGCCCTACCGGGTCATCCTCCACAACGACGACCACAACAGCATGGACCACGTCATCCTCACGCTGCTCCGCTGCGTCCCGGCGCTCGCCCCGGAGGATGCCGAGCAGATCATGTGGACGGCCCACACCCACGGCCAGGCCACCGTGATCGAGTGCCCGAAAGAAACCGCGGAACACTACCGCAACTGTCTTGAATCGGCCGGCCTGACCGCCACCATCGAACCAGCCTGACCTTTCCCTTCTTTCCTGCTTCCTCTTCCCTCTTTCCTCCCGACCGTTACCCTTGCGGGTACACGCATGACCGAACCGAACTGCCACTACTGCAACCGCCCGGCCGAAGCTGAGTGCCCCACCTGCGGCCGGCTCTACTGCGCCGAGCACGGCGACGACGTTTGCCTGCGCTGCATGTCCCCCGAATCGGCCACGCCGAGCGCGCTCGTCTACCGCGGCTCGGTGCTGACGCTGGTCATCGCGTCGCTCGTGGCGCTCTTCCTCGTCCTCCGTCCACCCGAGAAGGAAACGGATAACGGCGTTGTGCACACCGTCCCCACCAGCACCGCCGCCATCAGCGCAACGGCCACGCCCACCCCGCCGGTTACCCGCACCGCATCCGCGACCACCACGGCCGCCGCATCGCCGGGCACATCCCCATCGCCGGCCGGCTCGCCCACCGCCGCCGCCACCCCCACCCCCGGCACCAGGAGCTACATCGTCCGCGGCGGCGACACGCTTTCCTCCATCGCCGCTGAAAACGACACCACGGTCGATGCGATCGTCGCCCTCAACCCGGGCCTCGATCCGGACACGCTCGACGTCGGCGCGGAGATCCTTCTCCCGTGAGCTGGCAGGACGACCCGGAGCTGCAAAAACAGATGCGGGTGCGCTCCGTCCGCGGGAAGATCCTGCGCTCCGCGATCCTCTGGGGGCCGCTGTTCCTCACTGCCCTCGGCGGCACGGTCTTCTACACCGCCGACATCCTCTTCCTGGACCGCGAAAATGGTGGGACGTGGGTGCTGGTCACCATCGTCGGCATCCTTGCCGTGCTCTTCGGCTTCCAGGCCGTCCAGGCCGCTCTCGACGTCTTCGACAAGCCCCGGACCGAAAGCGGCTACGTCACCCGGCGCTGGGCCCGCAGCGATTCACTCGTCGTCCGCTCCCACTACATGCGCCTCGAACGAAAGATCCTCCGCGGCGACGCCTATCTCCTCGCCGAGATCAAAGAGGGCGACTACGTGGAGGCAACCTACTACTCCCACTCCGCCGTCCTGGTGTGGGTCGACAAGCGCCCCGAACCCCCGAGGGACGAGACCCAGCCCGGCCCGGACGCCCCACCGTACGGTGATGGCCCGAGCCAGCGCTGAGCATCCTCGCGTACAATCCCGCCCATGTCCGAATCCGAGCGCCCCGCCTACCGCACCATCCGCGAATGGGCGGGCGATGAGCGCCCCCGCGAACGCCTCCTCGAACACGGCCCCGGCGTCCTTTCCGATGCCGAGCTGATCGCCATCGTCCTCCGCTCCGGCATGCCCGGCGAAAACGTCGTCGACATGGCTCGCGGCCTGCTCGAATCAGTCGGCGGGCTCAGCGGGCTCGTGCGCGCCGACCCGAAGGTGATCCAGCGTTCGCGCGGGCTCGGCCCGGCCAAGGCCGCCCAGGTCGCCGCCGCCATTGAGCTTGGCCGCCGCGCCCAGCAGCTCGACCCCGCCGACCGCCCCGTCCTCCTCCGCCCAGACGCGGTCTTTCGCCTTCTCGGGCCGCGCCTCGTCGGCCGCCGCCGCGAGGAGTTCTACGTCCTGCCGCTCGATACCCGTGGCCGGCTGCTCGGCTCGATCTCACCCACCAACGGGGGCGCCGCGAACTCGGTCGCGGTCCGCCCCGCCGAGGCCTTCCGCGAAGCCATCATCCACGATGCTGTTTCCGTCGTCATCGCGCACAACCACCCCTCGGGCGACCCCCGCCCGAGCCCTCAGGACATCGCCGTCACGAAGAGTCTCATTGCCGCGGGAAAGCTGCTCGATATCGAAGTGCTGGACCACCTCGTCATCGGCGCGGGCAGTTATGTCTCTATGCAGCGCGAGGGCATGGCGTTCGAGCGCATGGGCAGCGCCCGAGGGATGGCAGCAGAGCGATGAAGGCGTCCCTGGTTTCCCATAGCCCCCACCTATGGCTCCCTCCGCTCCTATCCGCTGGCATCGGGTACTCCGCCTCCGTACAATGACGAAACCGTGCACTCCGCGGGCCGCGCGTCGGCGGCACCCCGGCACTCCGCACTCAGGATTGAACAATGGAAGATGTCGTCATTACCAGCGGCGTCCGGACTGCCATCGGCAAGTTCCAGGGCTCCCTCGCTGATGTCCCCGCCTCCGACCTTGGAGCGCACGTCATCCGCGAGGCCGTCGCCCGCGCGGGCATTGCCCCCGAAAACGTCGACCAGGTGGTCATGGGCATCGTCGGCCAGGTCGCCGAGGATGCCTACCTCTCCCGCCACTCAACCGTGAAGGCGGGCCTCCCCATCGGCACACCGGCCATGAACGTCAACCGCATCTGCGGCTCGGGCCTCGAGGCCATCAACACCGCCTCCCGCCTCATCCAGAGCGGCGACGCGGAAGTCGTGGTTGCCGGCGGCGCCGAGAACATGACGCGCATGCCCTTCTACCTGCGCAAGGCGCGGGCGGGCTACCGCCTCGGGCACGATAGCGTCGAAGACGGCATCATCCACATGCTCAGCGACCCCTTCAAGGGCTACCACATGGGCATCACCGCCGAGAACCTGGCCGACCAGTTCGAAGTGAGCCGCGCGGCCCAGGACGAGTTCTCGGCCGAGAGCCAGCGCCGCGCCATCGCCGCCATCGAAGCCGGCCGCTTCGTCGACCAGATCGCCCCGCTGACTGTGAAAATCGGCCGCGAGGAGAAGGTCTTCGATGTCGACGAGTACCCCCGCGCCACCACCGTCGAGGCTCTGAGCAAGCTCCGCCCGGCCTTCAAGGAAGGCGGCGTCGTGACCGCCGGCAACGCCAGCGGCATCAACGATGGCGCTGCCGCCCTCACCGTCATGAGCGCCTCAAAGGCGAAGGAACTCGGCGCCACCCCGCGCATGCGCATCGTGGCCCGCGCCGAAGCCGGCGTGGACCCGTCGATCATGGGTAGCGGCCCCATCCCGGCCATCCGCAAGGCGCTCGCCAGGGCGCAGATGACCCTCGACCAGGTCGACGTCATCGAGCTGAACGAGGCCTTCGCCAGCGTCTCCTGCGCCTGCAGCAGCGAACTCGTGCTGGACCCGGCCAAGGTGAACCCGAACGGCGGCGCGATCGCCCTCGGCCACCCGCTCGGCGCTACCGGCGCAATCCTGACCGTGAAGCTCATGCACGAACTGGAGCGCACCGGCGGGCGCTTCGGCATCGTCAGCCTCTGCATCGGCGGCGGCCAGGGCATCGCCACCATCTTCGAGCGCGTCAGCTAAGCGCTCGCAACTCGCAACAACGAAACAGTCCGCCCGATGGGCGGCCTGTTTCGTTTCGGGGATGGCTTATGCCGGTTCGATGGCGCGGAGACCCGGGAACCGCTGGAACCCTCGGTCGAAGGTCACGAACGTGGCGTTGTTCTCGATTGCGAAGGCGGCCAGGTAGGCGTCGCTGACGTGCGGGCCGGTAATCCCCGATTGGAGGCAGATTCGTTCGAAGAGTCCCCAGTGCCGTGGTCCTTCGTGGAGAGCGACCGCTGCAGGCGTAGCAAGAAGCACTCGCACTCGCCGGAACGCCAGCTCCGGCGAGTGCGGCCCGCCGAAAACCCGCGGATTGGTCGAAATGCGGACGAACGCGCTCAGAACCGGCCCTGGAATCCCGACAAGCTCATGACCATCGCAGGCGTCTCTCAACCAGGCCCTCGCGACCCGGTGGTGTGCGAGGTCATAGAACTCGGCGGACAGAAGGATGTTGACGTCAGGGACGAGCAAATGGCCCCTCGACCTCGTCGATCAGTTTGGAAATGCTTTCAAAACTGAGGCCGGGTGCCGGCTCGCCGTGATGCGGAGGGGGCAATTCCCACTTCCCTCGCAAGCGTTGCTTGGATTCCACCTCAGCGATGAATGCCACGACGGCCGCAGGGTCGTTCCGGTCGATGTGCGCGGGTATTTCCCAGTCACCTGACCATTTGGGCGCGATGAATTCCCGCAGGGCCCGTTCGAGCAGGGCGGTAAGCGTCGTCCCCTCCCGGACCGCCATGATCTTCGCCTCCTTCAGGAGATCGTCATCGATATTGAGCGTGGTACGCATACAGGCAGATTAGCATATCGCTGTACGCCGGCCGCTGCTCTCCCCCCTTTCTCCACCTCCACTGGCCGTTTGGACTTCGGACTTCGCCGGGGTCTGGGGTGCTGGGGGCCCGAGCCTTCGAGGTGGTGACATCGCAGCGCGCCATCCCTGGCGCGCCTCGGATGCGACGGCCGGCGCTCCTCGCTTCTCCCTTCCACCTCCTCCCCCTATCCTCCGGCTACATCGCTCGCCCGGGAGGCACCACCATGTCCAACCTCTTCGATATCTCCGGCAAGGTCGCGCTCGTCACCGGCGGCTCCCGCGGCATCGGCCTCATGATCGCCCGTGGCTTCGTCGAGGCCGGCGCGAAGACCTACATCTCCTCCCGCAAGGCGGACGTCTGCAACGCCGTCGCCGCCGAGCTCTCGAAGACCGGCGAGTGCATCTCCATCCCAGCCGACCTGGGCACCGAGGCCGGCTGCCGCTTCCTCGCAGGGGAGATCGCGAAGCGCGAGCCGAAGCTCCACATCCTGGTGAACAACGCCGGCGCCACCTGGGGCGCTCCCATCGCCGACTACCCCGACGATGCCTTCGACAAGGTGATGAACCTGAACGTGAAGGGCATCTTCCACCTCACCCGCTTCCTCCTGCCCCAGCTCGAAGCCGCCGCCAGCGCCGCCGACCCGGCCCGCGTCATCAACATCGGCTCGATCGACGGGCTCCAGGCGCCCGCGATGGAGACCTACGCCTACTCATCAAGCAAGGCGGCGGTCCATCAGCTCACGCGCCACCTCGCCCACAACCTGGCGCCCCGCAAGATCATCGTGAACGCCATCGCCCCCGGCCCGTTCGAAAGCAAGATGATGGCCGAGACGCTCCAGCGCTTCGGCGAAGGCATCCGGGCGAGCAACCCCCTCGGCCGCATCGGCGAACCCGACGACATGGCCGGGACCGCCATCTTCCTGTCCTCGAAGGCGAGCGCCTACATCACGGGCGCCGTCATCCCCGTCGATGGCGGCATCTCCACGCGCCACCAGTAGCTTCCGCTTCAGAAACCGGCCCAAACCGCCGACCAACGAGGGTGGAGGCGCCCCATGCAGTTGAACCGCTCGTTCGGCGGGAGCACGAGCGCACGAGCGTTCGCCCTGGCCCTTTTCCTGGCCGTCGTGCTCGTTGCCACAGGGCGCGGCGCCGGGGCGGCTGGCCCCGTCACCCGCACCTGGACCGGCGACGGCGCCAACGGGAACTGGACCACCCACGCGAATTGGAACCCGGCGGCCCCCAACCCGGGGGACATCCTCGTCTTCCCGGCCGTGGCGGCGCGCAAGTCCAACACCAACGACTACCCGGCCGGCACCGTCTTCACCGAGCTCCGGTTACAGGGTTCCGGGTACGTCCTCGGGGGCAACCGCATCGAGCTGCTCCACGGCCTGAACAACACGCCAGTCCCGGCCGGCACGAACACCATCAACCTGGTGCTGGATGGCGAGGGCGGCATCACGAGCCACGGCGGCACCCTCAACCTCATGGCCCACAACCTCCACGATGGCATGACCTCCGTCTTCGGCGGGACCGTGCACGCCGGGCACAACAACGCCTTCGGCCAGTTCAGCGCGACCGTCGACGTCCTCGCCGGGACCGTATCGCTGGCTGATGGCGTGACCATCTACAACCCGCTGATCATCGGCGGTCCGGCGAGCCCCGCACTCAAGGCGCTCGGCGATGCAGCGTGGGACGCGCCGATCTCCGTCTCGGGCCATTCCACCTTCGACGCTGTGCAGGGGGCCACGCTCCGGCTTCCCACGTCGATCTTCGGCCCCTTTGGCATCCTCAAGACTGGCCCGGGAACCGTGGTGCTTTCCGGTGAGAACACCTTTTCGGGCGCGCTCACGGTGGCCGAGGGCGTCCTCAGCGTCACCCGCCCCGAGGCCCTGGGCAGCCCCTTCGGCGGTACCGTGATTGATGGTGGCACGCTTGAGTTCGACGTAGCCCTCATGGCCGAGCCCATCACCATCAACGGCGATGGGCACGATGGCGGCGGGGCTCTGCGCAGCCTGTCCGGTATCAACCACCTGGGCAACGTCCTCATCGATAGCGACGCCACGGTCACCGTCGTCGAGGGCACCCTCCGCCTCCCGAACGGCATCGACCAGGCCGGAGAGCACCTCACCCTCACCATGACCGGCGACGGCACCCTCGAGATCGAGGACGGGGGCGACTTCGACGGCACCATCGCCGTCCTCGAAGGCTGGCTCTCGGTCCGTGGTGACCTGCTTGCCTCGGTCGATGTGGATGGTGGCGAACTCAAGGGCGACGGAAGCACCGGTTCGGTCCGTCTCCTCGGCGGGTGGCTGACGCCGGGTATCCACGGGACCGGCACCCTTACGGTGGAGGGTGACTTCGAAGCCGGCCCCGAGGGTAGCGTTCACATCACGATCGATGCCGGGAACTCCTACACCGCGCTGCGCGTCACCGGCCTCGTGTCGCTCGAGAGCCCCACCCTGTGGATTGACGGCGACGGCGATGTCCCGCTGGGCGGGACCGTCACGCTCATCGAGAACACCGGCCCCGCGCCGATCAATGGCGAGTTCGCCTTGCGTGAGGAGGGATCCGATCTGATCGTCGGTGAGACCACCTTCTTCCAGATCACCTACGCGGGCGGCCCGGACCCGGCCAACGATATGGTCCTCGCGCCGCTCCCGCCTGACTCCGCCGACGCGGCGCTAGCCCTGCTGAGCACACCCCAGGGCGTGCCCTCGGGCGGGCAGGTGCCGCTGGTCTTCCGCGCCACCAACGCCGGGCCCGATGCGGCTACCGGCCCGGAGGTAACCATCACGGCCGGTGCTGGCCTTGCGTTCGTCTCGCTGACGGCCCCCGCGGGCTGGGGCTGCCAGACCCCGGTCGTCGGGGCGCCGGGCGACATCGTCTGCACGCGCCAGGCGCTTGCACCCGGTGAGGCCGGAGACTTCCATGTCGTGTTCTCCGTGACCGCCGCGGCGGGGGCGAGCGTCGTCTTCACCGGCCAGCTCACCCACGCCTCGGCCGAAGAGGACCCGGCGGACAACGCCGTCGATGTCTCCGTTGGCGTTTCGCCCGCCGGGCAGCAGCCGTTCCGCCGTGCCCTCCCCGGGCTCGCCAGCGACGGCTCCTGGTGACGCGGCGGGCTCAGTCCCTGGCGACCCCCGGCACATAGAGCTTGTACGGCCGCGGGTCAGGCGTGCCGATCGGCGTCACCACGGTCGCGCTGTTGTCCACGCTGTCCTGGTCGGTGGTCTGCGCGAACGTACCCACCGTCGCCGAAATGGGCTGGTTCCTGCCGGCATCCACCCGCACCACGATGGTGATGCTCGCCGAAGCCCCGGATGCGAGGTTCGGGCCCGTGCAGCTTACGCTCGAGGAGCCAGAGGGCGACGGCTTCACACACGTCCACCCCGCGGGCGCGGTCACCGATTCGAATGTCGTCCCGCCGGGTATCCCCATGGAGACCCGCGGCGAAGCGGCGGAGTCGGGCCCGGCGTTGGTCACCGTCGCCGTGTAGGTGAGCAGGCCGCCCGGCGAGGCCGTCGCCGGCTGCACCGAAAGCCCCGCCGCCAGGTCCGCGTTCACCCGCCGGAGCACCGTCAGCACCACGTCGTTGCCGGCGCCGCCCGGCCCTTTGTACGAAATGCCGAAGACCAGCCCGCCGGCCACGAAGGTGCTCCCTTCGGGCAGGCCGTAGAACGTGCCCTGCACCGCTCCGCTCCCGGAATTCTTGATAATCGTGAAGGTGTTACCCACGCTCGGGACGAAGCCCAGGTCGATCTCGAGCAGGGTCGCGTTGCTGGCCAGGCTCACCAGCCCGTCCACGCTGAGCTGCCCGTAACCCGTCCCCGCGGCCGTCCCGTCCAGGTCCACCTTGAAGCGACCGCCGTTGAAGATGGCGTTCCCAGCGGTCGCCAGGATGCCCGGCGACGAACCGGACCCCGGCCACACCAGCCCGGCCGTAACGTCGATGCTCCCGGCCGAACCCGTGCCCCGCAGCCACCCATCGCGCAGGACGGTCGCCGTGCCCGGGGTCGAGCTGTTCCAGGTGAGATTGCCGTGCTCGGCGGTCACCGGCCCGGCAAACGTGCCCATCCCATCGACCTGGAGTTTACCGCCGCCCACGAGCGTGAGGCTCGCGCCCGGCGCTGCCTGGTCGAGCCCGCCCAGCACCAGAGTCGATTGGCCCACGCCGATGACCACCGGCCCGCTGAGGGTGACCCCGGCTGCGGAGTTCGTGCCCGACAACGACTGCAGCGCGCCCCATCCGCCAACGCCCGCCCCGGCGAGCAGCACGGGCTCGTTGCCGATGCCGGTGAACCCGGAGAGCTGGAGCGTGGCGCCCGCCGAGACAGTGGTGCCCGCCGTATCGGCGCCCAACCCCCTGTCGTCTGTTACCAGGAGCGTCCCGCCAGTGACTGCCGCCACCGCCGTGAAGGTGTTGGCGCCGGTCAGCGCCATCCGTCCCGAGACCTGCGCGACACCGCCCCCGCCGCCGACGGCCATCTCCACAACGTTCGTGTCGCTCGAGGGGCTCTCGTTGCGCAACTCGCCCGTCACATCGAAAGCGGCTCCCTGCAGCCGGTAGCCGCCGCCGGTGAAGCGCACGGTGTCGAACACGAGTCCCGCGGCCAGGTTGTTGGTGTTGGTCTTCTGCGCCGCCCCGGCCGGGAACACCAGCGTGTCGCCCGCCACGGGGACACCGCTATCCCAGTTCCCCGCGTCGGACCAGTTCGCGGTGGCTCCCGCCCCGGTCCAGGTACGTGTTGCCGCCGCGCTCACGGTCCCGGCGCTCGCGCCAAGGAGCGCGGCCACCAGCGCCAGAGCCAGCCACCACCCCGCGAATCGCTGAATCATCCAATCACCCCCGCCAGGCGTGCTTTGTCATCGTACTAGACGCTGGCGCCGCCGCAGGCGTTCCTTAACCCCGCCACACCCCCGGTCGCGTCCGTCCCCCGGCGGTCTGCTTGCATCGAAGCCCCCTGGAAGCCCCTCACAGCACTACTCGCTCCTCGATCACCCTCGACCACTCGGCCGCCGGATCGTCGCTCCCCAGGTTGGCCGCGGCCGTGCGGCGCGACTGGATGCCCGCCTCCACCAGCGAACGCTCCTCGGCCACCTGCCGCGAACGGTCGACCGGGAGGATCGGGCCCCAGTGCATCACGGGGCGCACCGCCCCGGTCTCGAGCCCCGTGAACTGCGCGAGCAGCCGCAGCACCAGTTCGGCCCGCCGCTCATAGACCGCCGTGCGGATGCGCTGTTTGCGCGCCACCTTGCGCGCAATCGGGTCGAGCTCGGTGTTCAGCGCGACGCCGCTGAGCCCCTGCGGGTTGTGCCCGAACGCCGTCCGGGGAGACTCGCCGAGGTCGTGCAGCGTGCGGTAGACCAGGTCGATGTACTCGCGGTGGAGGGCCACGCCCCCGCCCTGCAGGAGGTCGAGCAGGTACGCCTTCGCGCTCTCTGGCACCTCCCACACCGCGCCCGGTTCGACCGCGATGTCCTGCGAGCCGTGCACTCCTTCGAGGACCGCGATGGGGTTGCCCGAGAGCTCCAGGATCTGGCTGAGCTGGCTGTAGGCGCGGTTCAGTTCGCGGCTCGATTCGATGAGCGCCGGGATGTCGCTCGCACCCCACGGCTGCTTCGGTTCGCGCACGTTCGGGAAGAGGACGAAGGGGATATGGCCGTAGGGGTTGGGCTGCCGTTCGGCCAGCTCGTTTCCGCGCCAGAGCTCGAAGGCGGCCGCGGTCCAGTACTCGGTCACCAGGTCCTCGGGGCGTTCGGAAGCGCCCGGGTCCGGCGGCAGGCGGTACTGCGAGGCGAGCGCGGTCAGCCGCGTGGGGTCATCCGGCTGGCGCCACGCAAAGATGCCCTGCACGTCCGGGGCCGTCACCCGCACCTCCGCGGCCCCGGCATCCCACGACACGCGGTAGCAGGCATCGCCGAGGACCGCGCAATCGAGCTCGGTCTCGTAGTCGAGCTGGGCGAGGGCGTTGGCCTGCTCCACCGCGCGAAAGGCCCGTTCCGCCCGGCGCGCGCGCTCCGCGCCCTGTTCGCCACCTTCGAGCTGGAGCGATGAGCCGGTCAGCAGGTAGCTGGTGACCTTGTCGACGAGCGCCTTCGCGTAGTTGAAGGTGAGGCGCCGTTCGCCACGGCGCGCCCGCCCGGGCCACTGGCTCCCCTGGTAGAAGGCGAGGTTGTCGCGGTAACGCTGGCGGCGGTCTTCATCGAGCCGCTGGAGGAGGACGGGCAGGGGCGTGTCGTTC
The DNA here is from genome assembly GCA_003105185.1 of Holophagae bacterium. GTDB lineage: Bacteria > Acidobacteriota > Thermoanaerobaculia > Thermoanaerobaculales > Sulfomarinibacteraceae > FEB-10. The sequence continues at coordinate 29,070 of PQAJ01000245.1, forward strand.
GGCACGGGCTGGCTCCGGTTGAAGAAGTGCCGCCACCGTGCGCGGCGTGGCCTGCTGCTCCAAGGGCCGGATGTCTCGCCAGCCGGGGTGCAATCGCGAATCGTGAATCGGAAATGGTGGTGGGGCGTGGCCGGGTGGCCGGGGCGGCCGGGCGGGGACTCCTCCCTTCTTACCTCCTCGCTCCTCCCCACTCTTCCCGGTTTCTTTCTCCTTTCCTTCCGCCAAACCGGGGGCAAACGTACACTCGGGCTACATTCGCCCCCGGAGCTCTTATGCCACGCCGGCTCGTGCTGGCCCTCTGCGCCTGTACTCTCGCTCTCCCGGCCTTCGCAGCATGCGGCGGCGACGGGGGCGCTTCCGACACCGCTGCCGGTACTACGGCGGCGAGCAACACGCCGAACGGCGCCAACCCCGGCGCCTCGCCCGCGCTCGATGGGCCCGCCAGCAAATACTCGGTCGCCATCGATGACCTCGGCGTCAACTGGATCACCGACATCCCGTTTACGTTCGTGCTGGACATCGAGAACTACGCCCCGACACGGACGTTCCCCTCGGCCGATGAAGGCCGCACATTGCTGAACGAGTGGGGCTACCAGAGCGGCTACGAAACCGGCTACTCGCCCGAGGGCCGCGACACCGCCGTCCTCAACGGCGCCTTCTACGTCCGCGTCGAATCGCACCTTTTCGAGACCGAGAAGGGCGCCATGGCGGCCATGGCCTACTTCGAATCCATCATCAAGTCCACCGGCGCCAGCCCAATCAGCGCCGCCGCCGTCGGCAACGAATCAGCCGCCTACACCGCCACCTTCGGCACGATCGGCAAGTCCAAAGTGAACGCGGTCTACCATCACGTCATCTTCCGCCGCGGCAACCTGGTAACCGTGGTGCTCACGAAGGGCGCGGAGGGCTTTATGAAGGTCGAACCGGCCCGCGAGCTCGCCCTGATCGCGGATGCGAAGGCCCTGGGCCAGAAGCCGGCCATCGAACCAACCCCCACCAGCAACTACACGCCGGCGGCCGGCAACTAACCGGAGGCGCGATGCGCAAGAACCAGCCCCATCAGGTGTCCGTGAGACAACGACACCGGCGGTGGGCCAGCGAGATTGGGAGGTCCTCGATGAACCGATTTGAATCGCTCCAACAAGGGCTTCCCTGCGCTACCGAGGCAGAGTCCGACTGAGAGGAACCTGTGGACCAAGACCCGTATGAGCTGTTGCAGGTCTCACCGAACGCGAGTCTGGGAGTCATCGAGGCTGCCTATCGGCGTCTCGCCAAGACTTACCACCCCGACAACGTGGCAACGGGGGACTCGGATCGATTCAAGTCTATCCAGGCAGCCTACGAGTTGCTGCGTGACCCCGCCGCCCGAGCTCAGTTCGACCTCGGGCGCGGCCCACGCCAGAAGACTCCGCCGCGAGCCGAAGCGTCAGGGTCGTCTTCGACCAGCGCGGGCGGGCAGGGAGACCGCGGCGGGGAACAAAAACGACAAGGTGACGAAACCGCCCGGAAGACTTCCGGTGCGACTGGGGATCATTCGACACGGGAGGCTAGGCCTTCGCCCCGGCGAGTGGAGCGCGCTGCACTCGCTAAGAACCAGCCCCTCCTGATCCTTGGCGCCGGCCTGGTGTTGCTCGCCATGGCCGTCGTCGTCATTTTTCTCCTCAGCGGGAACAATGACGGCGACCCGGACGTTAGTAAGACCGTGAACGGCAACAAAGGCCCCGCGAGCACGGGCGGCACCCTCGGCGGCCCCGAGCCCATCGCCCAGCTGCCCGCCTCGAAGTACATCCCCCTCATCACCGAAGTCCCCGGTGAAAACGAGGTCAACGTCTCCGACACGTTCACCATGAACATCACGACCTTCACCAGCTCCTACTGGTTCATCAACGACCAGGAAGGGCAGGACCGCGCCCGCGAGTGGAAGATCGTCGACGGCTACCAGGTCTACTACCAGCCGGTCGGGCTTTCCGCCCAGGTCCTCCAGGGCGACTTCTTCACGACCATCGAGACGTACCTCTTCGCCGACGTGGAGGGCGCAAAGGGCGCCTATACCCACCTCGCGAAGAAGATTGGTTCGCTGGCGGGCACGGAGGTCGAGAAGCCCCGGGGCCTCGCCAACGAATCGTCCGCGTACAGCCTGGTACAGGGCACGGTTGGGGTCTCGGATGTTGCGGCGGTCTACCACCGCTTCATCTTCCGCAGGGGCAACGCGGTCGTCAGCGTCCAGACGTACGGCGGCGAGCCGTTCATGACCATCGACGAGGCGCGCGAGCTTGCGGTTATGATTGACGACAAACTCCTCGGCCAGCGCCCGGCCACGGAGCCCACGCCCATCCCGACCCCGGCAATCATCGGGGTAGATGCAGATTGAGCGGATAGAACCGCGGGGAGGTTGTGTGCGCGCGCGATGGCTGGGCATCCTTGCCCTCGTTCTGGCCGCGACCACAGGAGCGGCAACCAATCACCTGGACGGCGCGGACGTCAGTGCGGCTGCCCCCGAGGCGTACGTCGACGTGCAGTTCGATACCGGCGTCTCGGCCCAGCAGCTGCGCGCCGACGGGCTGCCACCCACCCTCGAAGAGCAGGGCTTCCGCCGCCTGGCGGTGCCCCCCGGTAGGACTGCCGATGACTACCTGGCCGAGCTGCGCGCCCGCCCGGACGTCATCTCCGCGGTGGAGGACGCGCCGGTGTACGCCGCCGGCCTCCCGAATGACCCGTATTACGGCCCGAACCAGGCGCAGTACCTGGCGCTGACGGGCGCCCCCGGCGCCTGGGACATCCACACCGGCTCGAACCAGGTCATCGTCGCGGTCATCGATAGCGGCCTGGATGTCACCCACCCGGAGTTCGCCGGCCGCCTCTGGGAAAACCAGATAGACAACAAGAGCGATGGCGTCGACCGCGACGGCAACAAGTGCACGAACGACCGCTACGGCTGCCGCTACGTCTCGCTGACGACCGCGAACGCCGCCCTCTGCGGCTACACCAGCTCGCTGCCTACCGGCCAGGTCCTGGACGACATGGGTTCATCGCCCACCAACATCGGCAGCCACGGCACGCTCGTGGCCGGCATCATCGGCGCCGCCGGGAACAACGGCCAGGGCATCGCCGGAGTCGCCTGGAACGTCCGCCTGATGACGGTGAAGGTGCTCGATTGCCAGGGCGAAGGCCGCATGCCCGACGTCGCCGACGGCATCGAATACGCAGTCCGCAACGGCGCCCGCATCATCAACGTGAGCGTCGCCTCGAAGCCGGGCGACCAGGAGGCCGATAGCCCGCGGCTGCGGGCCGCGCTCCAGCTCGCGCAGGACCAGGGCGTCATCGTGGTGGCCGCGGCGGGCAACCACCCCCTCGGCTCCGCGCAGGTCGGCACGGCCTATCCCGCCGCCTACACGGAGTTCGCCAACCTCATCGCCGTCGGCGCCTCGAACAACCTGAACGACAACATCTGGGCCGCCTATTCGAACTACGGCCCGGCGATCGACTTCGCCGCTCCGGGGAACAAGCTGGTGAGCACCACCCGCACCGATATCGGCCTGGCCAACCCCTATGCCGAGATCGGAGACGCCCGCGACGGTTACGACGGCGGCACCAGCTACTCCACGCCTTTGGTCTCCGGGATGTTCGCGCTCATGATGTCGCGCAACTCGAACCTGTCCGCCGCCGACTACATCAAGGCGGCGCGTGATGCGGCCACCCCGGCCGAGCCCGCGCCCCACGGCCAGAACTGGGCTGGCTCGGGCATCATCAACATGGCCGCTTCCGTCGCTCGGATTCCCATGTCCATCAGCGGCGCGCCGCTCAAGGACTGGAAGGACGTGCCGGGGGGCACCGCGGTCCAGGCTATCGTCGACGGCGCCGAGTGCGGGAGCACGGTTGCCCAGGCATTCGGCCGCGCGAGCACCTACTCGATCAAGGTGAAGAGCGCGGCGGAGGCGCCCGGCTGCGGCCTTCCCGGCCGGACGGTCCAGCTCTACGTCGCCGGGTCGCCCGCGAAGCCCACCTTCACCTGGGGCGGGGCCAACCAGGACCTTTCCTTGCTGGGCAAGGATGTCAGCTCCGTCTCGCCCGGCCCCGGCGCCCTGGTTGTCCAGCAGCTGAACGGCCAGTGGTCGAACATCGTCCACCTGGAGCCGACCGGGAACCTCCCCGGCGCCGCCCCCGGGCTGCCCACGCCGTGGAACGTCATCTATCGCTGGGACCCGCTCAAGATGTTCCTCGATAAGCCGGGGGGCTACCGGCGCTTCGCGCGCCTGGCGCCCGCCTATGCGAGCGACTACCTCCAGATCCAGCAGTACGACACCTACTGGGTTGACGCGCCAGCATCGAACATGTCGAGCCTGAACCCGAACCCGCCTCCGGGCCGGACGGTCGCCCTCGAGCCGGGCTGGAACAACTTCACCTACACCGGCACGGCACGGGCAGTTTCCGAAGCCCTTGCCGGCGTCAAGTACACCCAGGTGCTGCAGTTCGATAACCCGACGAATACCTGGCTGTCGCACCTGCCGGGCCAGCCGCGCTACCTGAACGATTTCAACGGGCTCTTCCAGCTCAAGTCCTACTGGGTGTTCGTCACCGAGCCGGCCACGCTCGTGATGAATTAGCGCTGGAATCGCGCCGATACCGTCCGTTCCCTACCGCCAACCGCGTCGCTCCAAATACCCTCACCGTTCACCTTGCCAGGGGTTCACGGAGATGGACAGTTCGAATTGGGATGTCGTCGTCGTCGGTTCAGGGCTGGGCGGGCTCACCGCGGCAGCCTACCTTGCCGCGCTCGGCCGCCGCGTCGCGGTGCTCGAACAACACTACGTAGCGGGCGGCAACGCCCACGTTTTCCGGCGCATGAAGAAGTTCGAGTTCGATGTCGGCGTCCACTACGTCGGTGACTGCGGCCCCAACGGCGGCGTGACCCAGGCCTTCCGAGGGCTGGGGCTCGATACGAAGATCGAGTGGGTGGAGCTGGACCCCGACGGGTTCGACACCCTCATCTTCCCCGGCCTTACCTTCAAGGTGCCCGCGAGCTGGGACCTGTACCGCGAACGCCTGGTCGCCGCCTTCCCCGACGACGAGTCCGCCATCCACAGCTGCATCGACATCCTCCAGGCAGTCAACCAGCAGCAGGGCAAAATCAAGCTCCCCGTCGACCAGGCCGACCTCCCCCGGCTCATGCAGGAGGCGCCCGCCTTTCTCCAGTGGGGCATGCGGACGCTCGGCGACCTGTTCGAGGCCTGCGGTGTGGGCCAAAAGGCTCGCGCCGTCATCGCCGCCGAGTGCGGCGACTACGCCACGCCGCCTTCGCGCACGCCCGTCGGCCTCCACGCCGGCTTGCTCAACGGCTACTTCAAGGGCGCCTACTACCCGCGCGGAGGCGGGCAGGTACTGCCCGCGCACCTGGTGGACGTAGTCCGCTCGAACGGCGGCGACGTGCGCACCCGCGCCCGCGTCGAGCGCATCCTCGTGCAGGACGGCCGTACCTGCGGCGTGCGGCTCGATACCGGCGAGGAGTTCCACGCTCCGGTGGTCATTTCCAACGCCGACCTAAAACGCACCATGCTCGACATGGTCGGCGAGGAGCACATCTCGCCGGCCACCGCCGCGCGGGTCCGCGACTACCGCATGGCCCTGCCCTTCTTCGTCGTCTACCTGGGGCTCGATATCGACCTGCGCGAAACCATGCCCCGCACCAACTACTGGTACTACGACTCGTTCGACCTCGAAGGCATGTACGCCGACGCCACCGAGGGGCGGGTGCCAGAGGACTTCTTCTGCTTCATCTCGGCCGGGTCGGTGAAGGACCCGGAGACAGGCACGATCGCACCGAAGGGGTGCACGAGCCTGGAGATCATGACCATCGTGCCAGCGGACCACCGCCTCTGGAGCGTGGAGGAAGGGCCGGTGGCGGGGGAGCGCTACCACCGCAATCCCGGATACCGCAGCTTCAAGGACCAGCTGGCCGACCGCCTCATCGAAGGGGCCGAGCGCGTCATCCCCGGCCTGCGCGAGCACATCGTCTGGCGCGAAGCCGCCACCCCCATCACGCAGGAGCGCTACACCTTCGCCAGCGGCGGCACCTCCTACGGCATCGAGCTCGCCGTCGACCAGTTCGGTCCGGCCCGGCCCTCGCCGAAGACGGAGATCGAGGGCCTCTATCTGGCGGGAGCCAGTACGGTCTTCGGCCACGGCATCGCCGGGGTCATCCGCGGCGGCGTGGGCACCGCCAGCCTGGTCGCCGGGCGAGATCTGCTGGCCGAAGTCGCGGCCGGCGCGGTCTTCGGCGACCCCTCGAAGCTGACCGCCGGCGGCCCCGGCTGGGACCCGTGGGAAGCCAGCCGCTAGCGACTCAGTTGCAGGGCACGCCCCCCACCGAGACCGCGTGCGAGGCGGTCTGCGATGTTTCGTCCTTGAACAGCACCGTGAGCGAGACCGTGTAGCACCCCGGCGAGGGGAAGCTCACGGAAACGCCCGCGACCCACGACTCCGTGCGGGATGGCGTGGTCCAGGTCTGCTTCAGCACGTCCCCCACCGGCGCCGAAGCGTCGTAGAAGACCGCCGTCTCGCCCACCTCGGCCGTGGCTGGGCCGCTAATGGCCGCGTAGGGGCCGGTGGGTGTGGCGGTGGGCTCGGGCGTTGGCTCCTCCGTCGGCGTGGCCGTGGGCGCTGGCGTCGGCGCTGGCGTCGGCGTGTTCGCCGGTGCAGCCTGGGTGGCCGGCCGTGTGGTCGGGGTAGCGGTCGCGGGCGGCGTTGTCGCCGTGGCCGTCGGGCTCGCGGCAGGTGAGGCGGCAGCGGTTGGCGAGGCGCTCGCGCCGCCTGCGTTGAGCGGCCCGGCGGTCCGCGTACCGGCGGTGGCTTCCTCCGGCGTGGGTGTCGCCGCAACGGGCGTGTCCTCGGCGGGAGCGGGCGCCGCCAACAGGGGCGAATCGCCGCCACCGTCGCCCCCATTCAGGAAGATGGCGGCAGCCAGCAGGCCGATCCCCGCCACCACGAGCGCGCCCCCGAGGGTGGTCATCAGGCGGGTGCCGCCAATCCCGGTCTTCCGCGCGGTGGCCGCCGGCAGGTAGCCGATGAGCCGCGCGAACCCGGTGACCGCGGCCTCGAACTCGCGGGGCTGTTCGATGTTGGCGGCGTGGCCGGCCTCGGGCAGGTGCGCTACCCGCACCAGGCCAGCGGGGAAACGCGCGGCGAAGGCGGCCGCGTTCGGCGCGAAGTCCGCATCGCGGTCGCCCACCACCAGCAGCATCGGCACGCCGAGCTCGCCGTGGCGCTCGTAGGCGTTCACCTCGACCACCAGCGACTCCGCCGTCCCCGCCAGGCCCGCTGGCTGGATGCGGTCGAAGTCGCGCGTCAGGAGGTCCTTCGTAATCGGGTCGAGCCGGCGGGAATGGGCCGGGTAGAGGCGGGTGTTCTTGAGGAAGCCCGTGCCCTCGGATCGCACCCGCGCGGCCATCGCGAGCATCCCCGCGCGTGCAGTCTCGCGCCATTCGGGCGACCCCGCGGCCGAGCTGGAGTTGATGACCACGAGCCCGGCAAGCCGCTCCGGAACGTCGAGCGCGAACCGCAGCGCCAGCGCGCCCCCGAGCGAGTGCCCGCAAAGCATGACCTGGTCATAGCCGAGGTGATCGAAGAGGTTGACGAGCCGCCGGACGGCCTGCTCCGGCGCATAAGCCGCCGACGCGATGGGCGCATCAGAGGCGCCGTGGCCCAACAGCTCGACCGTGACTACGGTGAAGTGCTCGCGCAGACCGTCCAGGTTCGCTTCGAACGATGCGGAACTTGCCGTGAACCCGTGGAGGAGGACAAGGGGGGGTGCATCCTGGGGATGCGGGTAGACCTCGTAGCCAATGCGCTGACCAGGTGCGCCGAAAAGCGGCATAGGCCGACTGTAGGTGCGGGACGGGAGAGGCGCAAGACGATCGGGCCTTGTTACACGGCACTGACGCGCATTCCGGCGCGGGTTACGATGGCCAGACTATGGAAATCGACTACGCAATCCTGGCCGACCACGCAGAGGTGGTGGGAAACAAGCTCTACCTGATGGGCGGTGGTTGGGACACGATGAACGCAGCCGATGTCCCTGCCCCGGTGCGCCTGGCGATCGCGAACGGCGTGCGGGTGGAATGGGAAGAGACGAACGTCCCCATCCCGCTGCTCATCACCATCGAAGACGACGACGCCCAGGAGATCGTCCGGATGGAAGCGCAGCTCAATGTCGGGCGGCCACCTAACCTGCCCGCGGGTGCGACCCAGCTCTCGCAGATGGCCGCGACGGTCCAGGTCTCGCTCCCGCGCTTTGGTGGCTACCGCGTGCTGGTGGTGGCTGGGACGGGCGAACAGGCAGTCCGGCGCTCGTTGCCGTTCCGGCTCGTACGGCGCCAGCGGCCGGGTTAATCGCCCACGCCGTTCAGTGTATCCACGACCCGGAAGACATCGCCGACTTCGTAGAAATTGACCGCAATGAGGTTCTGGAAGTGGCCCCGTTCGGCTTCGCACTGGCGCGCCCGTCGCAGGAGGAAGTCGTAGGCGTTGAGCACTTCGGCATCACTCGGGAGCGGCGTCAGCCGGGAAATCCAGTGGTTCAACTGGAAGAGGGGGCTCCCGGGCAAGCCCCGGTTCGGCCGGCAGCTGAGGTCTGCGACTGTGCGGAACCCATGGGGCGTCTCCTGCGTGAGCTTGAACCCATCGTGGTACCAGGGCGGGGCGGGCTCGTTGCCGATGTTCTCCGAGAGGATGAGCAACCGCCGGTCGACCTCGATCATTTGCCGAAGGGTGGGGAGAGGCTTGCCCTCCTCGAGCGTGTAGACGTAGTCGATCACATGGGTCCGGACGAAGGCCGCCTCCACGTCAAACGGCTCAACGTAATCCTGCAGGAAGATGATCACCACTTCGTTTGGGTTGCCATCGAGGAACTTTCCCAAACTGGTGAGCGTGCGGTCGAACGACGTGGCTCCCAGCTCGCAGAATGCATGGCACAGGTAGAGCGATTTCCGGGCGCCGGGCGGGATCGGCCCGATCGCACTGATGAGGTTCTCCGCCGCCTGCGCGGCTTCGGCCCCCAGGCTCGACTCGACCCGCCCGGGGATGCCCACGACCTCCGGGTCGGTGCGTACGCCCCGGTTGGTCGCGTAGCCGTAGTACACGTCGATCAGCAGGCCGCGCACGCCGTCATCCAACTGGTCGCCGATGCCCCGCGTGTGTGAAGCGAAATACCAGCCCGGCTCTTCCGCGGCCGACATCGAGTTGTGCGTTGCGACAAAGGCAACCTCGTCGAGGCGCCGATCGCAGAGTTCGGCATGGCCGTTACACCGGTCGATCGGCGGCCGGGCGCTGGCCGAATCGGCCCGGAGCGCGTCCCGGTTCACCCAGAAGACGAGCACCATGCCCACGAGTCCTGCCATCAGCCCGGCGCCGGCGAAGACGCGTGGCAATGCGCGGAAGAATACCGGTGTGGCCGGCCCGGGCGCCTCCTCCCGGGCGCGCGCGATCCCGAGCGCCCGGAAGACCTCGCTGCCGCCCAGCGAGAGCATCGCCAGTCCCAGAGCCTGGGCGGCAACCCGGAGCGACGGTCCGGGAGCAACCAGGAACAGCAGCCCGGCCGTGGCCACGCCGGAGGCGAGAACCACCCGCGTAGCACGGCGCTTCCAGGCCGAATCGAGCATGCGGGCGGCCCGCTCCACCCGTTCCCGCGCTGTAACTCCCTCACGCGTGCTCGCCGCCACGGTGATGATGGCGACCCCGGCCAGCGCCTGGATCCACATCCACCAGACGAGGCCCTCGGCGTAGATCTCCCAGGTTGCGGCCGAGGCATCGCCGACCACCGGGTTGCCGCCGATGCCCCGCCGGATCATGTCGGCGACCACACCGACCGAAAGCCAGACCGCAACGGACCCGCCAACGAGGGTGAGCCCGGCCGCCATCGCTGCGCGGCGGCGCGATCGTGCGACCGCGAACGACCCGGCCAGCGACACTGCCGCCCCCGCGATGAAGACCCAGCGGACCCCGTCCAGCTGCCGGTCGATCTCAACCACCCGGGTAGCCGCGCCGCGCCTCCCGAGGTCGATGGAACCGACCGAAGAGCCACCCGGCACGCGGTCGGCAAGTTCTGCATCGTAGGCGCGCAGGGCAGCGACCGCGATGGTCATGACGTCGGAGATGTTGAGGACGATGCTGCGCCGGTCGGTTTCGAAAATGGCGTGGTGCAGCTCCCGCGCACCCTGCACGATGATCGCCTCGACCGCCTTGCTGGTCAGCGCCGTATTGACGACGGTCTCCAGCAGAGGCCTCGCGGTGACCAGGTCCGGCTGCTGGGCGATGGCCTGATCGACGATGACCCGCCGGACCTCCCCGCGGACATCGTCGCGTTCGAGCACACGGACGGCGGTCCCGGCGAACCGGTCGGCATCGAAGATCGCGTCGGATGCCCACGTCTGGACGACGGCAAGCGTGACCAGCACTCCGGCGACGACGGCCAGGCTAAGAGACAGCACATCACCCGAAACCCGCGCCAGCCAGTGCACCGCTGCCTCCGGACCGGGTGGAACACCCGCGGCCCAATCCTAGCCCGAACCGCCTCTCGCGGAAATGCGGTCCGTGGGGGCTGTCATTCAGCCCGGGATCGCGGCCGCTTCCGCCACGGGACTTCGTCCCCGCGTCAGGTACTCATCATCCAGCGAGAGGAACAGCTCCTCTTCCTGGGCGACATTCAGCCGCAGGACAGCGTGGAGCGCGTAGAGCACCCGCCGCACGTCCGCCAGGTCTTCCCGGTCGGGCCCGGTCGAGGGCATGTCCTCGTGCAGGGATTGGAACTGGCGGGCCAGGTGGAAGATCTCCTGGTGGGTGCGGCTCATCGCTGCCAGCGGCTCGTCCCCTTTCAGGAGCGCGGCCAGCCGAGGATAGAGCACCTGCTCGTCTTCCATCTCGTGGGGGATGACGTCATCGACGAGGAACGCGTTCACCGAGCTCATTGCGGCCGATGCCTCGGCCGCGCTCATATCCTCGATCCGGTCAGCCAGCGAGCGCAGCTGTTCGAGGGCGGGGATGAAGCGCAGGTGCTCGCGCCGCAGATCTTCCGCCAGTTCGGCGGGCATGCGCGCCTGGACGCGGCCGTCCCGCCCTCCCCCGAGCGCGCGCAGGGCGCTCAAGATCGCGACCACGTCGATGCCCTCCTGCACGATCGCGCCCGCCACCGGCGGCAGGTAGCCAAACGCGGCGAAGCCCATCGCCACGACCGAGAGGCTCATCCCCACAACCATGCTCTCGACCGCGATGCGGCGCGTGCGCTGGGCGATCGTCAGCGCCTCGGAGAGCCGGTCGAGCCGGTCGACCATCAGCACCACATCGGCCGCCTCCGATGCCGACGTCGCCCCCCGCGCTCCCATGGCCACGCCCACGTCCGCGGCAGCCAGGGCGGGCGCATCGTTGATGCCGTCGCCGACCATCACGGTCACGCGCGTATCCTTCGAGCGCCGGACCGCGTCGACCTTCTCTTCGGGCGTCAGTCCCGCCAGCACGTGGTCCATGCCGAGCGCCGCACCAACCGCGTCGGCGATCGTCAGGTGATCGCCCGTGACCATCACCACTTCGTCGACACCGGCGCGCTTCAATGCGCGGATGGCCCGGGCAGCCTCCGGACGGATCGGGTCGTGGAGCACCATCGCGCCCGCCATCTCGCCATCCACCTCGACGAAGACCGTGGAGCCCCCTTCGCGCAGGATCCCTCGCCGGAACCGCCGGACCGCATCGGAGATGTCGCCCTCGGCCTTGAGCCATGCGAACTTGCCCAGGCGTACCCGGTGGCCATCGACGATGCCCTCGATTCCAGCGCCAGGCCGTTCGGTGACGGCGGTCGGGATGGTCAGCGCCAGTCCCTGGTCCCGCGCGGCCCGCACGAGCGAGACCGCCATCACGTGCGACGAAAGCTGGTCGAGTGAGGCCGCGATTCGCATCAACTCGGGTTCGGACATGTCGCCGAACACGGCCACCCGTTCCACCGCTGGCGCCCCCGCGGTCAGCGTGCCCGTCTTATCCATGTACACCGCGCGGGCGCGGGCGAGGACCTCGATGGCGCCGCCACCCTTCACCACGATGCCCCGGCGGGCGGAGCGCGAGACTCCCGAGACGATGGCGATCGGCGCCGCGAGCAGGAGCGGGCAGGGCGTCGCCACCACCACCACCGCCAGCGCGCGCTCCGGGGTCCCGGCAAACAGCCAGGCCAGCCCGGCCACCACCAGCGTGAGCGGCAGGAAGAACATCGCATACCGATCGGCCAGCCGGACCAGCGGCGCCTTCGACTCCTGGGCGGCGCGCACCAGCCGGATGATGCCCGCGTAGGTGCTCGCCTCGGCGGTCGCGGTCGCCCGGATGCGGAAGGGCGAACCGGCGTTCACCACACCGCTCGCCACGTGCTCGCCCAGGCCCCGCTCCACCAGGCGGCTCTCGCCGGTCAGCGCCGATTCATCCAGCACCGCCACGCCCTCGGCCACGATGCCATCGACCGGGACCACGTCAGAATCGCGCACGAACAGCGCGTCGCCGGGCTGGACCTCCTCGATCGGGACGGTCGTAAGGGTGTCGCCGTCAATCCGGACCGCCGTGCGCGGCGCCCGCCGCAACAATGACGAAAGTTCGCGGCTGGCGCGAGCTTCCGCGTACTCCTCCAGCGCGATCCCGGTCGCGACCATGAGCGCGATGACCGCGCCGGTGAGGTACTCGCCCAGGGCCAGCGCCCCGCCCATCGCCAGGAGCGCGATCACATCAACGCCCGCCCGCCGCTGGATGAGCTGGCGGGCAATGTCGATGGTCACGGGCACGAGCGTGAGGACTGTCGTGGCCGCCCAGGCGCCATCGGCAACGGTGTCATTCCCCGCTGCCCACGCGACCAGGCCGGTGCCAAGGCCTATCACCGAAAGAACGAGAAGCCAGTAGCGCTTGGTGAACTCGCCCACGATATGCATCTTCACCTGCGGGACGCGGGTTGTCACGGTGGCGATCCGGCCCGTGAATCCGCCCGGGTGGCCGGGGAACTAACTCAGGGTGTGACTTCGAACGCCCAGCCAACCACCTGCTTCGACTCGGCCAGGGGGTTGTTCGGGTCTTGCACCGCGATCGCAGCCGTGTGCTTCCCGACCGCCAGCCCGGCTTCGGGCACGAAACAGACCTTGCCCGTTGTGGGGGCTTCACGGGTCGGGACGATCCAGAGCAGCTCCTCGGTCACCTCGACCCCGTCGACGGCCATCCGGAACCACTGGGCGTATTGCGGCAGGCCATCGAAGGTGACTTCCGCGCAGATGCCCTTCGGGTCGCCAAGGTTCGCCGTGCGGGTCGAAGCCTGCGCCACCTTCGCCGCGTGCTCGGGCGAGATGGAGGTGATGTTGCCGCCGAGGACGGGCGCCGGCCCGAAGTCCGCGGGGATGCCCGCGGTGCCGGTCACACCCGGTGCGCCCGGCGTTGAAGTGGTCGCGGGCGTATCCGGGCCATCGCCACAGGCGGCGAACAGCAGGGCGGCGCCGGCGAAGGCAACAGGCAGGAGTATCCGCAACTTCATGGTACGCAGCCGAGGCTAGCACCGGCCCGGCGCTGGAGCCAGCATGTCATCTGCACCTTGGCTTTACGGTCGCCCGGGGCTCAGCCTCTCCCTGAACACCACAGGGGGGACCTCCATGGACGACAACGAAACCGGCGCCGGCGAACTGACTGTCGAGGCGCTGCAAGAGCAACTCGCCGCGCGCGAGGCCGAACTGGCCGCCAGCCACGAAGCCGGCCGGGCCGCGGTCGAGCGGCTGAAGGCAGCGCTCATCGCCACGAATCCCGCCATCGACCCCGCGCTCCTGACCGGCGAGACCGCCGGCGAGGTGGAGGCGAGCTTCGCGGCCGCCACAGCGCTCGTCGAACGCGTCCGCGAACAACTCCGCCGCGAAAGCGCCGCCGCGATCCCCGCCGGGGCGCCCGCCCGCGGGCACGCAACCCCGCGGACCGCTATCGAGAAGATCCGCGAGGGGCTCGCGCGCCAGGCCCCACGCGCTTAGTCCCCAGCGGCGCCACCGGTTCCGGCCGCCCCGATCAGGCGCTCAAGCGGATCGGGCCTGTAGCCGGTTCCGGGATCGGGTCGCCGTGAACAAGTGCCGACTCGACCCAGACCGCCATGGCCTCGGAGAGGTTTCGGATCGCCTCCTCCGGCGTCTCGCCTGCGGTAAAGCACCCTGGCAGCTCCGGGATCTCTCCCAGGTACCCCTCGCCCGGTTCGCCGGTGATGACCTGGTGGTAGGGACGGCGGATGATGGCCTGCACCTGCGCTTCCAGTTCTTCAGCCGTCATTCTTCATCCTCCCTCGTGTGCTCCAGGACCATGCTGCCGAGCACTGAGCTGGATCCGCGCGCTTAGTCCCGCGTCAGGTCCGCGATCAGCGTGTGCGGCTTCGGGAAGGCGGCATCGACCCAGACCGCGACGAGCTCCGCGTCTTCCGGCACCTCGAACGTGATGAACCCCCGCTGGCGCTGGCCCGGCGCCAGCTCGCGGCTGGAGAACTCCGGCTCCTTCTCGCCGAAGCCGAAGTCGTAGATGAAGCCGTCACTGTCCTGGATGGTGAAGTCGAAGGGGCTGCCCGAGACCTGCCTGTCGAGCGCCTCCTGGGTCACCTCGATGACGACCCAGCGCTTGCCCGGGTCCGGCCCGAAATACTCGCCGGCCTTCGCCGGGTCCTCGATGCTGTGGACCGTGTAGCGGCTCCCGCCGGCCTCCACCGCCGTCCCTATCGCCGGCCCGGCGCCGGGCGTGGGCACGGGTTGCGGCTCATCGTCGCTCGGGGCGGCGTCGTCGCCGCCACCGAGGACGCCGCCGGGGCCCAGGTCGCCGCAGTCGGTCTGGACCCACTTGCCGTCCTCCCACACCCATTCGCTCCACTCTTCTTCCTGGCCCTCGTCGAAGCCCTCAATATCCCTGGCCTCGACCACAAGCTTCACCTCGCCGCGATCACCCGAGAAGTTGCGGACCTCAACGTCCTTCACCTTGATGTCCTTGAGCTTGGCGCCGGTAAAGGCTTCCATGAACGCCTCCGCGAGCGTCATGCCGGCGGCGAACTCCGTGTACGGCGTCTGCTCGCGGCATTCCTTCGAGTACGCGTCGTAGGCGTCGTGGAGGTCGCCCCCGAAGATGCCCTCGGCGGCGCGACGGACCGCCTTCTCGAGGCCCGCTTCGGACTTCGCATCGCCGCCGTCACCGCCACCACAGGCAGCAACGAACACGAACGCCAGGGCGGCAAGGATACCGGCGAGCACACGCATCGGACTTCACCTCGTTGGAGATGGAGTCTGGGAGAAGGGGCGGTATGGGCGCAAGCTGGGGAAAAGCCTCAGAATTCCTGCAGGCTCCATGAGGCCGTGTTGAGCATCACGCCCATCACCATGATCGCCAGCGTCAGCACCAGCCCCGAGATGCTCAGGAACATCGACTGCTTGCGGATGCTCCGCAGCTCCTCTTCCGTCACGTGCTCACCACGGGCCTGCGCTTCGAGCTTGTCGAGCTGCCGCGGCCCGAACCAGAACATGTGCAGCGTGATTACGGCCAGCATCACCATCAGCACTGTCATCTTGATGACGAACACCACACCGTAGCGGAGCGACAGGAAGTCCGCGTCGCCCGGCACCGCGTAGTGGTCGCGCCAGTCGATGATGAGATAGGTCCCCGCGACCATGGTCAGGATCAGCCCGAAGCCACCCAGGTAGCCGAAGCGCCGGGTAATGACCCGCATCGCGGCGATCCGGGTCGGCATGTCGGTAATCTGGCGCGAAGCCGGTACCCAGGCCACCGCCAGGAAAAACTGCGGCCCCACCCAGAGCGTGATACCCAGGATGTGCAGCCAGATGAACGTGATGTGCAGCGTATCTTCCACGGTCCCCCCGGTTCGGCCGGTGCGGCCCACCCGGATCGATTGAACCGTACCCGGGCCCACCGGTGAAGCGGGCGGCCTCGATAGGGGCGATTGATGTGCAGGGCAACCAGTGCCTGGCTGGGACCGTCTCGTCGCGGTCGCCTTGGGCCTACCGTGGCCTGCCCCACCAGGAGGGTCCACCGGGGCACCCCCTGGCTCTGGCTGGTGCTCGTGGTGGCCGCCCTGGCCCATCGTCGCCTGCGCGTGGGGCGTGGCAAGCGCCACTCGTCTACCCCACCGGCCGCCGCGCGCGCTCCCTATAATCCCGTTCATGACTACCTACGAACACCTCCTGATTGACCGCGTCGGCACGGATGGCCGCGTCGCCCGCCTCACCCTCAACCGCCCGGAGAAGATGAACGCGCTCTCCCAGGAGCTGCTCTTCGAATTCAACGACGCCCTCCACGAACTCGAAGCCGACGACTCGGCCCGCACGATCATCGTGCGCGGCGCCGGGCGCACCTTCAGCGCGGGATACGACCTGGCTCCCGCCCGGGGTGGCGCCGATGCCGTCGTGCGCCGCTACCGCGCGGTCGACGACCAGCGCCGGCGGCTGCTCATGGGCATCCGCACCGGCATGCAGCAGATCACCGACATCCACATGTACTTCTGGAACATGGCGAAGGTGACCGTCGCCCAGGTCCACGGCTACGCCTTCGCGGGCGGCGCCGAACTCGCGATGATGGCCGACCTCGTGGTCGCTGCCGAGGACGCCCAGATAGGCCACCCCGGCCTGCGCGGGCTCGGCACGAGCCGCACCGGCGTCATCTGGCCGCTCGTCATCGGCATGCGCAAGGCCAAGGAGCTCTACTACACCGGCGACGCTATCTCCGGCGCCGAGGCCGAACGCATCGGTATGATCAACTACGCCTGGCCGAAGGACGACCTCGAAGCCAACACGATCGGCCTGGCCGACCGCCTCGCCATCATGCCCGCCGACCACCTCGCCGTCCTCAAGCTCAACATGAACCGCTTCTACGAAAACATGGGCATCTACTCGTCGGTCCGCAGCTCGACCGACCTGGACGCGGCCGGCCAGTTCACCAGTTTCAGCTACGGCTGGCAGGACAAGATGCGCGAAGGCGCCGAAAACGGCACAGGCCTGAAGGGCGCGCTGGACTGGCGCGAGGGCCCCTACCGCAAGGAGACGCCGGGCCTGAAGCGCTGAGCGATGCCCGAATTGATGCATGATATGATGCCTGTGGAGGCATCCACATGGTCATCAAGGAAACGCGGCCTTCCGTCGTCCGGACTACCGTTTCCCTCCCGGCGGACCTCCTGGCGAGGGTTGACGCATTGGTTGCGGTCGGCGGAGCTTCGTCGCGTACTGCGTTCATCATCGAGGCGCTGAGCGCGGACCTGGCACGGCGAAAGGAGGAGGAGATCGACCGGACGTTCTACGAACTCGCCAACGATCCTGACCTTGCCGCCGAAGAGCGGGAACTCCATGCAGCCTTTACCGGTGCCGACCGGGAGAGCTGGTCGGCGATCAACGAAACTGACGGCGGCTGGGACGGGTGAACCGGGGGGATGTGTACCTCGCCCGGCTCGACCCGGTAGAAGGCTCAGAACAGGCAGGCACGCGGCCCGTTGTCATCGTGTCCCGCGACAGCCTGAACAACACCCGGACACACGTAATTGCCGTGCCCCTCACGCGTACCCGGGGCTCGCGGCTCCTCCCGAGCCAGGTCGTGATCCCGGAGGGCGACGGTGGATTGCCGTCTGAATCGGTCGCGCGCACAGAACATGTCCGCGTGCTATCGAAAAAGCGCCTGCTACGCAGGTGGGGCGTCCTGTCGGCCGCTTCGCTGCGCTCCGTGGAAGCGGCCCTGAGAATCACGCTCCAGCTGTAGGCCCAGTCGCTCCGGATTATCCCTCCGGGGGGCTGGCGAGGATATTGCCGCCGGCTTAGGATAGAACAGAAGTTCTTGAGGTTCGCGCATGGCGTATCCCCTCTACACCGTGGGCCACTCTAACCACACCGCAGACGACCTCCTGGACCTGCTGCGGCGCAACGGCATTAGCGTGGTAGTGGATGTGCGTTCGTCGCCGTTCTCCCGCTATTGTCCTCAGTTCAACCGTGAGCAGCTGGCCCGGCATTGCGCAGGCAAGCTGCGGTACGTGTGGATGGGGGATTCTCTCGGGGGGCGGCCGGCGGACCCCGCTTTTTACGACGAGGCTGGCCATGTGCTCTACGCGCCCCTCTCGCGCACAGAGTCGTTTCTCTCGGGGATAGGCGCATTGGAGCGAAATGCGGAGCGCTATTCCATTGCGATACTGTGCTCCGAGGCCGACCCGATTGCCTGCCACCGGTCCCTTCTCATCACCCGGGTTCTGCGAGACCGAGGTATGCCGGATGACCGCATACGGCATATTCTGGCAAACGGGACGGTTCGCAACGATTCGGAACTACCCGTTCAGGTTCCCATGCTGGAGGATGCGTGGAGATCGCCACTATCGGTTTTACACGAACCAGCGCTGAATCCTTCTTCGGGCGCATAGCCGAGTCCGGTGTCGCCGAAGTGTGGGATGTCCGGCTGAAAAAGTCATCGCAGCTTGCCGGATTTGCGAAGCAGGGGGACCTGAAGTATTTCCTGGAAAGCCTTTGCGGGGTGAGCTATGTCGAGGTGCCCGAACTCGCGCCAGAGGCGGGCCTGCTTAAGGCGTACCGGGCCAAAAGCATCTGCTGGGATGACTACCAGGACGCCTATCTCAACTTGATCCGGACACGCCGCGTGGAACAGGTCCTGAATGCGCCGCTGAACGGGAGCGGCATCGCCCTGCTTTGTAGCGAAGACACGCCGGGGCAGTGCCACCGGAGACTCGCGGCGGAGTACCTCCAACAACACTGGAAAGGCGTCGTGGTTCGCCACCTTTGAGCGGAGGATACCTCAGTGCAGATCCTGGTGACCCACGTGACGCGGATGGCTCACGGGTTTTGCTGCGTAGCCGGCCTGTCCGAGCGGGAGCACCGCCATGTCCGCCCGGTGGCGGGCCAGCGCTTACATACCGGCCTGCTCGCGCCACCCGGGCCGTTTGATATGGGAGCGGTAGTCGAACTCGGCCGGACTCACCCGGCAGGTGCGCGGCCGCCCGAGGTGGAGGATGCTCTGTTCGCTCCGGAGAGGGCACGACGGGCCGGCTATGTCTCACCATCCAGGCTGTGGAGCATCCTGGAGGAAACTGCGGCTGAGTCGCTTTACGACATCTTCGGGCCCAGCCTTGAACACCACCAGAACCGCCGGGCATCGGTTCCACTCCTGGCGGGCGAGGCATCACTCGGCACCTATCTTCCGATAGCGTCCTGTGCGCTGGCGGTCCGGACCACCGGCGATTCCGCAAGCCTGCGTGTTGTCCTCGCAAGCGAGGGCCTGGACCTTAGCCTGACCGATGCGCGCTACTACGAAGACGAGTTCCGGGCTCCGGCCATGGATCGCGTCCGCCTTGCCACGAAAGCCATTGATGATGGCACCCCCGTCATCCTGGGCGTCGGGCTCACCCGGCCCTTCGCCCCGGCCGATGGGCAGAGCGAGCGGCACTGGTTACAGGTGAACGCCCTGCATCTCGCTTCGAACCCGGGCCTCCGTCTGCGGGCCGACGACCTCGCCTGACCTACCTCACTCCTCCCCCGCGAGCTTTCCCGCCGCGATCCCCACGAACACCCCCAATACCGTCTCGATGATGTGCGTCAACGTGGTACTCACGCCCGCATCGCCGCCCACGGCGCCCAGCACCACGAGCCCACCCAGCGAAAGCAGCAGCGCGGCGCCCAGGACCGCCACGATCGCCGAGACCAGCCGTCCAACTGGCACCTCCTCGCTCATCGGAGTCTCACCCTGCCGGTGGCCCGGGAGATGGCCAGCGGCCGCCCGGGGTGGCGCAGGGCGCACGACACCAGTCCGCCGGTCGCACGCGCAAGCACGGCAACCGCCGCCAGCCAGCGGCTGTGGACCGTGCCCGCATCAAGGATCGTGAGTGCCATTGCCTGACCTCCCGGGAGTGGTAGTCAGGCAACCGTCGCGTCTTCGCGCGCACAACTCCAAGCACGGCCCGGCACAGCGTCAGCGGCTGGCACACAGAAAAACGGGCGGCCCCGGTGGGAGGGGCCGCCCGTTGAGGCCGGAGCGGGGTGCGGGCTACTGCAGGCCAGTCCGCATCCGCTCCTTCTGCATTTCGAGCTCACGTTCCATCCGCTCCCGTTGCTCCGCTACCTCGGTAGAAGAGAACAGGCGGCCAGCAGTCTCATCCACCGGGTCGAGGCCGGGCTGCTCCAGCCGGTGATCGTCGATCTCGTGCTTCCCCAGGCGAAGGATGGCACGCGGCCCGTCCAGTTCAGCGATGTGGACGCAACTCAGCCAGTAGTCCGGAGACCAGGGGACGTCGACCTTGAAGTAGTCGCCTCTCACCTCTTTCACGTAGCCGAACTGGTTGCCATCGTTCGTCCAGACCGATGCGCCGACGGCGGGCCGCCGGATGTCCGATGTCGTACTCATGGCGATACCTCCTTTGGGGCGCGTAGCGGCCATGGTGGACTTCGCGGCATCTCGGAGGTGCTGCACGAAGGGGCGAAGGCATTTCATCCGCATAACAGCGCGAAATCTTCACGCTATCCCCGGTGGGCTCACGTCCGGGCCGGCTCGAGCTACACTGCCGCCGCGGCGAATCGCTCGTTGATTTGTGCCAGCCAGCGCTGGTCCCGCCCGTTCGGGCGCCGCTCGAGCCGGCCTGCCAGCAGGCGCTTTGCCCGCTCCGCGCGCCCCGCCCGGAGGTTCGCTTCGATCAGCGTCTCTTCGAAGATGTCGCGCTGGGCGTGGCTGCCGCCGAGCCGGATGAACTCCGGCGCAGCCGTTTCGAACAGGTTCGCCGCCAGGTCCCACTCCCCCGCGGCGAACGCTGAGTACCCCTCGGCCAGCGTCAGCAGCATCGGCCCCGCGTACACCTTCCCCCCGGCCGAGCGGTCGCGCAGCTGGCCGATGAGCGTGGTCAGACGCGCCTGGTCGTTGGTTGCGCACCACGCGATCATGCAATGCGCATCAGCCCAGACCATGCCTGAACGCGGGAACGCCCGGGCGGCGAAGTCCGCCACCTCAGCCCACGGCAGGGCGTCCGCTGACCGCTCGGTGAGCGTGCAGCGCCAGAGCAGCGATGCCGCGTCGGCGATCGTCCCGAGGGCAGCAGAGGTCGACACGCTGGGCTTAATGACCGCGTCGTACAGCTTCAGTACGCGATCCGTGTTGCCGGCCGCCAGTTCGAACAGCGCCAGGTGCCAGTGGTTGTGGCCATAGAGCTGGTGCGCGGGGTCGTAACCCACCAGCCAGTTCCGCATGAAATCCGCCCCGCCGGACGCATCACCGGTCTCGTAGGCGATGTGCGCGACCGTGTGCGACGCGTGGCCGTTCCGCTCGTACCCGGCCAACGAGCGCTCCACTGCGTTGCGCGCCTCCTCGTGGCGGAAGAGCTCGTTGTAGGCGAACCCGATCTGCGAGAGGAACCACCAGTCGTCACCGTAACGTGTGGCCATCGGCTCGAGCAGGGCGAGCTGCTCTTCGTTGCGTTCGAGCCGGCCGCTGAAACCGATGAGTCCGTAGACCCCGCAGGCCTGGGACAGCACGAATGCGTCCAGCGGGAACTCGGCAACCTGCTCGCGCAGCTTCGCCAGGGCGCCCACGGGGTCGCCGCCGATGGCGGTGGCGATGCAATCAATGTGCTGCTGTTCGCGGCGGGTGGCCGCCGGCGCGAGCTCCCGCGCCCGGGCGGCGGCCTGGTTCGCCTCGGCGGGCCTGGCGCGGAACTGGAGCATCCTCGCCTCGGCGACGTACGCGAGGGCGAAACCCGGGTCCTCTTCGCGCGCGGCGGCAAAGCACCGTTCCGCCTGTGCCTCGGCCGCCAGCGAGTGGTCGAGCCCGCGCGAGTACAACTCGGCCGCTTTCGCGGAGGAGGTGGTGAGGGCAAGGCCGTAACGGTCGGTGAAAGCCATGGGGGTGCTCCCGGGCAGGGCGATTCTTCGCGCGCAGTCTACGGGAAAGCCAGCCGTTCTGATCCTCAGGGAGCGCGGGAGGTTTCGCGCTTGACCCTGCTGGAACTCCATGTCCGATTCGCGCCGGCGCAAGCCGCTCCAGCCCCTGTCACTTCTCCCTTCCTCCATCTCCCGGTACGCTTCGGCGCGATGGGTCCCCGCATCCTCATCCTCGCCCGCGGACACCTTGGCAGTCACATGTCCGCCCCGGGTATTCGCGCCACTGCCCAGGCGCGCGTGCTGGCAGAGCATGTGCCCGGCGCGCGGGTCACGCTCGCCGGCCCCAACGCCGAATTCGAAGAGCCCGCCGACCGCGCCTACCGCGTCCTTCGCTGGAGCAACCGCAACCTCCTCCAGCTCGTCGCTGCCCACGACATCATCATCTCCTCGGGCCTGCCGCCCCATGTGGCCGCCTTCTTCCCCTGGAAGCGCTTCGTGGTCGACCTCTTTTCGCAGTACGCCATGGAGTGGATGGAGGTTGGCCGCCAGCACCACCACGGCTACAAACGCCACGCCTGGGTGCAGCGGACGCGCACCATCCTCGGTATGCAGCTCACCCTGGCCGACTTTGTCCTCACGTGTAACGAGCGCCAGCGCGATAGCTATGTCGGCATGATGGTTTCGCTCGGGCTGATTTCCCCCATCGCCTACGACAACGACCCGACCCTCCGGCGCTACATCGATTCGGCGCCCCACGGGATCCGCTCTGAGCTGCCCGAACCGGGCCGGAACGTCTTCCGCGGCATTCACCCCGGCTTCAGTGAGACCGACAGGGTGATCATCTGGAACGGCGGCATCATCCAGTGGTACGACCCGGCAACCCTCCTCGAAGCCCTCCACATCCTCGGCCGCAACGATATCAAGCTGCTCTTCCTCGGGGCCGCCTACCCGGGCATCAAGGACCTCGGGACCGGCGTCCGCTTCCAGGATGCGAAGGCCATCGCCGCCCGCAACGGCCAGCTCGACCGCACCGTCTTCTTCGAAGAGGGCTGGGTCTCCCACGAAACCGCGAAGCGCTACGTCCAGGAAGCCGACATCTCGGTCTGCTCGTACTTCGATAACCTCGAAACGCGCTACAGCCACCGCACGCGCTTCGTCGACCTCATCTGGGCCGAGCTCCCGTTCATCTGTACCCACGGCGACGTGCTTGCCGAGGAAGTGGCGAAGAACACCTGGGGGATCGTAGTCCCGGAAGAGGACCCGGAAGCGCTCGCCCGCGCGATCGAAAAGCTGATCGACGACCGGGAGTTCCATGCACGCTGCAAGGCGAACCTCGCCGCCGCCCGCGCCTCGCTCCAATGGGACGTCACGATGGCGCCGCTCATCCGTTTCTGCGCCGACGAACGGCCGCCGGTCGCGCCGAAGTGGGAGCGCTTCCCCGGGCTCGTGCAGCGCGTCTTCACCTATGTTCTGCGGCGGGCCGTCTTCCAGGTGCTCGACAACCGCGACAAACGAAAGGACCGCGAGCGAGATCGCAGAGAGAAGGCCGCCGAACGGGCGAGAGCCGCGCGACAAGCGCAAACGGCGGAAGGAGGTGAGGCCGGCATGCCGGCCGCTCGTGGATAGGAAGGAGTTCCGGCGCCGGCTCGCAGCCAGGCCCGCCGACGTCCGTTTCGAGGAGCTGGATCGATTGCTACGCCTCTATGACTGGGAACTTGATACCATTCGCGGAAGCCACCACGTGTACCAACGGCCTGGCGAACGGCTCCTGGTGATCCCGTTTCGCCGGCCGCGCGTCCTCGCGGTGTACGTCCGGAAGGCCCTCGATGCAACCCGAGATGATGAATGACGCCTGACGAAATCGAGACCGAAGTCCAGCGCCGGCTAAGAATGCCCTACCACCGTGTCATCACAGGCGAGCCCGTCGAGGGCTACCTCGGCGAGGTGCCCGAGTTGCCCGGCTGCCTGACTGCTGGTGAGACGCCGGCCGAAGCGCTGGCCAACCTCGACGAGGCGATCGCCGCCTGGCTCGAAGCAGCCCTCAAGAACTCAATACCCATCCCCGATCCCGCGGCGGGCCCGGTCCGGCTGACAGCATGACCAAGATCCTCATGCTTTCACGCGCGGCCGTGGGACCGAAGATGGCCTCCCCCGGCATCCGCGCCTACCAGCTCGCCGGCGCCCTCGGGCGCGCACTCCCCGAAGCCGAAATCACCCTCGGCATCCCCGGCGACCGCGGGACCATCGCCCCACCCGCCCCCAACGTCCGCCTCCAGCACTGGACCTCCAACGCCGAGGCCACCTTCCTCGCCGGCGCCCATGATGTGACGGTCTCGCGGAATTTCCCCCCCCAGTTCGCGCGCCTCATGGGCAAGACCTTGCTCGCGCTCGATGCTTTCACGCCGCTCTACGTGGAGTGGATGGAGCTTTCGCGGCGCGACTTTCCGCCCAGGCTCCGCCGCACCTGGATGGCGAGCAATCGCTGGTACCTCAACATGCAGCTCACCCTCGCCGACTTCATGTTCTGCGCCGATGAGCGCCAGCGGGACATGTGGATCGGGATGCTGATGGCCCTCGCACTCGTCCCGCCCGATATGTACGAGCGCGACCCGTCGCTCCGCAAGTTCATCGATATCGTCCCCTACGGCGTCTCCCAGCGCCCCCTCGATGCCCACGGGCCGGTGCTACGTGGCGTGGTGCCCGGGATCGAGCATGGCGACCGCGTGCTCCTCTGGAACGGCGGCATCACCGAGTGGAACGATGCCGTCACGCTCCTCCGCGCGATGGACCGGCTGGCCGGGGAGCGCCCGGAGGTGAAGCTCGTCTTCATGGGTGTGAACCACCCCGACTACGCCTTCGGGCCCGACGCGGGCGTGACGAAACAGGCGATCGACCTTGCCCGCGAGCTCGGCCTCGAGGGCCGCAACGTCTTCTTCCTCTCGGGCTGGGTGCCCTACGAGCGTATAGACGACTACCTGGCCGAGGCCGATGCCAGCGTCTGCCTCGGCTACGAAAACCTCGAAAGCCGCTTCGCCTTCCGCACGCGCTACGTCGACCTCTTCCGGGCGCGCGTGCCGCTGCTCTGCACGCGCGGTGACGTGCTCGCCGAGCGCGTCGAGAGCGACCCGCTCGGCATCACCGTGTCCGAGCGCGATGTCGATGGCGTGGTCGCGGGGATCGAGCGCCTGCTCGACGACGCGGCGTTCACTGACCGGTGCCGCGAAAGCCTGGGACGCATCGCCGGCGAGCTCGCCTGGGATGTGGCCGCGCAGCCGCTGGTCGATTTCTGCCGGGCGGGCGAAAGCTGGGCAATGCCGCCGCGACGTCGCCACTTCGATGCCTACACCCGCAGCGCCTGGTACCTCGGCCTCAAGACCATTACCCGGGGCCGGGGGTTCCGCGCCCCCTGACCGCTAACCTGTGTGCCGGTTTCGACGGCCGCTGGCAGCGAGACCACCCGCCACCGGAACGACAGGCGCGGACGCAGCTGGGTGATCTCCCCGGGGGCTGCCGAGGCGTGAACTGCCAACCGTCACTTGTGTGTGATTGTGCGATTGTGGTATTGTGCGCAACATAGGAGGTGCAGCCATGAGCGCGAGACTGACCGTCGTGCTCGACGACGAAGACCTGTACCGGCGGCTGAAAGTGAAGGCCGCCCTCGATGGCGTCCCGATGAAGGAACTCATCGAGCGGGGGCTGCGGCTGGTGGTGGATACCGGGGCCGCGCCGGCGGCCGAGGCGAAATCGTTCGACTGGGACGAATACGAAGCCATGCTGAAGCGGCTGGAGGACCAGGACGAGGCGCTCGGACTGGATTCGGCGGCGCTTCCGGAGGACCTCTCGGATATCAAGCGCTACCTGTACGGCGTTCCGGAGGCCGGGCGCCTCTGGCCGAAGCGGGCTGCGGAAGAGCCCGCCGAGTATGACGCCCCGTGAAGGTCTTCTTCGATGCGAGTGCCCTGGTGCCACTGGTCTACACCCGGGACCAGTGGCACTTCACCGTCCGGCGGCACCTGGCGCTCCTTGGCCAGGGCCGCCCCTTCACGATGGTCACCAGCAATTGGACGCTTTACGAGGCGCTGACCATCGTGAAGCGGGCCGGCCATCATCGCGTGGTCGAGTTGCACCGGTACGCGGCAAAGGCCATGGACATCGTGGCTGTGAACCCGGCAGCCGAATCCGAGGCGCTGCGGCGCTTCGTTGGGTGGAGCGATAAGACGGCCTCGGTGGTCGACCACGCGAATCTGCTGGCCGCGCTTGCCAGCGGCTGCGACGCCATCCTCACCTTTGACGCGGACTTTCTGCCGATCGCCCAGGGCACCGGAATCCGGGTGCTGGGGGCGCGGTGACGCAGTGGTGCCGGCCCGGCCGCTTTCGGGCGACAGACATCCCAGCGCGCCATCCCTGGCGCGCCTCCTATGGATCCTCTACGCCTCCGCGCCTCTCTGTTCATCCGTCGCCATTCGCGTGAGAGCGGCATGCAGGCGCTCGCTCACGCGCTCGCCTCGGCTGGATCCTGTTAGTCGTCGATGACGGCGTCGACTTCGATTTCAATGAGCATTTCCGGGCTGATGAGCGCGCAGACCTGGACCATCGTTGCGGCCGGGCGGAGGTCGCGGAAGCATTCGCCGTGCGCGCGCCCGAACTCCTCCCAGAGGGAGATGTCGGTGACGAACATGCGTGTGCGGACCACGTGGCGCATCGCCGCGCCAGCCTCGGCGAGGGCCGCTTCGATGATTTCGAAACAGCGTTTCGCCTGGAGGTAGCCTTCGCCGGGGCCGAAGACCGAGCCATCCGGGGCGGCGGCGGTGGTGCCCGCCACGAAGACGTGATTGCCGGTGCGCACGGCCCGCGAGTAGCCGACGACGGCTTCCCAGGGGCCGCCGGAGGAGATGACCCGGCGGTTCACGGTGGCGCCTCGCCGTCCTCGGCGCTCCAGAGGGTCGGCTGGACCTCGGACTTGCGCGGGGGCTCCATCCCCAGGTGGCGATAGGCGGCGGCAGTGGCGACCCGCCCCCGCGGCGTGCGGTTGAGGAAGCCGCACTGCAGGAGGAACGGCTCGTAGACATCCATGATGGTGTCGGACTCCTCGGAGATGGCGGCGGCGATCGTCTCAAGGCCGACGGGCCCGCCGTCGAACTTCTCGATGATGCACCGGAGGACGGAGCGGTCGGCGTCATCCAGGCCCAGGTCGTCGACATCGAGCATGGCGAGGGCCGCGCGGGCGGCCTCGAGGGTGACGCTCCCGCTGTTGCGCACCTCCGCATAGTCGCGGACGCGGCGGAGCAGGCGGTTGGCGATCCGGGGCGTGCCTCGCGAGCGCCGGGCGATCTCGAAGGCGGCGTCATCGGGCACACTGACACCCATGAGGCTGGCCGAACGGCGCACGATCACCGTGAGCGTCTCGGGGTCGTAGAAGTCGAGGCGGAAGACGGACCCGAAGCGGTCCCGCAGGGGCGCGCTGACCATCGCGTAGCGCGTGGTGGCGCCGATGAGGGTGAAGCTGGGCATCGCAAGGCGCACCGAACGGGCGCCCGGACCCTTGCCGATGACGAGGTCTAGGGCGAAATCCTCCATCGCCGGGTAGAGGATCTCTTCGACCGTGCGCGAAAGCCGGTGGATCTCGTCGATGAAGAGAAGGTCGTGTTCCTTGAGGTTCGTGAGGATCGCCGCGAGGTCGCCCGGGCGTTCGATGGCGGGGCCGGAGGTGGTGCGTATGGAGACGCCCATCTCGTTCGCGACGATGTTGGCCAGGGTGGTCTTGCCCAGTCCAGGCGGGCCATAGAGCAGCAGGTGGTCGAGCGCTTCTCCGCGCTGTTTCGCGGCCTCGACGGCGATGGCGAGGTTGGCCTTGGTGCGGTCCTGGCCGGGGAACTCCCCGAGCGTCTTCGGGCGAAGCGACCGCTCGGCCTCGTCGTCGACGATGAGGGTGGCAGCCACGAGGCGCTCTTCGGTCACAGGCCGAGTATAGCGCACAGATGTTCTAGCGCGATGGCAAGATCATTTCCGCCAGGGCAGAGTCGCCTGGATCGCCGGCCGGGGGCCGGGCAGTTCGTACGGTTTCTGGATGAACCCGGCGAGACCGAGGCCGGCGAACGGCTCAGTGCTGTCCTGCCCGGTGAAGCCGCTCATGCGGAACAGGTGGCGGCCGCGCGGCCGTTCCAGGTGGGTGGGCGCGGGCACCATGTGTGTGATCCCGGCCTCGGGCGTCAGCGCCTCCTGATACGCCGCTCCAGCGGGTCGCGGCGCGAAAACGGCCTCCGCCAGCGGCGGCTGCTGCGGCCCCGTCCGCCAACGCCGAACGGCACCGCGGTCACTTCGACGTGGCGGCGCTGGCGGAGCATGTGCGTCAGCCGCTTCAGGCTCTGGTTGACGAGCGGCCGCTGGTACCAGCGGTGGCCTTCGAGCAGCGGCACCATCACGGTCACTTCGTGCGGGGCGAGCTTCAGCCGGTCATCGATGTAGCGCGAGATGGGATCGCTGACGTTCCGGTAGGGCGAATCGATGACCACCAGCGGGATGGCCGGGAACTGCCGGTTCCAGCGGTCTTCGACGGTCGACGGCGTGTCCGGGTCCACCACCACATGCACGGCGGTGACATCGCGCGATCGTTCGCAGGCGGCGCCGAGCGTCATCACGGTGGCGAGGTTCACATCCTCGACGGGCACGATCACGGGGACGCGGGATTCGCCGCGGGGTTGGATATCGAGCTGCGCATCCACGGGGACGAAGAGCGTGCGCTGGAGGCTGCGGTAGAACCCTCCGATGCGCCAGACCACAACACTTGCCAGCGGGATAGCCACCACAACGAGCCAGCCGCCCTGGGAGAACTTGGTGACCACGATGATGAGGGTCACAACGCCGGTGACGACCGCCCCAAAGCCGTTGATTATCGCGGAACGTTGCCAGCCGGGCGGCTTGAGCCGGAACCAGCGCCGGACCAGCCCGGCCTGGGCCAGGGTGAAGCAGAGGAAGACGCCGAAGGCGTACAGCGGGATGAGCCTGGTGGTGGTCGCGTTGAACGCGACGAGCAACAGCATGGCACCCGCGGCCAGGGCGGCGATGCCGTAGCTGTAGACAAGGCGGTTGCCGCGCTGGTGAAAGATCCGGGGCAGGTAGCCATCGCGCGCGAGGAGGGCCGCGAGGAGCGGATAGCCGTTGAAGGCAGTGTTCGCCGCCAGGAAGAGGATGCCCGCCGTGAAGCCCTGGAGCATGTAGTAGAACAGGTTCCGGCCAAAGACCTCCGCGCCAACCTGGGACATGACCGTCTCACGGTCGCCTTCCTGGTAGACAATGCCAAGGTGGCGGGCCAGCAGCGTGGTACCAAGAAAGAGGAAGCCGAGGAGCAGGCCCATAATCACCATCGTGATGATGGCGTTCCGCCACTCGGGCGGTTTGAAAGCCGACACCCCATTTGAGATCGCCTCGACACCGGTCAGCGCGGCACAACCCGCGGAAAACGCCCGCAGCACCAGGAACCACATGAGCACGTTCCCGGTCTGTTCTATCTGGCGTTGCGGATCGCCGGTTTCGAGGATGTTGGGGGCATCGCTCAGGAAGACCTTGACCATCCCTCCGAGGATGGTCGCCCCGAGGATGAAGACGAAGCCGTAGGTGGGGATGGCGAACATCGTGCCGGATTCGCGGACGCCCCGAAGATTGCCAAGGGCGATGAGGCCAACCAGCCCGATTGCGAGGGGCACAGCGAAATCGTGAGCGCCCGGCGCGGCCGAGACGATCGCTTCGACCGAGGCGGAAATCGAGACCGAGACGGTCAGCGTGTAATCGATGAGGAGCGCCGCGCCAGCCACGATCCCGGCCATGCGCCCGAGATTCTCCATCGCCACGATGTAGGCCCCGCCGCCGGCAGGGTAGGCGCGGATGAGCTGGCTATAGGAGATGATGACGATCGCCAGCAGGGCGGTGATGGCGAGCGCGATCGGGAGGCTGAGGCTGATGCTGGCCGTGCCCGCGATCACCAGGATGAGGATGATCTCCTGGGTGGCATAGGCGGTGGAGGAGAGCGCATCCGAGGAGAAGACGGCCAGCGCCACCTTCTTGCTCAGGCGCTGTTCGCCGAGGCGAGCGCTGGAGACCGTGGAACCGATGATGCGGTCCTTGAGGTTGAGGAAGCGGCCGCCCCAACCGCTCCGCCGCTCGGCGTACTCGGTTGCCTCGAAGCGGCCTGTCCCGGTCTCGACGATGCCGGCCCGCGGCAGCTCCACCCGGTAGCGGGAGACGCGGCCCTGTTTATCGGTTGCTGGGGTGTATTGAGGACCGCCGCCAGAAGCTGGCATAAAGGGTAGACTACCCCCGGGCACGGCGTACCGTCACGTCCCCGGCCGACGCACAATGGAACTGCCAGGCACGGCGAACGACGGCATTCTCGCCTGTGCCCGCCGGAACCGAAACGTCCACCCGGTACCCTCGTCCAGGCCCAGGCGGGGCTGCGAGCCGGGCCAAAATGGCTCTAGGATGGTCGCGATGCTGATCCTTTGCACAACCGACGGCTCCCACCAATCGCTCCACGTGCTCCCACATGCGGCCACGTTTGCCCGCGCGACGGGCATGGAGATCGCGCTCGTTCGTATCTACGAGGACGACGGGCGGACGGAAGAAAACCCCGACCGCACGCAGTGGCTCCACACCGCCCTTGCTGAACACGGCATCGGCGGGCGGGTCATCGTTGCCGAACGCGGTTCGAACGAAGACACGGCGACGGCCATCGCGCGGGTTGCCTCCGAGGCGGGCGCGGCGATGATCGCCATGGATTCGCGCGGCGTTGGGGCGATGCGCCACGCGATCTTCGGCAGCACCGCCATCAGCGTACTCCGCAAGAGCCCCTGCCCGGTCCTCGTTACCGGGCCCGCGGCCGGCCCGCCTTCGACGGCCGACCCGTACCGGCTCGCGATCACCACCGACGGGAGTGCCGCATCGCGTTCGGCATTCGTCAAGCTCGGCCCGTTGCTCGAATCGTCCTGCATCCCGGTGGAAGTCATCGGCGTCTACGTGCCCGCCCTGGCCGATGCTCCGCTGACCATCGAGCTCGAACGGCGCAAGGCCACCTGCCGCGCGGCTGCGGCCATGCTTCCGCAGTGCATCCAGTCCACGGTCGGCGTCACGCGGGCCGAGGAGTTCGAGCGTACCGAACACGCGATCGTCCGGGCCGCGCACGAAGCAGGCGCGAGCATCATCGCGATGGGCACGCACGGCCGGGGGCGCAGCCTGCACCTCTTCCTTGGGAGTGTTGCGCTCGGCACAGTGGAGCGCTCCGACCTGCCGGTCATTCTCTGCGGGCAATGAGCCGGGACCCCGGCAACGGAGGCCAGAGCGCCTTCTCTGCCGCGCGGTGGCATGCACTGACCGAGCAGGACATCCTCGCCGGCCTGGAATCACCGGACACCGGGCTGGATGCGCGGGAGGCAGCCCGCCGCCTTGAGCGTTACGGCCCAAACGCGCTCCCCGAGGCGGATCCCCCGGGGCTGCCCGAAATATTCGCGCGGCAGTTCCTGAGCCCGCTCATTTACATCCTCGTGGCCGCCGGCGCCGTCACGGCAGCCCTCCAGGAGTGGATCGACACGGGCATCATCCTGGCCGTGGTCATCCTGAACGCGATCATCGGGACGATCCAGGAGTCAGGCGCGGAACGGGCGATGCGGGCGCTCTCGGCACTGTTGAGTCACAAAGCGGCCGTCCTCCGGGGCGGGCAGCCGCTGCACATCGAGAGCCGCCTGCTGGTACCCGGCGACCGGGTGCTCCTGGAGTCGGGCGTGCGGGTCCCCGCGGATATCCGGCTCCTGAGCGCCAACAACCTCTTGATTGATGAAGCCCTCCTCACTGGCGAGTCGACAGCCGCATCCAAGCGCACCGGCATCGCCAGCGCCGATGCCCCACTCGCGGAGCAGTTCAATATGGCTCGGGCCGGCACGATCGTCCGCAGCGGCAGGGCGATGGGAGTCGTCGTCGCAACCGGTTCCGACACGGCCGTCGGCCAGATCGCCGAATCCATGCGCCTGGAGCAGACTCCGCAAACGCCGCTCCAGCAGCGGCTGGGACGGCTCGCGCAGATGATCGGCATCGCGGTCGGGCTGACCGCGCTCCTCTCCTTCGCGATTGGCACCGCCGGGGGGAAGTCCGGCGCCGAGATGCTCAAGGTCGCGGTCGCCCTCGCCGTCTCCGCCACCCCGGAAGGGCTGCCAGTCGCCTTCACCATCACCCTCGCCGTCGGCGTCCGAAGGATGGCCAACCGCAAGGCGATCATCCGCCACCTCCCGGCGGTCGAGACCCTCGGCAGCACGACCGTGATCGGCTCGGACAAGACCGGGACGCTGACCCAGAACGAGATGACGGTCATGGAGGTCTGGACCGTGGCCGGGACCCATCTGCCCGGGAAGGAACCTGTGCCCCCGGGGAGCCCCCTCGAACGAACGCTCATCGCGGGAATCGTCGCGAACGAAGCCTCCCTCGGCCGCGAAGGCGACGAGTGGGTCCCTGAGGGCGACCCGACAGAAACGGCCCTGCTCGTGGCGGCCGAGGCGTTCGGGGTGGACCACGAGCGGGTGCGCGCAATCTACCCGCCGGTGTTCGATGTGCCATTCGAACCGGATCTGCGCTATTCCGGCGCCGTTCGCGAAAGTGCCGGGACCCACCTGTTCTTTGTAAAAGGCGCTCCCGAGCGTGTCCTCGAAATGTGCACGGCCGTCGAGCACGGGTCCCACCGCGAGCCGATCGACCGCGCGGCCATCCAGCAGGTAACCGATGCCGCTGCCGCGCGGGGGTTCCGGATCCTGGCGATGGCCCACGGCGAAATCGCCCCCGGGGCAGAGCCGCCGCGCGACCCCACTGGCCTCACTTACCTGGGCTTCGAAGCGATGATGGACCCCCCGCGCGATGGGGTGATTGCGGCTGTGCGGGGATGCCAGCAAGCTGGCATCCGGGTCGTCATGATCACTGGCGACCATGCCTCGACCGCGCTCGCCATATCGCGCCAGGTGGGCATCGCAGCGGGCGAGGGCGCGCTCGTCGTGGGCCGCGAGATCGAGTCGATGACCGATGAGGAGCTCCAGGAACGGATGCGGTCGGCGACTGTCTGCGCCCGGATGTCCCCCGACCACAAGCTGCGGGTTGTGCAGGCACTCCAGCGAGAGGGCCATGTCGTCGCGGTGACGGGTGACGGCGTGAACGACGCCCCGGCGTTGCGCGTCGCCGACCTGGGCATCGCCATGGGGGGCTCCGGGACTGACGTTGCCCGCGAAGCAGCAGATATGGTCCTCGCCGACGACAACTTCGTCAGCATCTACGCAGCGGTCAGCGAGGGTCGCATCACATTCGACAACATCCGCAACGTCACGTTTTTCCTGGTCTCGACCGGCGCCGCGGAGATTGCGCTCATCATCACCGCGCTCACGCTGGACTGGGAGATCCCGCTGCTCGCCGCGCAGCTGCTCTGGTTGAACCTGGTCACCAATGGGCTACAGGACGTAGCCCTGGCGTTCGAGCCGGGAGACCGGGCCGTGCTGCGCCGGCGGCCGCGCGCGCGGTCCGAGGGCATTCTCTCGCGGCTCCTGTGGGAGCGCGTGCTGCTCACGGCCGCCGTCATGGGAGCGGGGACGCTGGTGCTGTTCCGCTGGGAGCTGGAGTCGGGCCAGTCCGTCGAATACGCACGGTCGGTGGCTCTGACCGCACTCGTGGTGTTCGAGGTCTTCCACGTTGGCAACTCGCGGTCGGAATACGTGTCGGCCTTCCGGAAGAGCGTGTTCTCGAACCGCTTCCTCCTGGTCGCGACGTTCGCCGCGGTCTCGGTGCACCTGGTCGCGCTCTACCTCCCGGCCACGCAGTACATCCTGCGGGTCGAGCCGATTGGGCTGGACTCGTGGCTGCGGATCGTGCTCGTCGCCTCGTCGATCCTGGTGGCCGTCGAACTCCACAAACTCGTGAGGCGGGGCGGCCCCCGTTCCCGGGAGGCACACCCCGCCTCAGCGGGTGGACTGGCTTCGGGGCGTTAGCGGCCCTGGATGCCCGGCCGGAGCACGGTACCGCGGTCATCAACGGCACGCGTTCGGCGCCACGGCCAGGGCGCCTGGCGCCGCGGCCTGGGTTCGTAGGCGGTACCGTTGAGCTGGGCCTTCCGGAGGCCGGCTTCGCGCCGGTACATCTCGTTCCTGGCGTATTGGTAGGTGAGGTTCATCATCTCCGTGGACCCTTTCTGCGGGCTGAGCCCTAGCTCGCCTCGCGTGGTATCGCCGGCGAACCGGCGGTGGTTGCGGTGGAGCGGAAGGCTCCAAAGCGGGCCAACCCGCGACGCCTGGCCCGGGCGGGCCCGGTGGTGAGACCGAGCAGCTGGGCGCGGCGGAAGGCAAGGAGCGCTTCGTTTTGGCGGGCCCGCGCCCACTCCTCCAGGTTGTACAGTTCCATGTCCTTGCTCCTCGTGGCCGCCGGGCCGGGTTGGTTATTCAAGGATGGACTGCCGCCCGGCGTGCTACGTTAAGCGCGTTCACACAGGCCGAACTCCATTCGAGATGCGCATCACACAGTGGCTCGAATCGGGGTCTGGTGGTACAAGATCCGCCCAGAGGAGTTCACGTGGCTACGACTGAAACGGCTCCGAACGATGTCTACATCCGCGACCTGCCGCTGCTGGCGCGCCTGCCCGATGACGATCTCAAGGCGCTTGCCGCCCGCGGACGCGTGCGGCGCTTCGCCGCCGGGACCACCATCTACCACGAGGGCGACCCCGGCGACGCGCTCCACGTCGTGGTCGAAGGCCGGGTGCGGATCAGCCGCATCTCGGGCGCCGGCAACGAGGCAACCCTCGCCCTGATGGGGCCCGGCGACTGCCACGGCGAGCTCGCGCTCTTCGACGGCCGGCCGCGGTCGGCCACGGCCACTGCCACCACCCTCACGCGGACCTTCGTCGTCTCGCGCGATGACTTCGTGAACTGGGTGCGCGAGCGCCCCGCGGCCTCGCTCGCCCTCCTCGAAACGCTGTCTCTGCGCCTGCGGCGAACGGACGAGACGGTCACAGACCTGGTCTTCCTGGACCTGCCCCACCGCCTCGCAAAGCACCTGCTCACGCTTGCAGCTTCGCTGTCCGAGGGCGACTCGCGAAAGAAGCAGCGCATCCAGGTGACCCAGGGCGAGCTGGCTTCGATGCTCGGCGTGAGCCGCGAAAGCGTGAACAAGCAGCTGAACCTGTTCGCGCGGGACGGCTGGATCACGCTCAGCCGCGGCGCCGTCACGATCGATGACCCGCAGGCGCTCAGGACGTTCGTCTAGCACTCCCGGCCGGTTCGCCTGCCCGCCTCGCTGCAGCCGCCCCCCGCTACAATGCCCGCACACACACACGGGGTGACCTATGCGATTCGGTTTCTGGCCCGGCCCGAACAACTCCTGGAACGACACCCTTGCCCTGGCGAAACACGCCGAAGCCGGCGGCTGGCACGGCGTCTGGTACGCCGACCACTTCATGCCCAACGCCGAGGACACCAGCGGCCCCACCTCCGAGTGCTGGACCACGCTGGCCGCGCTCGCGGCAAGCGTGCCCCGCATCCGCCTCGGCGCGCTGGTCACCGGGAACACTTACCGGCACCCGGCCGTGCTCGCCAAAATGGCGGCCAACGTCGACAACATCAGCGGCGGGCGCTGCGTCCTCGGCCTCGGCGCCGGGTGGCAGGAAAACGAACACCGCGCCTACGGCATCAACTTCTCCACGCTCGGCGGGCGAATGAACCGGTTCGAGGAAGCCTGCCAGGTGGTCACCGGCCTGTTTTCGAACGAACAGACGACCTTCGCCGGGAAGCACTACCAGCTGACCGATGCGCCCCTTGCACCCAAGCCCGTGCAGAAGCCGCTGCCGCTGCTCATCGGCGGCGGCGGGGAGCAGCGCACCCTCCGCATCGCGGCGAAGTACGCCAACGAGTGGAACGTCTGGGGCACACCGGAGGTGCTGAAGCACAAGGGCGGCATCCTGGACCAGTATTGCCGCGAAATCGGCCGCGACCCGAAGGCCATCGCCCATTCAGCCCAGGGCATGCTGATGCTGACCGACGATGCCGCAATGGTTGAGCGCATGAAGGCCGCGGGCCGCCCGGTCATCGGGGGGAACGGACCCCAGGTGCGCGCGCTCGTCGAGCAGTACGCCGAGGCCGGCGTGGACGAGCTCATCATCCCGGACTTCAACCTGGGGCGGACCGTCGCCGACAAGACGGCCGTGATGGACCGGTTCGCCAACGAGGTGATGGCCCACTTCCGGTAGCTCGCCGGGATCGCCTGAAGCGGCGAAGCGGCGGGACATCCCGCCGCCCGGCTATCGCGCTTGTTCCTGGACTCCCAGCCCGGTCCCTGCTCCCCGGGGCGGGGTGAGCCCCCGGCGCTCGCAGGTGTGCTCCGACTCGATCCTGAACGTGGTGTTGAAGCGTGCCCGGTAGTTCTCCATCGCGATCGTGCCGACCAGCTCCACTGTCTCAGCCTCTGAGTAGTGGCGCCGCACCTCCGCGAATATCTCATCGGTCACGTCCGGAGGAGTCACCGTCATCGCCTCCGCCAGTTCGAGCGCCGCTTTCTCGGCATCGGAGAAGAGGTCACTCGTACGGAACGCATCCAGTTGGGCGAGTTTCTCATCCGAAGCGCCGGCAATACTGCTCCCGGCAGTATTGGTATCCATTCAGAAGGGGCAGCCGATCATCTCCGCCGCTCTGAGGCAAACAAGGGAGCGCACCAGCGGGGGGAGGAGCCCGCTCTTCGCTGGCGCTGCACCGAGCGCGCGGCTGGCATGGAGGATGGGCGGGGCATAGGCCTGGATGCCTGCCCCCGCCGCGGGCTTGCCGAGCCACTTCTCGCCTTGCTCGAGGATCTCCCGCAGTTCGCCTTCGACATCGTCCTTCGTCAGTGGCTGCATCCGCACCAAGGTCACGCCTCCCGGGTCGAAAATCCGTACCAGCCGATCATATCACTCCGGCCCGGCCCCACGGACTGGCCGGTGGTTCCCAGCGTCGATCAGGGGATGCGCGCGACTGCCTTGTTCGCCATGGCCACGAGGGTCCCGGTTTCGACACCCTGCTTCCCCAGGCTGACCGATACCGTCATCCCCTCGTAAAGGACGTTCAGGACGTTTCCCACGCGGTAGGCCGACTCACCGATGCCTGCGACGTCCTGGACGCCGGTGCGCAGGGCCTTCTCGTCGTCGAAGAGCTTCTTCGCCGTGTACTTCTGGGACTTCAGCTGGGCGGTGAAGTCCTGTTCGCGGACCACCGAAACCTGGGCGATCGTGAGCGACGTGTCGCTGGTGGCTCCCCACGTGCAGAGCGTGATACCCAAGGGGCCCTGCGCGACGGCCGGGTCGCCGCCGTCCATCTTCTCCCCGGCGAGTTCTTCCAGTTCCGCGGCAGTCAGCAGCTGGCACGGGTCGAACTTCGCGCCGCCCTCGCCCGAGGGGGTGTCTTTCGCATCGCCGGCCGTGGTGGCGGTGGCGCCCCCGCCGTCGCTGTCATCCGGCGAAGCGTCGTCGTCCCCGCCGCCACAGGCCACGGAGAACAGGAGAGCAGCGCTGAGCGCGCCAGGGATGATGATGTGGTGGACAAGAGTTCGGTACGACACGGTGTGCACTCCACGCTGAGGTTCTGGGGATTGGACAGCCGGTGGCGCGAATTCTTACGCCGCGGGCTTCCTGGCGCCAGCGATCCGATCGTGGGGCACGACCGTGTCAGTGTAGCTCCGCGGCGTGAGGCGCGTGGCACAGCGGGTGTGGGGAGGATCCCCCATGGGCGGGTTGCCGCGCGCTCCCGGGCGTTCCCGCTACAATCACCAGGGGCGGAGCCAGGAGAACCGTATGGCACCAGCACGACCCCCGGCGGTGAACCGGTGATGCGGCGCGGCCGCGCGCCGATCTGGCTCGAAGTACTGCAGTTCGGCCTCGGCATCGCGCTCCTTGGCGTCAGCCTCCAGAACGGACGCTGGCTCTTTGTCGTCCTGGCGGCGTTCTACCTGGTGTTGATCAGCTTCCGCGCGGTGAACAGCCGCCGGAAGCCGCCCGGGGGCTAACCGGTAACTATCCCCTGACAGTCTGCCTTAGCCTCGATCTCAGGGTCGCGTAAGTTCCCGTCCTCATAGCTGGGGCGGGGCTTGTATTGCCTTGAGGTGTTCCACCCACGCATCGGGAGTATCACGACTGGGAGTGGTCTTTCCTCCAGCGGCCGATCGACCCGAGGCAACATGTCCCGGACGGATTTAGTACGTCGCATGCACACTCGCCCATCCGAACGCGCTCCCGGACGTAGGGCGTGGGATCTTCCTCCCCGACCGCATCGTCCCCGGTTACGTCGAAGCAGAAGCAGAGCAGGTCGCTCCTGCCATTGGTCTTGTAGGCCGGGGGGCGACGCAAATCACCTGCCTCAAAGACTCGTGTATCGGATGCAAAGTACACGGCCGGGCAGGCGGGAGTTTCGCAAAAGCTGAACTCGCGGCCCTCCAGATCTTTCGCCCACGGCTTTCGCAGATGATGCCGCACAAGCGCCAGTGGCACCGGCTGGCCGCCCTCGTTGCATTTCGAGCATTCTTCTGGCATTCACCCATGGTAGCGTACGGTCGGTGAGGGAATAGTTACCGGCTAACCCGCCCGCCCTACACGAGCCCCACCGCGTCAGCTTCGATCCCGAGCGCGCGGACCGTCTCGCGGGTGGGGGCGCCGGTCTCGGGATCCCAGCCCTGCTCGACGTAGTAATCCGTCACGATTTCGCCGAGCTCCTCGCCGGTCAGCCCCTTGTGCTTCGGGAGGTCCTCCGAGAAGCGCTTCGGGAGGCGGTCGTCGGCCCGGGTCATCCCTTCGCGCATGTTGAAGAGGCGGGCGAGGGTGAGCCCCCGGTGGGCCGTGGCCACCATCTCGGCCGCGTCGATGCCCCAGCCCGTGACCGCGTTCAGGATCTGCGCCGTCTGGTCGTCGTCATAGGCGA
The DNA here is from genome assembly GCA_003105185.1 of Holophagae bacterium. Taxonomy (GTDB): domain Bacteria; phylum Acidobacteriota; class Thermoanaerobaculia; order Thermoanaerobaculales; family Sulfomarinibacteraceae; genus FEB-10. The sequence continues at coordinate 67,891 of PQAJ01000245.1, forward strand.
GGAAGTGGCACATGCCCACCTGGTTGCGGAGGCCGTTCTTGTCGCCGGTCTGGCGCATGTGGTCGCCGCCGGTTGGCGCCAGCAGGTAGCTGGCGCGCATTGCCGCCATGTGGCGCGGGTCGTGCATGGCCATCTCCATGCCCTTCACGGTCGTCAGGTAGTCTTCCGAGCCCTGGCCGATCTTCGCCGCGGCACGCTGAGAGCCTTCCGCCAGGAGGTCGCCGATACCCTCGCGCCTGGCGATCATCTGCAGCATCCGGACGACCGCGTCGCCATCGCGGAACTCGAGCTTCACGCCGTCCGTGTCCTCGGGCGTGAGGACGCCCTTTTCGTACGCCTCCATCGCCCAGGCGATCGTCGAGCCCGCGGAGATCGTGTCCATACCCATCATGTTGCAGAGCTCGTTCGACTTGCAGACGGCCACGATGTCGTCGACGCCGAGGTTCGTCCCGAGCGAGGCGAGCGATTCGTACTCGGGTCCGCCGTACTTCGGGTCGACACGGTAGCGATGCTGTGGGTCAACCGCGATCTTGACGCCCTTGCGCGTCACTCCCGCGTCCTCCTCGCGCATCTCGATCTGGACCACCTTCTTGCAGCGGACGGAGCAGGCGAAGCACGCGCCCATGTCGATGCGCACCTCTTCCTTGATGGCGATGGCGTCGATCTTGTCGGTGCCTTCGAAGGTGCCGAGACGGTAGTTGAGGGTGGGGATGCCGCCGTCCAGGCTCTTGCCCTGCATGGCGCCGCCGGTGCCGTATTCGTGGAAGCCCCGGTGGACCTGGTCGACCGTGTTGCTGACCCACTTCGAGATGGCGAGCAGCGCCGGCTGGTCGGCGACCCGCACCGGCGTCTTGCCGCGCACGGCGATCGCCTTGAGCTTCTTCGAGCCCATTACCGCGCCCAGGCCGCTCCGGCCAGCGAACTCGTTCAGGTCGTTCGCGACGTTGGCGAAGCGGACCAGGTTCTCGCCCGCGGGCCCGATCTGGGCGACGCGGATGCGGGGGTCGCCAAGCTCGGCGTGGATGGCCTCCTCCACGTCGCCCGTGACCTTGCCCCAGAGGTGGCTCGCGTCGCGGATCTCGGCCTTGTCCTCGTTGATCCAGAGGTAGACCGGGCGGGCCGACGCGCCATGGACGACGATCGCGTCCCAGCCCGCGCGCTTGAGTTCGCTGCCCCAGAAGCCCCCGGCCTCGGCCTCGCCAAACCCGCCGGAAAGCGGCGACTTCGCGCCGACACTGTGGCGGCCAGCGCCGGGGACAGGCGCGCCCGTCAACACCCCGGGGGCGAACACGAGCACGTTGTTCGGCCCGAGCGGGTCGGCCCCGGCCGGCACGAGCTTCAGCAGGTAGTGGCCGATGAACCCGCGGCCGCCGCCGTACTTCCGGTAGAACGCGTCGCCCGGCTCTTCGACGCTGGTGGTCCCGGTGGCCAGGTCAACGTGGAGGATCTTGTTCCAGTAGCCGAAGCGTTCCATGAGCTGCCTTTCCCGAGCGATGGTGGGCGAACCGTGCTACCCGCCCTCCATGGGGCTGAAGAACACGACATCATCGCCATCGGCGAGCACTGAATCGCGCGCGCCCTGGTCGCCGTTGATGCCAATCGTAACGTCTTCCTCCGGCGGCACGCTGGCCGCGGCCATGAGGTCGGCGACGGTCGAGCCGGGCGGCAGGGTGATGGTTAACGGGCCATCGTGGCCGTTGGGGAGGAGGCGCCGGAGGTCGGCGAACAGCGTGAGACGGACGGCGACGGAGGAGGTCGCCCGGGTGTGGGGCATGGCTCACCGGTAAGAGGAGTGGTGCTTCGAGTATAGCCAGCACCGGACTACCGGGCAGCCGGTGTTCACCGCGTGGTGAGCGCGCGTTCCAGGGCGCTGAACGCGTCGATGACCTCAGTCGCCTCGAACGCCCGGTTGCGCCGCCCGACGCGGACAGGCCGAAGGATGCCTGCCGCGGTCAGCCGCGCCACCGCCTGGTTCGCCGCCTGGTAGGTCCGGCCTGTCAGCCCGGCGGCCCCTGCCGCTGTCACGATCGGCGCTCCTGGCAGCATGGCCAGCAGGAGGTCCGCCGTCGATCCCCGCCGGACCGCTCCAAGCCGGGAACGCCACTCGGCCTCCAGCTCGCGTGCCCGCTCTTCGTAGTCGAGCCCATCCCTCACTGCCCGCGTGCAGGCTCTCGCGAACACCGCGATCCACTGGTTCAAACCCTGGTGGGCCGCCTGGGACGAGGGGTCGCCGTCGTACCGGGTCGCCATCAGTCCGGCCACATACTGCTCCGCCTGTGCCGCGAGGACGAGAGAGATAGGTGGCAGCACCCGTGACGCCAGGCCGCGCCTGCGCAGGACGACCTGGATGAGCGCCCGGCCGATGCGGCCGTTGCCATCGGCGAACGGGTGGATCGTCTCGAACTGGGCGTGCGCGAGGGCCGCCTGCACCACAGGAGAAAGCGCGTCTCCGCTGCAGAACCGGCAGAGGTCCTCCAGCAACGACTCCACCACATCTGGCGGCGGCGGGACAAACGCAGCGGAGCACGGGTTGTAGCCGCTGCCGCCGATCCAGTTCTGCTCATCCCGAATGCGGCCCGCTGTCTCCGAAAGGCGCGTCCCCGAAAGCAACAGGCGGTGCATTTCGAGCAAGTGAGCGGTCGTTATCTCCGGAGCCCCGGAAACCGACTGGATCGCCCACTGGACTGCGCTGATGTTCCCGAGGACCTCCTCGGCAGTGACATCGCGGGCCTCGTCGCCGAGTGTGTGCGCTGCCTCGGCCCGGAGCAGGCGGCGAGCGCCAACTTCCAGCCCCTCAATTCGCGACGATGCGACCGCTTCGGCCCGAAGCAGGAGCCGCGCAAGTGCCTCAGAGTCCACCAGCGCAGAGGCCGAGCGGTCCAGGTGGCCGATGGCGGCTTCCGCATCGGCGACATCGGCGGCCACATCGCCATCGAGCCTGATCCCGCGCCCCACGAGCGCGTCGGGCAGATACGCCCGGTACTCGCAGGCGTGGCGATCGCGCCGGGAGGATCCGGCTCCCGGGCTCGCGGGCCATGTCAGGCGCAGGTACTTCGCCATAGTTATTCAAGGTTACCACGTAACCTTGAATATGGTTGCTCTTTATTCAAGGTTATGGGACAACCTTGAATACACCGGGGCCGCGTTCAAGCTTTCCGCCCCGCCCCCTACCCCGAGTACCCGCGGTTCCAGCGAAAAAACACCCGCGCGAGGACGAAGCTCACGGCGAGCCAGATGCCCAGCACCAGCAGGACCCGTTCGACCTGCCACTCGCCCCCGTAGTCATCCACCGCCACCCAATCCGGCAGGAAGACGTAGCGCAGGCCCTGGACCATCCACTTCAGCGGAAAGATGGCCGCAACGACCTTCAGGAACGGCGGCACCTGGGAGTACTGGAGAAAGACACCCGAAATGAACTGCAACACCAGGTAGGGCGGCTGCACGATTGCCGCCGCCGATGACGAGCTGCGGATCAGCCGCGTGTAGGCGATGCCGAGCAACGAGCAGGCCGACACCCCGAGGAAGAACACGGCCGCAAACACTCCCCACTTCTTTGGGTCGGTCGGCAGCGAGACCCCGTAGAACACCACGCCGATCGCGAGGATGAGCACCACGATCACGAACGCCGTGAACAGCGCGAGCCCGACCTTGCCGGCGAAGTAGGCACTCCGTGGCAGGGGCGTGCCCGACAGCCGCCGCAGCAGCCCGTCGTGTTGTTCGACCGCTATGGTCATCGCAAGGCTGGCAAACGTGGCGCTGACGATCCCCGAGGCGATCATGCCCGGCACGAAGTACTGCGAGAACTCCACCTTCTTTGCGCCCGGCGGGCCCTCGATCTCCCCGCTGAAAATCGTCGAGAAGATGACCACGAACAGGACCGGCAGGAGGAAGGTGAAAAACACCTGGTCCGGCGCCCGGAAGAACGTCTTGATCTCGATCCGTGTGCGTTCGAACGAAAGGCGGATGAGGCGCCCCGGCGCGTTCGGGCGGAACTCCGCAGGGCTGGCGGGGAGCGCGGTCATGCGTCGCTTCCTTTGTGGTCGGCCTGACCGTCGGCAGCCTCGACCATCGCGAGGTAGATGTCCTCCAGGCTCGGGCGGCTCACGGCGAGGGCCGGCAGCTCCGGCTCGCCGTTGGCCTCGGCCCACCGGGCCAGCGCGGTCACGACCGCCGTGGGCGTCGCAGTGGTGATGGTGACGCGGCCATTCTTGCTAACGGTCTCCGCGCCAGTCTCGGGCAGGGGCCGGCCGGCCAGGTTGCCGGTCAGCGCGAAGGTCACGCGGGCGAGAGCGCGCTCCCGGCCGCCTATCTCACGGGGCGTGCCGACCTCAACGAGTTGGCCGTTGATGATGACCCCGACGCGGTCGGCAAGCTGTTCGGCCTCGTCCAGGTAATGGGTGGTGAGCACGATGGTCTTCCCGAGCCGGGCGAACTCGCGGACCACGTCCCACAACTGGCGGCGGCCCTGCGGGTCGAGCCCGGTCGTCGGCTCATCCAGGAAGACCAGCTCCGGGTCACCGACGATGCCCATCGCGAGGTCTACCCGCCGCTTCTGACCGCCGGAAAGGTCCTTGCAGCGGCTGGAGCGTTTGTCTGCCAGCCCCACCATGTCCACCACCCGGCGGGGATCGAGGGGGTTCGGGTAGAAGGTGGCGAAGTGGGAGACGACTTCATCCGGGGTGAGTTGTTCGAAGAAGCCGGCCGATTGGAGGACGATGCCCAGCCGTGAACGCCAGACCAGGTCGCCGCGCTCAGGGTCCACGCCCAGGACAGTGGCCTCGCCGCCAGAGCGTGCCCGGAACCCCTCGAGAATCTCGACAAAGGTGGTCTTGCCGGCGCCGTTCGGGCCGAGCAACGCGAACACCTCGCCAGGCTCAATCTCCAGGTCGACACCACGCAGCGCTTCGAAGTCGCCATAGCGCTTGCGGACACCGCGGGCGGAGACGGCAGCGGTCACGGCTGCAGGATAGCCGGTCTCGGGGCCACCGTATGTCCATACGGGCCTGGTCCATGGCCTGCGCGCTCCGCCGGGCTCAATCGACCAGCGCCTCGATCACCGCATCAACGATCGCGTCGGCTTTTGCCCGCATCTCATCGTCGGTCGCGTCCTGGATGGGGTGCGGGACGAAGATGCGCCGCACCTCTGGCAGCCCGAGCGCCTTCGCCTGCACCTCGGCCGCGTCGCGGAACTCGGTTGAGGCGATGAAGACGGCGGGCTTGCCGTTGATTTCGAACCAGGCCGTGTCGTGCACACTGCACGTTGTGCAGGATCCTCAGTCAGCGAGCGCTTCGATGACGAAGGCACACTCCTCGGCGACCTTGCGGCGCAGGTCCTCGGGCGCGGGCTTGGTGAAGGTCGGCTTGCTGTAGTGCCGGAACTCCACCCGCGGCAGCCGCTCCCGCAGGCGCACTTCAAGCCGCGCGATGAGCACATCTCCCCGCGGCTTGGAGATGTTGAGCAGCGCGACTGTGCCGGTGACTTCCTCCGGCCGGCTGGTAAGCTGCCTCCGGACGGGCACGCGCTCGTCGGTCGGGTCGAGGATGGTGGTGGACAAGGGGCACCTCCGTGGTTGGGGGCATTATGGGGGATGGGGCGTGCGCCGTGTTGGGCGCTCAGCCGGTACGGAGGCGCGGATCCAGCAGGTCCCTGAGCGCGTCGCCGAGCATGTTGAACCCGAAGATCGCCATGCTCAGCGCCAGCCCCGGGAAGATCGCGATCCACGCGTTCTGGCTCATGAAGGTCCGCGCCTCGCGGTTCAGCATGCCGCCCCAGGTGGCCGTATCGGGCGAAACACCCAGCCCCAGGAAGCTCAGCGCCGACTCCGAGAGGATGGCCGTGCCGAGGCCGAGCGTCGCCAGTGTGATCGTCGGCGCCATCACGTTCGGCAGCACATGGAACAGGATGATCCGCGTGTGGGTCGCGCCCGTCGCGCGCGTCGCCTCGACGTAGGCGGTGCTCTTCACGCTCAGTGCGGCGCCCCGGATGATCCGCGAGGACCCCACCCCCAGGAGCACACCGATCGTAATCGCCAGGATCACGTTCTGAGTCTGGAACACGCCGCTCTTCGGCAGTCCGGAAATCTGCGTGTCGGTGAAGATAGCCCCCACTGCGATGATGAAGACCAGACCCGGGAACGCAATGAAAGCATCGATCAGTCGTTGAGCCAGGATGTCGAAGAGCCCCCCGAAGTAACCGCTCAGTGCGCCCACCACCAGCGATATCAGCGTCGCGATCAATACCGCCACGAAGCCGATGGTCATCGACACTCGAGCACCGTAGATCACCCGGCTGAAGATGTCCCGTCCAAGATTGTCGGTCCCCATGAAGTTATCCAGGGTTGGTCCACCCAACCGCGGTCCGGCGCCCAGCTCATTCGGCCCGTACGGAGCAATCAGGGGCGCCGCAATCGCCGCAATGAAATACATGACCACGAGCACCCCACCAATGAGGCCCAGCGGCTTCTCTCGCACCAGCCGGCGAAGGACATCCACGTAGAACGGCAGCCGGCTTTCCGGCCGATCGATCGGGACCCCGAACGGGGTCGTGACTTGAGTTCCGGCCATTCCTCACCCCCTCGTCATGAGTAGTGGATGCGTGGGTCGAGCCACGCGTAGGTGATATCGACGAGCAAATTCACGACCACAACCGAGACGCCGAGGATGAGCACGACGCCCTGGATGGAGGGGTAGTCCCGCTGGAAGATCGCTCCGACCAGGTAGCGGCCGATGCCGGGCATGTTGAAGATGCTTTCCAGGATGATGGTGCCGCTCAGGGCCACGCCCACTTGCAGTCCGATGATCGTGATCACCGGGATGAACGCGTTCTTCAGCGCGTGCCGCGAAATCACCGAGCGCTCCCGCAGTCCCTTCGACCATGCCGTCCGGATGTAGTCCTGGCGGAGAACTTCCAGCATCATCGTCCGGGTCATCCGCATCACCGCCCCAGCGAGGCCGACCCCGAGGAGGAGTGCCGGGAAGAAGAAATAGTAGAGGTGCTCGATCGGCCCGTCGGACCATCCCTTGTAGGTAAGTGGCGGCGCCCAACCCCACTTCGGCGGAAACACAATGAGCAGCGTGGCCGTAAAGAAGTACGGCACCGAGAGCGCGAGGATCGCAAAGCTGCGCGAAAAGTAGTCGCTCATCGTGTCCTGGCGGACCGCGGAGAGGATCCCGATCGGCAGCGCAATGACCAGGCCGAGCAGGATCGAGTAGAGTCCCAGCTCGGCCGTCACCGGCATGCGGCTCTTGATCTCGGCGGTCACCGGCCGCGCTGTCCAGTAAGAGTTCCCCAGGTCGCCCCGCACCACATCGCCCAGGTAGCGAACGAACTGGATTGGCATCGGTTCGTCCAGCCCGAGGTCCTTCTCAATCTGCGCCCGCTCCGCTTCGCTCGCGTAGGGCCGCTCGGCCAGGATCAACTCCACGATGTCGCCTGGCACCAGCCTGACGATCATGAACGTCGCAAAGATGACAAGGACGACGGTGGGGACCGCGAGCAGGACTCTGCGGATGATGTACTCCGTCACCTGGACGCTCCTCTCACCACCGGGGGCAGTGCGCTGCACTGCCCCCGGGTCAGTATTACGGTTTGGCTGGCCTCAGGCGTCCAGCCACGCTTCCGCCTTTCGGCCGTCGTAGAGGTCGGTCGGCCAGAACCAGCCCTTGACCTTCTTATCGGTGAAGTGGTGCAGGTTGGTGGTGAACATGAATGACATCGGGAAGTCCTTTACGATCATCTGTTGCGCCTCAGTGACCAGTTGTTTGCGCTTCTCGATGTCCAGTTGTTCCGACTGCTTCTTAATGACCTCGAAGATCGCCGGATTATAGTGCTTGAAGAAAGCTGACTTCTCTCCGAAGTACGACGCGAGGTTCTCGTCTGGGTCTGGGTTGTTGAGAGGTTGATGATGTGAGAACGTGTACTTATACGAATACGTCTGGTTGTAGTAGGCCGCCAGTTCCATCGGCTTCAGTTCAAGGTTGACGTTGATCTTCGCCAGCTGCTGCTTCAACACCTCGCCAATCTGGTCGGCCTCGGCGCCCTGCGCCCAGATGGTCTCGCCGCTGAACTCGCTCACTCCCGCCGCCGACATGAGCTCCTGGGCCTTCTTCAGGTCGAATTCAGCAAGCTCTTCCTTGAGCGCCCACTGGTCGTAAATCGGCAGGATTGGTCCATGCGCAACGATGCCGTCGCCGTTGTAGACCAGGTCGAGCACCTGCTTCTTGTCGATGGCACGGACCACCGCCTCGCGGAAGCGCGGGTCGTCGAACGGCTTCGGATACGGCTGGGTGGCGGTCGTCGGCGGCATGCGGAATTGCCGCCAGAACTGCGTCGGCACCGCCTTGTAGTTCACGTCCTTGCGCGCGTCGCGCACGCGCTGGTTCTGGTTCGAACCGATGACTCCCCCGTCCACCTGCTTATCGATGAACATCGTCGCCTGCGTGTCGCCATCGGTGGAGATCAGGTATACGAGCTTGTCGACGTACGGCAGGCCGTTCTGCCAGTATTCCGGGTTCTTGTCGAGCTCGAACTTAACGTCCTTCTGCCAGTTCTTCAGGATGAACGGCCCTGTGCCCACGGCATGTTCGGTCAGGTCGCCCCACTTCTCGACGGCCTCGCGCGCGATCATGACTGTCCAGGGGCTCGCCAGGTAGCTCAGCATCGGCGCATACGGCTTCTTCATGGCGATGCTGACGGTGAGGTCGTCCGGCGTGTCGATCTTGTCGATGGCGCCGAGGAAGAAGTACGCGTGCTGGAACTTTCCGGCCTGATCCGTCATCTGCCGTTCGAGGCTGTACTTCACATCGGCCGACGTGAATGCGCGCCCGTTCACCGGGTCAACGTTCTGGAACTTGATGCCCGGCTTGAGCTTGATGGTGAAGGTTAGCGGGTCCGGGCTTTCCGGCAGCGACGCCGTTAATTCCGGCTCGATCGTCTTGAGGTCCGGCGTGAACCGCAGGAGCCGCTCGTTCGTGTTGTTCGTCACCGCCGTGTTGTAGGGGAAGGTATCGAAGTGCGGATCGAGGCTCCGCGGCGAACCACCCATCAGCAAGGTAAGCGTCCCGCCCGGCTTGGGCGTTTCGGCCTGGCCCCCGGAGGTGGGTGCCGCCGATGGCGAGCCGCTCGGGGTACCAGTGCCGCCACTGGGCTCATCGTCGTCGTCATCGTCTCCGCAGCCGATTGCCGCGGCGGTTGCCAGCCCGACACTGCCGGCGCCCACGCTCCGGATGAGCGCGCGCCGCGAGACTCCTCTGTTCGCGAGCTTTTGCCAGTAGTTGTATTCGCCTCGTGACATGCTTTCCCTCCTCGGAAAGTGGCGCCTGCCCCGACTTGGCGGGCAAATCGCAAGCGCCTGAACCGTAATAGCCGTCGTGAATAGTTGTCAACGGCGGCACCTATCCTGAGATACGAATGAAATGCTTCTCCGGCTTTATCCAGGCACGTGAAGACGGGGACGCGACAGGGGCGTATGGCCATACGCCCGTACCACCCACGGCATGCCCATCGGCCATTTACCCCTACTCCCCGATCGCCACCGTCGTCATCTGGCTCCCCATCGGGCCGCTCACCCACCCGCCAAGGTACGCCCCGAACTTGCCCGCCTCGCCACCCGCCACCACGAACGTGATCATCTCCTTCGAGCGGAACTTCGGCACCAGCGTCTCCAGCCCGATCCGTTCCGCCTGCGCCTTCGTCAGCCCTTCGGCACAGAACTCGTCGCGCACGAGCTCCCGTGCCGGCCTCGCCGTCACCTCCTGGATGCGCTCCCGAACCTGGTCCTTGCTCCAGCCGTCCTTCGCGAAGGTGTCGACGTGCTCCGGCGGCACCACCACCACAATCTCCCCATGGTTGTGCTGCTTCGGGTGCCCGGCGGTCGCCAGCGCCAGCCCATAGCTCGTCGCGAGCGACTCCGCCCCGCGCGAAAGCTGGTCGATGATGCCGTTCGGCGCCCCGCCCGCATAGACTGTGACGGTGCTCTGGTCCCTGCGGAAGCCGCGCTCGACGTGGAGCGGCTCCCAGTTGCTCCGCTCTTCGAACTCCGCGAAACAGTACGTGTACTTCCCCGGCTGGCCCAGCGCCGCGCGGTCGACCTCACCCGGCCGCCCACCCCCGACGTTCCGCACGACCAGCTGCACCGCCCGCCCGATGGTCGCGTTGGCGCGGTTCCCCTGGCCCAGGACGTTCATCCGGTAGTTCATCCCAATCCGGTCGCGGATAGGGCCGTTCACGATGATTACGGGCGTCGGGAAGTGGGTCGTCGCGAGCACGCCGTGCATGTTGAACTGCTCCGTCGTGATCGCCTCGACCGCCGCGATGACCACCGGCAGGTACTCGGGCCTGCAGCCGGCCATCACCGCGTTGATCGCGACCTTCTCCACCGTCACCGGCGCCAGGTTCGGCGGGACGATGCCGATGACCTCCTGCGGGTCACGCTTCGTGCCGCCGAGCATCCGCAGCACGCGCTCGGGCGACGGCGGGATGACCGGCAACCCGTCGGTGAGCCCCTGGTCGAACATGAACTCGAAGATATCGTCCGACTCTCCAACCTCGATCCGCCGCGCGCGAAGCGGGCTGCCCTCTATCTCCGCGGCGAGGCGCTCGGCGATGCCCGGTTCCACCGACTTCGAGCCGCACCCGGGGCGCGATTCCGGGTACCCGGACCAGTCGATCACCGGCGGGGGCGCGAGCGTGACCGTGATCAGCCGGTGGAACAGCTTCTGCCAATCGTCGCGCCCGAACCCCACGAACCGCTCCAGCTCCTCGCCCCCGGGACCGGCAAGGATGACCGTTGGCACCGTGTCGAGGTCGTACCGGTAGGAAACGTGGAGCTTCGAGTCGTCGAGCATCGGCGCGGTCAGGCCGAATCGCTCCACCAGCGCGGCGTTCCCCTCGGCGTCCTGGCCGATGCACCACACGTCCATCGCCTCGCCGAACGTCTCGGCTGCGGCCTGGATCAGCGGCATCGAAAGGACGCAGGTGGGGCAGTCCTCCTTCACGAAACAGAGGAGCGCGTGGCGGCCAGTGGGGAAGGCGCGCTCGCCTCCAGCGGCGTCGGTTAGCGAAAAGGCGGGCAGTGTGGGCATGCGCGCAGTCTACGGGAGGAGAAAGTGCGAAGTGCGAAGTGCGCCGGGCGGGAAACCGTGGTCGAGAGGCTCGTACATCGTGCCCCATGCTTCATGCCTCAGCCTCCCCCTCGCCAAACGCATCGCTCCGGTATCTAATACACGCATGGAAGACTTTCTCTGGGGCGTCTGGAACGGGCTGACCGCCTGGCCGCTGCTCATCGTCCACATCTTCGACTGGTGGGAGCGTTACCCCGTCTACAACCTCGGGCGGGATGGCGGCTGGTACCAGTTCGGGTTCCTGCTCGGCGCGGGGTCGCCCTTCCTGGGCATGGCCGGCGGAAACCGGAGCCGGGGCCGCGACAGGGTCTGACCGCGGCGAAGTGCGACGGACGAAGTGCGCCCGGCCAGCGGCCGACGGCCAACGGCTCCTCAGGCCCTCCGCGCCCGCACCGCGAACATCTGCGGCATGTTCGGCATGCCGTCCGCCAGGTAGAAGCGCCCGCCCTCGCGCTGGACCGACCCATCGAACCGCGGGCAGCCGTTCGAGTACTCGTACTCCCGCAACACTTCCAGCCGAAGGCCGGCGTCCAGCAGCGCCGTGACCACATCGCCAACACCCCAGGCGAACTCGCCGCTCGGGTGGGGATTGGTGAAATCGGTAACGCCCTCTTCGTAGCCCCGGGGCACGAGGCCGTCTTTCGCGTAGGCCACGTAATCGCCCACGCCGGCATCGAGGATCGGTTCGGCCGAGAAGTACGGCCAGTCGCGCTCGAGCTTCTCGTTGAACATCAGCCCGAACGGGTGGAACTCCACCAGCACGAACGTCCCGCCCGGCTTGAGCACCGAAGCGATGCCCCGGCCCCAGGCGTTGATATCGGACAGCCACATGATCGTGCCGTAGGAGCAGAACACGCGGTCGTACTGCTCGCCGCGCGCGGCGGCCTCCGCAAACCAATCGAAGATGTCGCTCCGGACGAACTTGGCCGGGATCCCCGAATCGGCCGAGAGCTGCGTGGCAAACGCAACTGCTTCGTCGCTGATGTCGATGCCGGTGACGCTGGCGCCGAGTTTCGCAAGCGAAAGCGAGTCCTGGCCGGAATTGCACTGGAGGTGCGCGAGTGTCTTGCCGGCCAGCTCGCCGAGCAACTCAACTTCCTCCGGAAATAGCGTGCTGCCGCCCTCGCGGAGGAAACGGGCCTGGTCGCCCTTGTGGCTGTTGTGGGCCCGGGTTGCCGCGTTCCAGGAAAGGCGGTTCGCTTCATGGATGTCCTTGCGCATCCATCTATCGAACACGGTTGGCCGCCAAGGCGCCAAGTCCTTCCTGACCGGTCATCCGAGGCGCGCCAGTCATGACGCGCTGCCGCGTTGGCACCCCCACGACCGCCCGCCTCGCCGCCTGCGGTGACGCCGACCCGCTATTCGCCGGTGTTCGGGCGAACGGTGTTCGGGCGAACGGTGTCCCGGCGCGCCACTACCGGCGCGCCCTGGATACGAAAGAGCAGCACGGCCCGGCCGCGCTACCGGGCGACGAAGCCCCCATCGACGGGGAGCGCCGCGCCCGTGACAAACGACGACTCATCGCTGGCCAGGAAGAGCGCGAGGGCGGCGACCTCTTCGGAGGTGCCGAAGCGGTTCACCGGCTGGGAAGCGGCGAACTCCGCGCGCGCCTCTTCCGAAGTGCCCGTGAACCGCTCGACCATCGGCGTCCAGATGACTCCCGGGCAGATGGCGTTCACGCGGATACCCTGGTCGGCGTATTCCAGTGCCGTGGTCTTCGACATTTGCACGACCGCACCCTTGGAAGCGCAGTACGCGATGATATTGGGGAAGCCCACGAGCCCGGCGACCGACGACGTATTGATGATGGACCCACCGCCGCCCTTCAGCATCGCCGGGATGGCGTATTTCATCCCGAGGAAGACGCTCTTCAGGTTGATCCCGATGACGCGGTCGAAGTCGGCTTCCTCGTAGTCCGCGGTCACGGCCTGCGGGCCTTCGATGCCGGCGTTGTTGAAGAGCACGTCCAGCCGGCCATACATCGTGACCGCGCGTTCGACCATCGCCTGGATGTCAGCCGTTTTCGAAACGTCCGTGTTGATGCCGATGGCGGACTTGCCGATATCCTGCGCTGTCACCTGTTCGGCGCCGGAGATGTCCGCGCAAACGACCTTCGCGCCTTCAGCGGCGAACATGAGCGAGGCCGCCCGGCCGATGCCAGAACCGGCGCCGGTGACGATCGCGACCTTACCTTCGAGCCTTCCCATAACGGTATCCTCCAAACGGAAATTTGATTCGAGGATACCCGGGGAGCGAAGGCCGGCGTCACGGGCGAAGGGCCGCACCATGACCGCCGAAGGTCCCGAGCCCCGTTCAGTCCAGTGCCACTGGCTCGTTGAATCGTTCGAAGATCAGGTCCGTCTCCTTGGCTCGCAGGTCGCGGAGCGAGAACAGCATCCGCTCCGCGTCAGCGCGGATCGCGTTGAGACCCTGCAGGTCGCCTTCGACAACACGCTGGACTTCGTCGGTCAGGTCACGCGCCTCCGCCTGGATGCGGGCAAGCTGCGCCGTCAACTGGCGGACCCGCGGCAGGAGCCAGGGCGCCTCGAACCGGAGTTCGCCGTACAGCCCATGCTCGCCTTCGACCTCGCGACGGTGGGCCTCGATGGCTTCGACGGCTGCATGGAGGCCGGTCGCTACATGGCGTGCCCAGGCGCGCTCGCGGGCAGGTTGGGGCCGGCCAAGCGCGGCATGGAGCGCGTGCTCGGCCAGCTCGAGTGTGTCATGGCTTCTGGTCGCTGCATCGATCGATGCGCGTTGGCTTGGGGAAGTGGTTTCTGTCGACACCTCAGATCTCCAAATTCGCCGCAAAAGCGGCGGCTGTGGGTCCGTGGCCGGCGATTGGGCGCCCATCAGCTGCCGAGCCCCCGGCGCACGGCAACGAAGTGACGATCGGGCGAAGCGGCAGCCATCGGGGCTCCGTCGCTTCCGATACACGGACGATCGTAGCAAGACGCGGTCGCCGTCGCCAAGAGGATCAGTCCGCCCTGCCACCATCCCCGCTCACGAATCCAACCCGGCCGAAGTTGTCGATCAGGAGTTCGGGGATGGGGGCCCGGCCCGCGCCCTTCGAGTTGATCGCGCGCGACATCGGCACCGTCTCCAGGCGGTACCCGAGCCCCGAATACAGGCCCTGGATGACCGGGTGGTCGGAGTTCGAGAGCACCGCAGCAACGCCCCGGCGCGAGAGGTCCTCAAACGTGTCGCGCAGCCGAAGCTGGTCGGCCGGGCCGAAATCGGCCTGGGTGTAACTGGTGAAGCTGGCGGTCGCGCTCAGCGGCTGGTAGGGGGGGTCGAGGTAGACGAAGTCGCCGGGCCGGGCCTCCTCGCAGATCCCGGCAAAATCCGCGACCCGGAGTTCGGCCCGCTGAAGCGCCGCGGAGCAGGCGGCAAGCAACCCCGCGTCGTGGATGCGCGGGTTCTTGTAGCGCCCATGGGGGACGTTGAACCCCCCCGAGGCGTTCACCCGGAACAGCCCGTTGTAGCAGGTGCGGTTCAAGAAGATGAAGCGGGCGGCCCGTTCGGCCGGCGACTGCGGGGCGCTGGCGCGGACCCGGTAGTACATCGCGCTGCGCTCCTCCCCGTCGCTGGCGGCGTATTCCGCGGCCAGCGCTGCCAGCGCGCCATCCAGCGCCGCGAGCTCGTCGCGGAGCACGGTGTACGTCTCGATGAGCCCGGCGTTGGCGTCGGCGAGGAGGGCCGGCGTGCCCGGCCGGGCTTCTTCGACCGCAAAGAACACCGCCCCGGCCCCGGCAAACGGCTCGATGTAGCGGGCCATCGCAGGGGGTGCCGCGGCGAGGATCGTGGAGGCGAGTTTGCCCTTACCGCCGGCCCACTTCAGAAACGGCCTCGCCATATGGGGTGATTGTGGCGCAGCACCCGGCCTTGCGCGAACGGCGAAGGGCGGGAGGGCAAAACCAACAGCCGGCGGCCACAGCTCGTCTACTCTGCGAAGATGCTCGCGACAAGCAGGCTGAAGCCTTCCGCGCTGAACCCCGCATCCTCGCTCGTCAGCACGTCGGCTTCGCGGCGCGTCTCCACCTCGCCACCGGCCCGGAAGACGGTCACGCTGCGTGTCGCCGGCCGCACGATCCAGACCCGGGCGGCGCCCGCATCGAGGTACTCGCCGGCCTTTGCCAGCAGGTCCTTTTCCCGGTCGTCGGGCGACATCACCTCCACGGCCAGGTCCGGCGCGCCTTCGACGAATCCCCGGCGGCCAGCCCCCCTGGGACGGCGATCCGCAGTCACAAACGATACGTCGGGAGCCCGGACGACATCCGGGTCTTCGGCAAGCTTGAATCCAGTTTCGACGCTCACGCGTCCAAGTCGCTGCGCATCCGCAAAGGCTTTGAGCGCAAAAGCGATGTCAGTCGCAATTTCACCATGTTCCAGTCCGACGGGGCTCACGCAAACCACCCTCCCGCGGTCGAGCTCCATCTTGCCGCCTTCGATGGGCTCGGGGAGGTGCAGGAACTCCTCCGCCGTCAGTAACCGGGGTACCGCGGGGCTCGCCATGCCTACATCCTACCGCAGCGAAGCAACGGCGCGCGTCAGGGCTGTTGGACCTGGAAGCTTCCGAGCCCGGCCGCCTCGAACAGCGGCTGGGCCGCGCGTTCGGTCAGCTCGAACGCCGGGCCGGGATACACCCCGATGAACAACACTCCCACCATCAGCACCGCCGCCAGGCACCAGAGTACCGGGCTCACCTTCCACCGGCTTATATCGCCGACCGGGTCGAACAGGTACATCTGACGGATGATCATCAAGTAGTAGTAGAGGCTGATGAAGCTGTTCAGCACCGCCAGGCCCACCAGCCAGAGCAGTTCGTCGGTCGTCGCGCCCTGAAACATGAAGAGCTTGGTCGCGAAGCCCGCAAACGGCGGCAGCCCCGCGAACGAGAACAGCGCGATCGTTATCACCAGCGCCAGGAACGGCTGGGTCTCGGCGAGCCCGCGCAGGCCGGGGATGTCCTCGCGCCCCGTTCGGTTGTAGGCGGCGGTCAGCGCCGCGAACAGCGCCAGCGTTGCCAAGACGTACCCGGCGATATGGAGGAGGAGCGCCGAAGAGGCATCCTGGCCCACCTTCGCATCGCCGTAGCCGATCGCCGCGATGGTGATGAGCATGTAGCCCACCTGGCCGATGGACGAATACGCGACGAGGCGTTTCAGGTTCGATTGCTGGATGGCGACCAGGTTGCCCAGCGTCATCGTGACCGCCGCCAGCACCGCCACCGCCCAGCGCCATTCGGCCGCGTCGACGATCAACGCCCCCGTGAACAGGCGGAGGATGAGGGCGAAGCCGGCCGCCTTCGAAGCCGTCGAGAGGAACGCCGTGATCGGCAGGGGCGCGCCCTCGTAGGCGTCTGGCGCCCACATGTGGAACGGAGCCGCCGATACCTTGAAGCCGACGCCGGCGAGGATGAGCATCATGCCGACGATCACCGCCGGGTCGGTGCCCGAACCGCGGGCCGTAAGCCCTTCCGCGATGCCCTCGTAATACGTGGTCCCCGTGACGCCGTAGATCAGGCTCATGCCGTAGAGGAACATCGCGCTCGAAAAGGCGCCGAGGAGGATGTACTTCAGGCTCGCTTCGCTGCTCAGGTTGTCGCGCTTCAGGTACCCGACCAGGATGTAGAGCGAAAAGCTGAGCAGTTCGAGGGCGATGTAGGCGGTCAGCAACTCGGTCGCGGCGGCCATGTAGACCATGCCGCAGCCGGCCACCAGCAACAGCCCGTAGTACTCCGCGACCGTCTTCGTCCGCGTGCGCATGTGGGTGGCCGACATCAACGCGACCACGATGACGATGCTCGCGGCGAGCAGCCGGAAGTAGGTGGTGAAGTCGTCCGAGCGGATGAGGCCCTGGAAGCTGTTCGGGTCCTTGCCGATGAAGAACAGGCCCGAAACGAGCCAGCCGAGCGCGGCGATCGCCGTGATGTAGGCCAGCCAGTCCTTGCGGAACTTCGGCCAGAAGAGCTCGATGCCGATGATGCCCACGGCCGACCCGGCGGCGATGTATTCGGGGATGAAGATCGTGTAGTCGCGCATCAGCCCGTAACTCCCGGCAGCAGGGTAACGGTCTGCCCGACCCGGTCAGTAAACGGCGCCCACCAGACGCCCATGATGACGATGGAGGCGATGAGCATGCCGCCGGAAAGCCGTTCGAGCGGTGTCAGGTCCTTCAGGTCAGACCACCTCACGTCGAATGGTCCGAAAAACACGATGGCGAACAACCGCAGCATGTAGGCCGCCGCCAGTGCCGCCGCGAAAATGGCCAGCGCGCCGAACACCGGGTACGACCGGAACGTGCCCACGAAGATGTGGAATTCCGCCGTGAACCCGGAGAAGCCCGGCAACCCGACGTTCGCAAGACCCGCAATGCTGTAGAAGATCACCCAGAGCGGCATCACCTTCGTAATCCCGCCGAAGTCCTTCAGGTCGCGCGTGTGCGCCTGGTCGTAGAGCGCCCCAATCATGAGGAAGACGAGGGCCGTCATCACTCCGTGGCTGAACATCTGGAGCACCGCTCCAGTCACGCCAATCTGGTTCATGGTTGCCAGTCCCATGAGCACGTAGCCCATGTGGCTCACTGAGCTGTAGCCGGAAATGAGCTTGAAGTCGCGCTGCGTGAGCGCCGCCGTAGCGCCGTACACCGCGCCGATGACGCCAAGCACCATGAGGGTCGGCATCCAGAACTCGGCCCCCGCTGGCATCATCTGGATGCCGAGCCGGATGATGCCGAACGCGCCGAGCTTCATCAGCACGCCCGCGTGCACCATCGAGACCGCTGTCGGTGCGGCCATGTGGCCGTCAGGCGACCACGTGTGGAACGGCCACAGCGCGGCCAGCACCCCGCAGCCAACCACCATGAACGGGAAGAACACCTTCTGGAACGTGGGGCTCAGCGTGCCGTCGCGGCCGGCGGCCCACAGCTGCTCCATGTCGAACGTGCCCAGGTTCGCCTCGTGGAAGACGGCGAAGATGCCGATCCAGATGAGCACCGAGCCGCCGACCAGCATCAGCGTCAGCTTGGCCGCGCCATACTCCTTGCGAGTGGAACCCCACACCCCGATGAGCAGGTAGAGCGGCATGACCGCGAGTTCGTAGAAGAAGAAGAAAAAGAACAGGTCGTACGAAAAAAAGGTGCCGTAGACGCCCGCGAGCAGCGTCCAGTAGAGGATGTAGAAATCCTTGTTGCGGAAGTCGAGCTTCCAGCTTGCGAGCGCACCGGCGAAGGCAACGATGCCCGTCAGCAACGCCATCAGCGCCGAGATGCCATCTACCGCCAGGTTGAGCGTGATCCCATCCTTGCCGAGGAAGGCCGTGTTTTCGACCCAGACCCACTGCAGGCGCATCTGGGCGTCCGAACCGTCGAGCTGGTAAGCCGCAAAGATGTAGATAGAAAGCCCGGCGACGATCGCGCCGGTGACAGCCGAGATGTAGCGGACCAGCATCTTCTGCTGGCCCGGCGTGAATACCAGGACAAGCGCCGCCAGCAGCGGCACCGCAATGGTGGCGAGGACGACATAGCCCTGGCCCTCGTCGAAGGTCATGCGATTAGCCCCTCACCACCAGGCCGATGACCGCAAGCGCGACCACGCCGACGGCAACCGCCATGGCGTAGTTCGGCAAACGGCCGGTCTGGAGATATTTCAATACACCACCGGAGAACCCGGTTACCTGTGCCGAACCATCGACGCCGGTGTCGTTCACCACGTAGCGGTCGAACCACGAGACCACATAGCTGAACCCGAGCATCCCCCGGTCGATGCCGGCCTGGTACAGCTCATCGAAGTAGAACTTGTTCCGGATCAGGTCGTAGAGGCCCGGCTGAGCCTCGGCGAGCTGGGTAGAGCGCTTGATGCTGTTGCCCCAGTACATCCAGCCGGCCAGCAGCAGGCCAGTGGCCCCCATCACAACCGAGGCCGTCGCCCAGGCAAGGTCGAAGTGGTACCTGTGCGGGCCGTGGTGCGGCAGGAAGATGAACTCCGTGATCCCGCCCGGGAAGCCGAGCGCCTTCCCCACGCCGTGGAAGACCACGAACCCGGAGACGGCCGCGAGGACCGCCAGGAACATCAGCGGCCCCGTCATCACCAGCGCCGACTCCTGGGTGTGCTCGTGGACGTCCTTGTCCCGGGGTGTGCCCATGAAGGTCCGGATGAAGAGGCGCGTCGTGTAGAAGGCCGTCATCACCGCCGCAAACGCAAGAATGGCGACCGCCCAGACGCCCCACTTGTCGTTGAGCACCACGAAGATCTCATCTTTGCTCCAGAAGCCCGCCAGCGGCGGCAGGCCGGCCAGCGCCAGCGACCCGATGAAGAACGTGGTGCCGGTGATCGGCATCTTCTTCCAGAGGCCCCCGAGCTTGTCCATCTCCTGGTTGTGGTGCGTCGCGTGGATGACCGAGCCGCTCCCAAGGAAGAGGAGCGCCTTGAAAAACGCGTGCGTCATCAGGTGGAACATCGCCACCGCGGGGTGCCCCGCGCCGAGCGCGACGAACATGAACCCGAGCTGTCCCACGGTCGAATAGGCGAGCACCTTCTTGATGTCCGTCTGGGCGAGCGCCATGAACCCGGTGAGCAGGGCCGTCGTGAGACCCACGATGGTGACCATCAACAGCGCCCCATCGGCCACCTCGAAGAGCGGCAGCAGGCGGGCGGTGAGGTACACGCCCGCGACGACCATCGTCGCCGCGTGGATGAGGGCGGACACCGGGGTGGGGCCTTCCATCGCGTCCGGCAACCACACGTGGAACGGGACCTGGGCGCTCTTGCCCATGCACCCGAGGAAGACGAAGGCCACCGCCGCAAACAGGTAATTCTGGCCGACAGCACCTTCTTCGACGTGGTGGATGATCTCCTGGATGTTGAAGGTGCCGGTGGCCTTCCAGAGCATGATGATGCCGATGAGCAAGCCGACATCGCCGATGCGCGTCGTGATGAAGGCCTTCTTCGCAGCCTCCGTCGCGCTCCGCTTCTCCCAGTAGAAGCCGATGAGCAGGAACGAACAGACGCCCACGAGCTCCCACGAGATGTAGACGAGCAGCAGGTTGTCGGCCATCACCAGCAGCAGCATCGAGGCCACGAAAAGCTGGAGGACGGCGAAGAACCAGTAATAGCGCGGCTCACCCTTCATGTAGCCGATGGAAAAGATGTTCACCATCAGGGCAACCGTGGTGACGACCGCAAACATGACGATGGTGATCGGGTCGACGTAGATGCCCATCCGCAGGTCGAAGCTCTCGCCGATGCTGGACCACTCAATGTCGTTGACCACCGGCCCGAGCTTCCCCGGCGTATCGAGGAAGTCGACCAGGACGATAAGGAACAGGAGGAACGACGAGAGGATCGCGGCGACGCCGAGATAGTCGCCGCCGCGCGGCAGGGCGCGCCCGAACAGCGCGAGTACGAGGAACACACCCGCGGGAATAGCAGCGAGCAGCCAGGCCTCTTCAGCACCCATGAGTCTTTTCGGCCCCTTCTACCACTTCATACTTGCCGCTTCGTCCACGTTGCTCGTGGCGCGGTTGCGGAACAGGCGAATGACAATTGCCAGCGCCAATCCAACTTCCGCTGCGGCTACGGTGATGATGAACACGGCGAAAATTGCGCCGAGCACTTTATCCGGATCGAGATAGGCTGCAAACGCCACAAAGTTGATGCTCACGGCGTTCAGCATCAATTCGACGCTCATCAGGATGAGCACCGCGTTCCGGCGGGCAAGTACCCCATACACGCCAAGTGAGAACATGACGGCGCTGAGGACGAGGTAGTTTTCGAGTGGAACCATCGCTACTCGCCCTCCTCTTGCCGGGCAAGGATGATCGCCCCGATAAGGGCTACCAGCAAGAGCACGGACGACAGCACAAACGGGACGCCAAAGCCCGTGAACATCCGCTCGCTGATGGTTTCGATGGCGATGTTCGCCGGGCCCTCACCGCTATCACCCCAGGCCGTGTCCAGCGCGACCGCCACGAGGATCGTGACCAGCGAGATGCCCAGCAGCAGCGCGAACGGCAGCTGCGGGCCGTTCACCGGCTCCGGCCGCCCCGCCGCGTCTCTGCGCGTCAGCATCAGCGCGAGCAGAATGAGCACGGTGACCGCCCCGCCGTAAATGAGGAACTGCACCAGCGCCAGGAACTCGACCGTCAGGAAGACGTACATCGCGCCGACCCCGGCCATGCTACCGATGAGGAAGATTGCCGCGTGGAGCACCGATCGCGAGAACACCACGCCCGCGGAGGCGCCGACAATCGCGGCCGCGAAGATCCACCAGAGGACTTCAGTTGCCATCTAGCCTGCTCCCTCCGGCACATTGCCGCCCAGTTCCTTGATCGTGGCGAGCACATCCTCGGGGATGGCTTCGCCCTTCTCGATCGCTTCCTTCGCCTTGCGCTCGGCGCGCATCCGGCGGGCGCGCACCTTCTCGTACGAGTTCGGGTCGCCCTTCGGGCCGATGCCGATGCCCGGCGGCGGCACCCAGCCATCCGCGTCCGGGGCAATGCCACCCTCCGCGGGCGCCGCGGCTCCACCACCACCGCCGCCCAGCGTCGCCCAGATGCTGCCCCCTGGCGCGAGGTCGCTGCCAAGGTCATAGAGCGTCTTCGCGATGTCGTCCGGGATCGCCTCCCCCGCGGCCGTGAGCTCGTTGAACTTGCGCTCCGCGCGCATCCGCCGGGCCCGCACCTTCTCCGCCGAGTTCGGGTCGCCCTTCGGGCCGTCGCCGACTCCCGGCGGGAAGCGCATGCTGCCATCGGGGTTCGTCCCCGTCAGCGGGGCCGCCGGCGCGCCGCCACCTCCCGGGCCCGCGAGCTTCGCCCAGATCGTCCCGCCCGGTGCAAGGTCGCTCCCGAGGTCGTAGAGGGTCTGCGCCACATCCTCGGGGATCGGCTCTCCGGCAGCGGTGAGTTCGTTGAACTTGCGCTCGGCGCGCATCCGCCGGGCTCGCACCTTCTCCGGCGAATTCGGGTCGCCCTTGGGGCCGTCGCCAACCCCGGGCGGGAAGCGCATGCTGCCATCGGGGTTCGTCCCCGTGAGCACCACGCCGGTGCCGCCGGCAGCGGCGCCGCCGCCTGCGGCCGCGGCCTCGCCCGGCTTCATGTTCCGGTACTTCTCAATGGCATCCAGGATCTCCTGAGGGACGGCCTCGCCGCGGTCCTGGAATTCCTTCGCCTGGCGTTCGGCGCGCATGCGCTTCGCCCGGATCTTCGATTCGGAGAGGATTTCGACCTCTTCGCCCCCGGCGGCCGCGGCTGGGCCCGCTTTCGCGGCAACCTGCTTCACCTCGGGTTCGCGCTCCTGGATCGCCGCGGGGAGCCCCTGCGCGATGCGGTCGATCTGAGCCTGCCGGTTTTCCGGGAAGGCGCCAACGAAGGTCGGCTCGGGCGGTTCTTCGCCTTTTACCTGCCGCTCGAGTATCTCGATGTTGTCCTGCGGGCGGAACGGGTGGATCAGTTCCCCGGTGCGCGAAACCTTTAGCAGCTCGTCGATGTTCATGTGCAGGTCGCGCCGGTCGTACACCGAGTGCTCGTGACCCGTCCAGTTGTTGTCCATCACGATCGCTTCGAAGGGGCAGACCTCGACGCAGATATTGCAGCGCATGCAGCGCGCGTAGTCGATCCAGAACTTCTCGACGATCTTCCGCCGGTTGCTCGTGCCCTCGGCGTACTTCGGGTTGTCGATCATGGTCGCGGTCATGCAATCGACCGGGCAGTTGCGGACGCAAACGTTGCAGCCGGTGCAGAACGGCTCGTCGTGGTCGAAGTCCCACGTCAGCACCGGGAAGCTGCGCTGGCGCACCGGCAGAACGTGCTTCACGTCCGGGTATTTCACCGTCACCGGCTTGCGGGTGAAGGTCGAAAAGGTGACGCCGAGACCTTTCAGGATGCCTTTCATTGGGGAGTCGACCCCAGGGTGCGGTACGTGCCCACCAGGCCCTTGCTGGCCTTGGCGGTCGAGTGCCGGATGATGAGCGCGATAAGGACCACCGCGCCGATCCCGCTCGTGAGCGCCAGCAGCTCCTGCGGCCAGCCGTACAGCAGGATGAAGCCGTTCACGATGAGCTGCACAAACGAAAGTTCGAGCAGCACCTTCCAGCTGAAGTTCATGAGCTGGTCGATGCGGAGCCGGGGCACTGTGACGCGCATCCACATGATGGCGATGATGAACGCCAGGCTCTTCACGAGCGTAGTCCCGAGCTGGACCGTCCAGTGCGCGTCGACGCCGAACGGCCAGGCCCACCCGCCCAGGAACACCACCGACCCGAAGACGCTGAAGCCCCACATCGAGGCGTATTCAGTGAGCTGGAACATGCTCCACCGGATGCCCGAGTACTCCACGAAGTAGCCGCCCACAATTTCCGACTCCGCGACCGGGATGTCGAACGGCGCGCGGTGGAGCTCCGACAGCATCGCCGTGAAGAAGATGAGGAACGCAAGCGGCTGTAGGACGATGTACGGCCGGTCCTCCTGCAGCGCAGCGATCACGTTCAGGTTGAGCGTGCCGACCCCACCGCCCATGTCGGCCCCCGTGATCATGACCACGCAGAGCAGGCTGATGACCAGCGGGATCTCGTAACTGATCATCTGGGCCGCGGCGCGCACGCCGCCAAGAAGCGCGTACTTATTCCCCGACCCGAGCCCCGCCATCATGATGCCCACGATGTTCAGGCCAAGGATGGCGAACACGTAGAACAACCCGAGCGCCAGGTTCCGGACGCCCCAGTCCTTCGCGAACGG
This sequence comes from Holophagae bacterium, assembly GCA_003105185.1. Taxonomy (GTDB): domain Bacteria; phylum Acidobacteriota; class Thermoanaerobaculia; order Thermoanaerobaculales; family Sulfomarinibacteraceae; genus FEB-10. The sequence goes on from PQAJ01000245.1 coordinate 91,744, forward strand.
CAGCACCATGAGCGTCATCAGCACCGGGATGAACGTCGCGTAGGGCGCCAGTTCGAACACCCAGCGGTCCGCGTTCGTCGGCCGGATGTCTTCCTTGGTCACCAGCTTCAGCGCGTCGGCGAAGCCCTGGAGGATGCCGCCCGGGCCGGTCTTGCGGGGGCCAAGGCGTTGCTGAAAGCGCGCGACCACCCAGCGCTCACCAACGGTGAGGTACACCACCACGATGGTCATCACCATGACCACGATGACCACCCGGATGATCGCGTCGACCCAGGACGGGAGGCCGAACAGCGGGTCGGCAAACAACATCACTTATCCACCTCGCCCAGCACGATATCGAGCGACCCCAGGATGATGATCGCGTCGGCAACGTAGTGCCCCACGACCATCTGCTTCAGCGCCGACAGGTTACAGAAGGAAGGCGACCGCAGCTTCATGCGGTACGGCTTGTTGCCGCCCTTCGCCATCGCGTACACGCCGTATTCGCCCTTCGTCCCTTCGGTCCGGACGTAGCATTCGCCGCTCTCGATGCGGAGCGTCTTCGGCAGGTCGGGGTTGAGCACGAGGCCCTTCGGCATCTGGTCCAGGCACTGCTCGATGATCTTCGTGCTCTGCCACGCCTCGGCCATCCGCACGATGAAGCGGTCGAAAATGTCGCCCGTCTTCCCCACCGGGATGTCGAACTTCAGGCGGTCGTAGATGCTGTAGGGCTCGACCTTGCGGATGTCATACGGCAGGCCGGTCGACCGCAAGCAGGCGCCGGAAAGGCCCCAGTCGATCGCCTGCTCCTGGGTCACCGGCGAGAGGCCGCGGCAACGCTCCACGAAAATCTCGTTGCCCGTCAGCAGCCCATCGAAGTCCTCCAGGCCCTGGCGGATCGAGCCGAGCAGCCACCGCACCCGGTCCTCGTAGTTCTCCGGCAGGTCCATCTGCAGGCCGCCGGGGCGGAAATACGTCGGGAACATGCGGTCACCCGAGACTTCCTCGAAGAAGTCGTAGATGCGTTCGCGTTCGCGCCACGCGTAGATGAAGCTCGTGCCAAACGAACCGACATCCGCCCCGAACGCCCCGAAGAACATCAGGTGCGAAAGGATGCGCGAGAGCTCCACCATCATCACGCGGATGTACTCCGCCCGCTCCGGTACCTCGAACTGGCCGAGCTTCTCGACCGCCATGCAGTAGGCCATCTCGCAGGCCATCCCCGCCAGGTAGTCGGTCCGGTCCCACCAGCCCATCGACTGGCGGTAGTCGTGGTTCTCGGTGAGCTTCTCGAGCCCGCGGTGCAGGTAACCGATGTACGGCTCGCAATCGACGACCATCTCGCCGTCGACCGTGAGCACCATCCGGAACACCCCGTGGGTGGCCGGGTGCTGCGGCCCCACGTTGATGGTCATATCGACCGTGTTGAAGTCGTCGGCCGTTACCAGCCGTTCCTCGGGCCAAACAGTCACGCGGCACCTCCGCGGAGAAGCGCACCGGCGCGCGCTGTGGTGGACGGGGGCATGATGCGCATTAGAACTTGAACCCCGGATCGCGGTCTTCGATACCCTGCGCAATCTCCATCTTCTGGAGCGGGTGCGCCTTGAGCAGCGGGTGGATGCGGACATCCTCATCCAGCAGCAGGTTCTTCAAATTCGGGTGGCCATCGAACACGAGCCCCAACATCTCCGCCGCCTCGCGCTCATGCCAGTCGGCCGCCGCATACAGCCCGGTGATCGACGGGATGTGGGGGTTGCCCGGGGGCGTGTGCACGGTCACCTGGATCGAGTGGCGGTGCTTCATCGAATGGAGCTGGTACTTGCAGACCAGCCCTTCCTCCTGCATGTCGATGCCGACCATGTTGCGGAGGTAGTCGAACGCCAGCTCCCGCCGCTCCTTCAGTCCCTGCATCAGTTCGAGGAGGTGGGCTGGCTCGACGGTGATGTTCGCGTCCGTGAGCGTCTTGTCCGCGGTGAACGGCACCTTCGGCAGGTGCTTGTGCACCAGCGCCGAGACTCCGGGGTAGGCGGGGGCGGTTTCGTTCGTCATCCGACCATCCGCTTTTCTTCCATAATCTTCTCCTGCAGGCGCAGGAACCCTTCGAGCAGCGACTCGGGGCGCGGCGGGCACCCCGGCACGTACACGTCGACCGGGATGATCTTGTCGACGCCCTGCAGGACCCGGTCGTACTCGGTATAGGGGCCGCCGTTGGTGGCGCAGGCGCCCATGGAGATGACGTACTTCGGGTTCGGCATCTGCTCGTACAGCAGCTTGATCGCCGGCGCCATCTTCTTGGTCACCGTCCCCGAAACGATCATCACGTCGCTCTGGCGCGGGCTCGGCCACGGCACGATGCCGAAACGGTCCAGGTCGTGGTTCGCCATGAACGTGCCAATCATCTCGATGGCGCAGCAGGCGAGGCCGAACGTCATCGGCCAGAGCGAACTCTTGCGGCTCATCGCGATCACCTGGTCCGCGCCCGTCTGGATGACGCCCGGGAGGACGATCCGGTAGGCAGCGCGAGTCTGCGGGATCTCGACCGGCTTGAGGCGTTCGGCCTCGGCGCCGAAGTCCGGCACATACGGCGTAATCACGGTATCGCTCATGGCTTCCACTCCAGCACGCCGCGCTTCCAGGCGTAGACCAGCCCGAGGCTGAGGATCAGGATGAAGGCGATCATGTGATAGAAGACGAAATCGGGCAGCGCCAGGTAGGTCATCGCCCAGGGAAAGATAAAGACAGTCTCCACGTCGAAAATCAAAAAGAGGATCGCGATCAGGTAGTAGCGGATGTGGACCTGCGACCAGTTGCGCCCGATCGGGAGCATGCCGCACTCGTAGCTGACGCCTTTGCCCCGCTCCCGCGCGAAGGGAGCCAGCAGGCGGGCGCCGATGAGCGCCGTGAATACCAGGACGAACCCGGCGATCGCGGCGATCATGACGGCGGACCAGGAGTCGTAGAAGCTCATTGCTGGGGCCTCCGGGCGGTGCGGGCAACGAAGAAGCGGAGCCCCGGCACGCGGGGTGACGAGAAGGCTCTGCAAGTCATTTTCGGGTGCACTCCCGGGAGATGACAGGCGCCTTCTGGGGGCGTCCTGTGGGTTGTGATGAAGCACACAAACGATAACTGCGAGATGGGGGGAGGGCAAGGGCAGGGAAAGGGGGGCGGGAGCGGCCAGAGGGATTGACACATTTGTTCTGAATGAGCCATATTCGTGCCGCTGCACAACAAGGAGAGCGGCCATGGCAAAGACGGGGCACAGACTACACCGGGTTAAACCGCCAATTAGCGTGGGCGGATGACGGTCGCCCGGTGCGATCCGTCGGAGGTTGGACCCGGGACAAGTTGGCGCTCCTGGCGTACTACCTTCCGGCATTCGCGAAGCTCTGCACCGACAAGGTCGGCGGCTGGTACTACCTCGATGGCTTCGCGGCGAATGGAGTCAACCGCACACAAGAATTCCCTTTAGCGAAGGGGACAGCGCTGATCGGCCTCTCGCAATCACCGCCGCCCACCAAGGCCCTGCTGATCGAGCGGAACCACGATGATGTCGAGACGCTCCGCGCTCGAAGCATCCCATTTCTTACAGAGACGCTGGTCTTGGAGGGAGACGCAAACGAACTGATTCCGAAGCAACTGGCTTTCTTCGACCTCCCCCACCTTCCGGGCTTCTGCGTTCTGGACCCTGAAGGATTGGAACTCGACTGGACGACAATTCAGGCGTGTGCAGAGCACCGGCGCGGTCGCACGCCGTACGAACTCCTCATCTATTTCTCAACGCCGGGAGCCGCACGCACGGGCGCCGTCCAAGCTGCCGGGTATGTAGAGAAGACCGAAGCGCGATTGCAGCGGCTCTTTGGTAACGAATCATGGCGTGAGGTGGCGCAGCAGCAAGGCCGCCGGGTACTGGCGCCCGGGGAGGCCAGCAACTTGTATCTCTCGATGTATGAATCGCAGCTCAGAAACCTCGGCTACACCACCGTCTTGAGTCGTCCATCGCTTCGTCAGGATGGAGTCCTCGTGTATCACATGGTCTTCGCGTCAGCTAACGAGGCGGGCGCAAGCATAATGGCCAGCGCATTCAAGCGTGCGTACGGAAGCCAGGTTCCGCTTCAATTCTAGCTAAGCCGGCATGGCGTCCCACGTCCGCCCGTGTAACAACCGCCCCGCCCGGCTCTTGCCAACCCGCCGTCCGTTGCAGTCGTGCGCGCCCCACTGCTTGAAGAAGAAGGCAACACCTGCATCCTCGCACTGCCGCCGGATCGACTCCGCCCACTCTTCCTTCATCGGTCGCGCCTTTGGACCTGACTCTCCGCCGACGATCACCCAGCGGATCCCACTCAGATCGAGCCGGAGTGGTCCCAGAAGCGGTTCGCAACTCAGGAACCGCACCGTGGCGGGAGTCTCCCGGAGCGCATCAACGCGGTGCACCCAGCGTTGATTCTCGACGGACGTGCCCATCCAGATGTTCTCGGTCCATGTGAGTTCCCGCGTGAGCGCCGCCGCACGCTCGGGGCGCTTGGTGAGCACCTGGAAGCTATGCCACCACGCCCGATTCATCGTCTCGAACACGGACGCGATGTACTCGTCGGGTACCTCTTCGTGGAACAGGTCGCTCATCGAGTTCACAAAGATGAGCCGCCCGCGCTTCCACTGCAGCGGCAGTTCGAGTCGCTCAGGCCGGAGTTGCAGGTCGAAGCCGTTCTCATAGGGGTGGCCCGGCACCCCCCGGAAGCGTTCCGCGAACGTCTCCGCGTAGCAATGGGCACAACCCGGGCTGACCTTCGTGCAACCCGTGACCGGATTCCAGGTCGCCTGCGTCCACTCGATCGCCGAACCGTCGCTCATGGAGGGCCTCCCATGATGTTCACATTCGCGCCGCCATTATGATCGATCTCTCGACTACCGCTTTCTCTCACACAATGTTCTCTGGCGGATAAGAACATATGTTCCACGCGGGGTCGACACCCCGTGTCGCTTCCCACTGTGCCACCTCCCCCTTGTAGCTCCCACCACCACCCCAAACGCTGCCCCCATGCGACCAGCCCTCGGCGGCCCGGCAATAGCCGTGCAATCGCCATGTGCACAAGCGAACGCACGCCAACGCACGTGCGCCGGCCATGCGTTCCCGTGCGTTGGAATGCGTCCCCCGTGTGGGCTGGTGCGTCCTGGCGCTGCTCCGAGCCCGCCCTGGTTACGCTCCCTCGCTTAGCCACCCATCACAGTGTGACGTCGTTCGCGGTTCCCCTTCGCTGCCACCCCGGACACTGGAACGGCGGCGGCACGGCCCGCGATCCCCGCTTCCCGGATGCTCCTGTCGTCCCGGCTTCGCGCCGGGAGCCGTGCCGCCGCCCGTCATCGGAACAATTTCCATCCGGCCGTCGTTAGGCCCGCGGAACAGGCCGGTGGCCAGGGTTGTTTACACGGTCCCGCAAAATTGGGGGCAGCGATGGAGGCGACAATAAGTTACGATTCCGCCGCGAGGTTCTCTCCGCCTCAGCCTTCCACCACGGGCCGTCACATGCTGCCCCGCATCCAGTACGCCCAGGCGCCCGACCGGGTCTCCATCGCATTTTGGGCGGTCGGCGATGGCGTGCCCTTGCTGGTGATGTACCCACCCGGCTTCAGCAACATCCAGTACGAATGGGAGATGCCCGAGTCCTCCCGCGTCTACGAGGCCGCCCGGGGCTGGGCAACCGTGATCCGCTTCGACCACCGCAACAACGGCCTCTCCGAACGGGGCGTCGCGGATGTCTCCCTCGAGGGGTTCTCGAAGGACCTCGAAGGCGTCCTGAACCGGCTCGACCTGGGCCGCGCCCACATCGTCGCTGGCACTGATTGCGGGAAGGTCGCCATCCAGTTCGCCGCCCACAACCCCGGGCGCGTTGCCTCGCTCACGCTCTTCCGCACCAACCCTGGCCCCGGCAGTTCGGCCGCCGCGCCCGAGTGGACCAGCCTGCGGCCCGTGCTCGAAAAGGACTGGCACCTGTTCACCGACCTCCTGGCTACGGCCATCAACGGCCTGGACGACGGCGAACAGACCGCCCGGGTCGCCCGCTACATCCGCGAGAGCGTCAATGCCGAGGAATTCGTGGCTGCCAACGATTCGCTCGCCCAGGCCGATGTTCGTCCCCTGCTGCCTTCCATTCGCTGCCCGGTCCTCGTCCTCCACCGGATGGATTCGCCCTTCTTCGCCATCGAGCGCGCCCGGGGCCTGGTCGGGGCCATCCCCGATGCGCGCCTCTCGGTGCTGCCGGGGAAGTCGCCGTTCGCCTGGGATGACCCGGTCGTCGAGGCCGTCCGGTCGTTCGTCCTCGAAGTCGCCTCGGCCGAGAACCGGGCGCGCTTCGGCGTGCGCAGCGGCACCTCGTTCCGGACCATCCTCTTCACCGACATCGAAAAACACAACGAACTCATCCGGCTGCTGGGCGACCACCTCGGCCGCCAGGTCTTGCGCGAACACGAGCGCATCACCCGTGAGGCCCTGCGCGCACACGGCGGCAGCGAAGTGAAGTCCATGGGCGATGGGTTCCTCGCGTCGTTCAACTCGACCCAGAAAGCGCTCGAGTGCGCGATCGCGCTGCAACGCTCGCTGGCGGCCGAGAACCTCGGCGCCGGCCTCTCCGGCCCGCTGAGCGAGGGCCTCCGCGTCCGCGTCGGCATCAACGCCGGCGAACCGATCGCCGAGGACGCCGACCTCTTCGGTACCGCCGTCATCGCCGCCGCCCGGATCGCTTCCCTCGCGGCCGGCGGCGAAATCCTCGTCGCCAACGTGGTCCGCGAGCTGGTCGCCGGGAAGGGCTTCCTCTTCAGCGACCGGGGCGAACAGGCCCTCCGCGGGCTCGAAGACCCGGTCCGCCTCTGGGACCTGCGCTGGCAGGAGTGACCGGGGGCGCTGACGGCCCCTTACCTGCGTTCTTGGTACCTTCATCCCCGATATGAAACGACTACTCACCGGGCTGGCTGCCGCCAGCCTGTTTGCCGTCCTCTGGCTGGCGCCCACCGCCACCCCGGCCACCGGCGCCCCATGGGGCATCAACTGGGAGCCCTGCGGCGGGCGGGTCGAATGCGCCACCTTCGATGTGCCCCTCGACTACGCCAACCCCTCCGGGAGCACCATCGAACTGTCCCTCATCCGCATCCCGGCCAGGGACGCATCGCAGCGCATCGGCGTCCTCATGGCGAACCCGGGCGGACCCGGCGCGTCGGCGATCGAGTTCACCCGCATCTGGGCGAACCTCCTTTCGAACGACATCCGCAACCGCTTCGACATCGTCGCGTTCGACCCCCGTGGCGTGGGCGAGAGCACGCCCATTGTCTGCCACGACCGCCTCCAGGAACTGATCGCCTTCGACCCGGACCCCGACAATGACGCGGAGTGGGATGAGGCGAAGCGCATCTCGCGGCTCTTCGCCGAAGACTGCGCGAAGGAGTACGGCGACATCCTTCCCCACCTGGGCACGAAGAATGTCGCACGCGACATGGACGCGATCCGTGCCGCCCTCGGCGAGGAGAAACTGAACTACGTCGGGTATTCGTACGGGACCTCGATCGGCGCGGTCTACGCCGACATGTTCCCCGGGAGCATCCGGGCGATGGTGCTCGACGGCGGGACCGACCTCTCGCTGGGGTACGAAGACACCATCCGCACGCAGATCATCGGCTTCGAGCGCGCTTTCCAGGCCTACCTGGACGACTGCCTTGCCAACCGCTGCGCCATAGCCCGCGACGGCGACCCGCGGAAGGTGGTCGACGCCATCATCGCGAAGGCGGAGGAGTCGCCGCTCCCATCGAAGGGCGCCGACAGGGCGGCGGGGCCGGGCGAAGTCCAGCTCGGCATCATCTCGGCCATGTACAGCAAGTTCACCTGGGGGGCCCTGACGACGGCGCTCGAGCAGGCCCGAAAAGGCGACGGCACCGGCCTTGTCCAACTCGCCGATATCTATCTCCAGCGCGAGCCCGACGGCGAGTACCCCAACCTCATGGAAGCCAACGCCGCCGTGAACTACGTCGACGGTGAATGCCCGAAAGACCCGGAGGCCTACCGCGGGCTGGGCGACATCGTGGCCAGGGACGCGCCCACGTTCGGACGCTCGGCTTCGACATCCGGGCTGATGTGCGCCTACTGGCCAGCCAGGGCAGACCCCCTGACCGCGCCCAAAGGGGCGGGAGCGCCGCCAATCGTCGTCATCGCCACGACCAACGACCCGGCGACGCCGTACGAGTGGGGCAAGGCCCTGAGCGACCAGCTGGAAAGCGGCACCCTCGTGACCTACCGCGGCGAAGGCCACACCATCTACGCCCAGGGCAGCGGCTGCATCGACGACCTCGTGGACGCGTACCTCCTGGGCCTCGCCGTGCCCGCAGCGGGCACCATCTGCGGCAACGGCCCGCCCCCTCCCGAAGCGGGCACGGCTTCGCCCACGCCGCCCTCGACCGGGGAAGCAAATGGCTCGGACGAGGTGAGCACATTCTGGTACTGGGTGTTCGGCCTGGGATTCTTCGGGCTGGCGGTGGCGTTCTTCGCGACGGGGTTTGTGTTGCACCGGCGGCGGTAGCGGCAGTCCGGGAGCGCAACATGTCCTAGACTTCGCACAGCGGGCGGGGTGGAGGGAGAGGACCGTTGGCCGAGGCCACCTCGCGGACCGCTGTCGAGCGCGCTCGGCGGTCGCCACGCGTCTTCTTCGGGTGGTGGATCATCGCGGCCGGGGCGGGCCTGCAAATGATGCAGGCGATGTTCCTGGGGCAGGCCTACGGCGCCTACGTCGTGCTCCTGCGCGATGAGTTCGGCTGGAGCAAGACCATGCTCTCCGCCGCATCCTCCCTGCGCGAGGCCGAAAGCGGCATCCTCGGGCCTGCCCAGGGCTGGTTGCTCGACCGCATCGGCCCGCGGGCAGTGGCGCGCATCGGCGTGGTCGTCATGGGCATCGGGTTCATGTTGTTCAGCCAGGTGAACACCCCGCTCACCTTCTACGGCGCGTTCCTCGTGATGTCGGTCGGGGGAAGCATGGCCGGCTACATGACGGTCACCTTCGCCGCGGTCCACTGGTTCGAACGGCGGCGTGCGACGGCGATCAGCCTGACCTCCGCCGGGTTCGCGCTTGGCGGCATGGCGGTGCCGATCACTGTCCTCCTGCTCGAGTGGCTGGGGTGGCGGGGCACGGCCCTTCTCTCGGGCGTCCTCATCATGGCTATCGGCCTGCCACTCACCCGGGTCCTTCGGCACCACCCGCACGACTACGGCCTGCGGCCCGACGGCGATAGCGAGGACGCCACGGCCAGCCCTGGCCACGCGAGCCCGAGGGTGGTCGCGCGGTCGACCGGGGACGACTTCACGCTCGGCGAGGCAGTGCGCCAACCGGCCTTCTGGTGGATCTCGCTGGGGCACGCGTCGGCCCTGTTTGTCGTCTCGGCAATCGGCGTACATCTGATTTCCCACCTGCGCGAGAGCCAGGGCTACTCGCTCGGACAGGCATCGACGATCGTGTTCCTGATGACACTCCTGTTCATGGCCGGGACCGTCAGCGGAGGCTTCCTGGGCGACCGCGTGAACAAGCGCTCGCTGCTGGTGGCCTGCATGGGGATGCATGGCGCGGGGCTGCTCATCCTCTCCCACGCCGCCAACGTGTGGATGGTGGTGGCCTTCACCCTGATACACGGGCTCGCCTGGGGCTGGCGCGGGCCCCAGATGGCCGCGATCCGGGCCGACTACTTCGGCCGGTCGGCCTTCGGGAAGATCATGGGCGTCTCGAACATGGTCATCATCATCGGGACGATCAGCGGGCCGCTCATCGCCGGGTACATGTACGACCGTACCGGCGACTACCGGCTCGGGTTCGACATCCTGGCCGGGATCGCGCTCGCAGGGTCGGTCTTCTTCATCCTGGCGCGGAAGCCCGCGCACCCGAGGCGAGCGGCAGTCGAAATGGCGGTTTAGCCTGTACTTTCCCGCGGTGGGTTGTATTCTGGCGGGTGGCCCCGGGCGCCCACAGAGCGCCCCCGCCGGCTGGTGCCCCATGCGTCGTTTCCTCTTGCTCCTGGCCGTCTCTGGCCTTGCCATCGTGCTCCTCGCCTGTGGTGGCGATGACGGCAATTCGGCCGAAACGTTCCCAACGACCAGCGACCCTGCCCGGAACATCCCGCCCGACCAGCGCGGGAAGATCAATATCGTGGTCGCGGGCTCGGACTTCTACGTCGGCGAGAACAACTTCGTCTTCGGGATCACCGACGCAAACGACCTCCCCCAGGGCGGCGCCACCGCCCGCGCGACGTTCTACGACCTGAGCGATCCCGCCAACCCGAAGCCCGTGTTCACCGTCGCGGCGGTGCAGAGCGCGCCGGGCGTCGGCGAAGAGGTCCGGCACGTCCACGCCGGCGGCCAGACACACATCCACGGCGGCCAGGACGAAGACCGTGTCGGCTACTTCACCCCGGCGGCGTTCGACCACGCAGGGCCATGGGGCATCGCCGTGGAGGCCACCCTCAAGGATGGCACGAAGGGCGTCGCGAGCGTCGGCTTCGAGGTCTACGCGAAGCCGAACATGCCCGCGCCGGGCCAGGCCGCCTACAGGAGCGACAACCTGACGAAGGCCGACGTGAAGGACATCCACGAGATCGACTCCGGCGAACCCGCGAACGACATGCACGACGTGAAGATCAAGGACGCGATCGCGGCGGGGCGGCCGCTCGTCATCGTGTTCTCGACGCCCGCGTTCTGCACCTCGCGCTTCTGCGGACCGGTGAACGAGGAAGTCGAATACCTGCACGACCTCTACAAGAAAGACGTCGACTTCGTGCACATCGAGGTCTGGCGGGACTTCGACAAGAAGGAACTGAACCCGACCGCGCGCGAGTGGCTGATCTGGCCCGACGGGTCGCTCCGAGAGCCGGTGGTGTACGTCGTGGACAAGCAGGGGACGATCTACGACCGCTGGGAAGGGCCGGTGGCGCGGAACATCATGGAAGCCAGCGTGAAGGCCGTGGCCGGGGGCGCCACGCGGTAGGCGGGACTGCGATTGACCGCGGACAGCTGAGAGCGTCTCTCCCGTTACGTCGCGCCGGGGTACATTCTGAGCATGCTCGTAGTCCAGAAGTACGGCGGCACCTCAGTCGCCGATGCCGACCGCATCCGCCACGTCGCCGGACGCGTTATCAAGCGTGTCCGGGCGGGCGACCAGGTGGTCGTCGTGGTCTCGGCGATGGGCAACTCGACCGATGACCTGCTCGATCTCGCCCTGCAGGTTGCCCCCGACCCGGACGCCCGAGAGCTGGACATGCTCCTTTCTACCGGAGAGCAGGTCTCGGTGGCGCTCGTCGCCATGGCGTTGAAGAACCTGGGACAGGAAGCGGTCGGCCTCACGGGCCAGCAGGCCGGGATCATCGCCCAGGGCCGGCACTACCAGGGCCGCATCTCCCGGGTCGAAGCGGACCGCGTTCGCGCCGAACTGGCCGCCGGGCGCGTCCCGGTGGTCGCTGGCTACTGGGGTGTCAACGAAGACCAGGAGATTTTCACCCTCGGGCGCGGCGCGAGCGACACCACCGCTGTCGCCCTGGCCATCGCCCTGGGGGCCGGCCGCTGCGAGAACTGCAAGGATGTCGAGGGCGTCTACACGGCCGACCCCCGCATCGTCCCGACCGCCCGCAAACTGAAAGACATCAGCTACGAAGAAATGCTCGAACTGGCGACCCAGGGCTCGACGGTCATGCACAACCGGGCTGTGGAGCTCGCCTCCGTCTATAACGTCCCGATCCTGGTGACTTCGAGCATGGTCGAAGCGCCGGGAACCCTCATTCGAGGAGAAGCAGACTTGGAAGAACGAAACCGCGTGCGTGGCATCGCCCACGATTCCGACGTTGCGAAGATCACCATCCGGCGGGTGCCGGACCAGCCCGGCATCGCCGCCAACATCTTCGAGCCCCTGGCCGAGGCCGGCGTCAGCGTCGACACCATCGTCCAGAACTCGAGCGAAGGGAACCTGACCGACCTGACGTTCACGCTCGCGCGGAAGGACCTGCGCAAAGCCGAGTCCCTCATGCCGGCGATCTGCGAAACCGTGGGCGCGCCCGAGTTCACCTCGGACGCCAACCTGGGCAAGGTCAGCATCGTGGGCGTGGGCATCCAGACGGCACACGGCTACGCCGCCCGGATGTTCCGCGCGCTCTTCGACGCCGGGATCAACATCGAGTTGATCTCCACCAGCGAGATCCGGCTCACCTGCATCATCTCCGCCGACAGCGTCCACGATGCGGTCCGCGCCCTCCACACGGCGTTCGAACTGGAGACCGCCGTCACGGGCTGATGAGCGCGTGAACCGGCGAGGCGCATCCACCAATCGGCGCGGGATGCGGGCGCCCGTTGCCTTCGCCGCCCTCACCGCATGCGCGGTTGCGCTGTCCTGGCTCGCACACGAATGGGACAGGTTGCCCGGGGACCTCTGGCTCGCACGGCAGATCCAGGACTTGCCGGGAACGTTCGAAGCATCCGCCGAGCTCATGCGAGTGGCTACCACAACCTGGGTAGTGGTGCTGGTTGGCACCGCGATGGTCACGGCGTTCGACTTCATGGGGCGGCGGCGGGCATGGCTGGTGTTCGCGATCATGCTGCTGGTGCTCCCGCCGGCGCAGGCCGCTATCAAGAACCTGGTCGATCGTCCGCGGCCCGACCCCTCCCTCATTGAGCGACGAGCAACGTTTACGAGCGAAAGTTTCCCCTCGGGACACGTCCTCGGGGGGACGGTAGTGTTCCTGCTCGCGGCATGGCTGGTCGCGGGCCGGCTCCCGGCGGGCTGGCCGCGGGCGGCTGTCTGGGCCATCGCGGTGGCTGCCTGCGCCCTCGGCGGGATTGCGAACGTGTACGAAGGCGTGCACTGGCCGAGCGACGTGCTCGGCGGGTACCTCTGGGCGGGCGTCCTGCTGGTTGGCGCGTGGCTGGCGAGCTTGCGATGGCGAAGTCCTCCCCGCCCTGGTGTCTCCGCACGCAACGGTCGGTGACGTCCTATGATCTTCGGTATGGCTGGCAGGCCCCGAACGCCCTGGTCCGGGTCGGTAAACGAGGCACGCTCGTGATTCCGGCTGCTATCCGCACCCGGCTCGGTATCACCGAAGGCCAACTCCTGGAACTCTCTAATGCGGACCACGCGCTCCTCATCCAGCCGGTTCTGGACAGCCGGCTTGAGCGGTTCCGCGAGGCCTTTGGCCCGTTCTTCGAAGGCGTGGACCCTGTGGAGTTCCAGCGCGGATTCAGAGACGAAACGACGCAGCTCCAACGCGCACGGACCCCGGGGCGATCTACCTGGCTGAGGCGGCGGCCGAACGCTGACTACCCCGCGGGCAGGTAGGCCGGGACAGGCTGCCGCACCGCCACGCAGAAGTGATCCTCGAACGCCTGGGGCGCCGTGCTGGCGATCGTCATCGCGATCGGCGTGCCATCGGGTGCTGCCAGCGTCAGCCGCGAATGCGCCCCCTCGAAGCGCCGGGCAGATACATGGACCGCCACGCCGGGCGCCGGCATGATCCACTCGGGCCGGACGAGCACCTGGCAGCGGCCCTCGAACGCGTTGGCCAGGGTCACCATGCCCAGCGGGGTCTCCGCCGTGCCGCCGCTCGCCGTGGCGCTGAGGAATTGGGCCTCGCCGCCATAGCCCGCGGCCGCCCAGTTCGTGGGCTGGAAGTAGAGGTCCCGGGGCGTGGCGAACTCGATCACCTTCCCGGCCTCCATCACGGCGATGCGGTCGGCGATGGCCATAGCATCGGCGCGATCGTGGGTGACCAGCACGGCGGTCATCGACTCGGCCCGGAGGATCGTCGCGACATCCTCGCGCATGGCAACGCGAAGCCCTGCGTCAAGGTTCGAAAACGGCTCGTCCAGCAACAGCACGCGGGGGCGGGGCGCGAGGGAGCGCAGGAGCGCGACCCGCTGCTGCTGCCCGCCCGAGAGCTGGTGCGGGTAGCGGCCCGCGAGCCCCTCGAGCTGGCCTGTGCGGATGAGTTCTTCCACCCGCGCGGCCGAGCCGCGGCCGAGACCGTAGGCGATGTTCGCCTCAACGGTCTGGTGGGGGAAAAGGGCGTATTCCTGGAAGACGAGGCCGACCGAGCGGCGATGGGCCGGGATGCTGGTGGTGGGGCTTTCGGCCAGGCGGCCGCCGATGCGGATCTCCCCCGCGGTGGCACGTTCGAAGCCGGCGATGGCGCGAAGGAGGGTCGTCTTGCCGCTACCGCTGCGGCCCAGGAGGGCGACGATCTCGCCCGCTGCCACGGCCAGGTTGGCGCCGTCGACGGCGCGCAGCGAACCGAAGCGTACCTCGACGCCATCGCAAGTTAGCGGTTCAGGATTCGAGCGATCCAAGGTCGCCCCTCCAGCTCAGCAATGCCACGGGGATCGCCGCCAGGCCAACGAGCACCAGCGCGGGCAGCGCCGCCCCAGCGTACAGCGCGTCGGTGCTTCGGCTCCACACCAGGCCGGGGAGCGTGTCGTAGCCGGGTGGACTGAGGAGGAGGGTGGCCGGGAGCTCCTTCATCACCGTGAGGAAGACCAGCAGCCCCGCCGACGCCATCCCCGGCCGGGCGAGCGGGATCGTCACCGAGGCCAGCACCCGGAGCGGCGAGCGGCCCAGCGACGCGCCCGCGTCTTCGAGCCTGCGGGGCTGGCGGAGGAGCGAAGCCCGCAGCGCTGACAGGGCATTCGGGAGAAAGAGGATGACGTAGGCGAGGAGAAGCATCCACGTGGTCTGGTAGAGATCGCGCGCGTAGCTGATGCCGAAGAACACGAGCGCCAGGGCAACGACCACGCCGGGAAGCGCATGGGTGAGGTAGGCGGCCTGTTCCATGAGCGCGCCGAGCGGGCTCGTGTACCGCGCGGCAAGGATGGCGACGGGGAGCGCCAGCAGCACGGTGATGATTGCCCCACCGATGGCCATGGTGACGGAGTGGCGCGCGGCTGAGCCGATCTCGGGGAAGTTGGCGTTCGCCTGGAGGCCCTTGACCAGCCAATAGCCGAGCACACCCAGGGGCAGGCCCAGCGAGAGCAACGCGATCAGCGCCAGGAACCCGGCGGCGGGCCACTTCCACCTGCCCAGCGGCACCGGCCGCATCAGCGACTGGCGGCGGGATGCGCGCCGGCCCATCCGGCCGCGGACGGTGAGCTCGGCGGCAAGGATGGCAGCGGCGACCAGCGCCAGCATGGCCCCGAGGACCGCCGCCCCCGTGCGGTCAAACGAGGTCTGGTACTCCACGAAGATCGACCGCGTGAACGTGTCGTAGTTGAGCGTGGAGACAGCGCCAAAGTCGCTGAGTGTGTAGAGCACGACGAGCAGCACACCCGCGGCAATAGCGGGCACCATCCCTGGAAGCACGACACGGAAGAACGTGCGGAGCGGGCCCGCGCCGAGGGAGCGCGAGGCCTCTTCCTCGGAGACATCGGCGGTAGCGAAGGCGGCGCGCAGGACCAGGTAGACGTAGGGGAAGCTGGCGGCAGTGAGCGTGAAGGCGGAGCCCCAGAAGCCGTAGATCTCCGGCAGGCGTTCGACGCCGAGGGGTTCGAGCCAGCCCTGGAGCGTACCCCGCGGACCCAGGAAGTCCACCACGGTCATGGCCATGATGTACGAGGGGATGGCGAGCGGGGCGGCCATCAGCACCGCCCAACCCCGCCGGCCGGGGAGCGCCGCCCGGGTGGTCAGCCAGGCTGCGGGCACGGCGACGAGCACGGAGGCGACCGCCACGACCAGGGCGAGCGTGAGGCTGCGCGTCATCAGCGGGGCCGCCGAATTCTCGAGGGCACGCGCCCACGGGTCCCAGCCGCGTTCGGTGCTGCGCCTGGCCAAATACCAGGCGGGGATGAAGGTCGCTGCGACGACAAGCAGCCCCGGCAGCCAGATAGCTGCCGGGGCCGTGCGATTTCGGGGCCGGAAGAACCGGGCCACCATCGCTACTTCAGGACACCCGTGGAACGCAGCAAGGAGAGCGTGCCCTGAAGGTCTTGCAGGTCGGAGAGGTCGAGGTCCGGCGGTTGGAGTTCCGAAAGCGGCTTGAGGCGGCTGTCCGCGGCGACCCCATCCGCGATCGGGTACTCGAAGGTCTGCTCGGAGAAGTACTTCTGGGCGGCCTCGCCGAGGAGGTACTGGACGAACGCGCGAGCCGCGACTTCGTTTGGCGCGGATTTCAGGATGCCGACTCCGGCAAGGTTCACCAGGGAACCCGGGTCACCGGCGGCGGTGTAGTGGTTGCGGGCCTTGAAACCCTCGCCCTGGTCCTTCAGGAACCCATAGAGGTAGTAGTGGTTCACCAGCCCGAGCTGGATTTCGCCGGCCGCGACCGCGCTGACGATGGCCTTGTTGTCTTTGTAGGTCTTCACGTCGTTTTCGACCATGCCCTCGAGCCAGGCCTTCGCGCCATCTTCGCCCTCGAGTTGGCGCAAGCCCGTGACGAAAGCCTGGAACGACGCGTTCGTGGGGGCCCAGCCGACCTTGCCCTTCCACGTTGCAGAGGTGAGGTCCCTCACCGAGTTGGGAAGTTTCTCGGCCGTGACGAGGTCCGGGTTGTAGACGATGACGCGGGCGCGGCCGCTCACCCCGACCCAGGAATTGTCATCGGCCCGGTAGGTAACGGGCACCAGATTGGTGATAGAGGCGGGGAGTTCCTCGAACGCGCCCGTCGCCTTGAGGGCCCCGAGCGCGCCCGCGTCCTGGGCGAAGAACACGTCGGCCGGCGACTTCGAGCCTTCCTCGGCGATGAGTGCGGCGAGCTCGGCGGTGTCGCCGTACTTCACTTTCACCGCGATGCCGGTGTCCTTCGTGAACTGCTCGAAGAGCGGTTTCACCAGGGATTCGCCGCGGCCCGAATAGATGGTGATGGAACCGGAGGGCTTTTCGGTCGCGGTCGCGGTTGCCGGGGCAGTGGCGGAGCCGTTGTCCGCGTCGTCGTCATCGTCGCCGCCGCAGGCGACCGCGAGAACGGGGATGGCCGTGAGAGCGGCGAAGAGGAGGAGACGGGCGATCTTCATCGGTAAGCCAAACCAGCGGGAGTAAGAGTGTCGATGCTGGGATATTAGGTGTGCCTAATTCTTTGTGCAAGTGCGATCTAAGAGTTGGCCCGGCCTGGCTCCCTTCTTCGACGCCGAAGCCGGCGGGCTGAGTGGCGCACACCCACCCCACCGGCAGCGGCCAGGGAAGAGCCGGGTCTCCTCCATCCCCTGCACGTGAAACCCGGTCCTGTCCTGCCCCCTCATTGAGATGGAAGGCGCGAGCCCAACTGCAGCAGTGTCACCCTTCCTGAGCGTTTACTTAGCTTGCAGATGTATGACAAGGGGCCACACCGATCTTGCGGGGCCAAGGGGCGGGGGAATAACGTCGGGCGTGGTGGGGGGTGTATTCCCGTGTGCAAAAGGGGTGGAGGATGCGACTCATTCGGAAACCGACGGTGATTCTCGTTTTTGCGATCGCTGTGATCGCGACCGCGACGTTTACGGCCACGTACACGATGCGCGGATCCGACCCAGTGTCCCGCGCGGCGACCGGAGCAACGCCGCTCGACCATACGGTCACGCCGGCACCGGACACAACGCCAGACACTTCACAGCCGTTCTGGTATCAGCCATACCTCAATCAGGATGCCCAGCGCCAGCCGTTTCGCGGGGAGCTAAACGGGCTTGAGATCGACCCGTTCTCGCAAGGCAGGACCGGCTTCGACCTCTGCCCCGGGACGGGACTCGAGCCTGCACCACCGCGGACGGAGATTTCTGTCGCTACAGCCCCCGGGCCTTTGCGTGTGGACCCTGAATCGATGCCACCCGGAGTGGTGCCATCGAACGTCCCTGATGTCTTTCTCTGCGGGGAGGAGCTGTTCGAAATCGCCTGGACCTTCTCTGTCTCGCCCGGCACCCCAGACGTTAACGAGGGGGGCAGCGGGCTGCTAGTTCATCGTATCCGAGGTCGCGAGCCCATTACCTACGGGTCCCCCAGGGAGCGGTGGTTCGAATCTACCGTCAACAATGTACCCGTCGTCGTCTCCCGGCCAATCGTCTCGGTGGGAAGCAAACAGTTTGGAGGGTGCTTCCTCGCCGGCTACAACCCGGAGACGGACGTGTTAACAACGATCTCCGGCCTGGCAGCCAACGAAGGTTTTTGCCTCCAGGTCGCAGCGGCGGTGATGAAATGAGAGTCACGATAGCCAGGGCCGTCGGTATCGCCGTCCTAATAGGGGCCATGGCTGGTCTCGCCGTTCCGAAGGAGACCAAAGCCGTTAATTACTCCGTCTATATCGAACTATGGCCCGGAGGTTCTTCCGACCTTACCTGCGGCTGGCATAGCGGGCCCTGTTACGACGATGACTCACAGGTTAGCTCTGGTGCAGCTCTCGACTGGGCAGCAAGCGCTACCATAAGCTTCTACGTCAAGTCGTCTACCGATTCTGGCTTGTTCTCGGTGTCTGGAACCGCATACTTGACGAGTCAGACCCAAACTAGTTGTAGCCACACGATGTACGCGAGTGTTTACGATAACACGGCCACATGGCGAGCGGGCGTGTGGTACTACCATACCGACGACTCACTATCGAGTTACAACCAGGACATCAACACTCAACAGTACAATCTCGTGTCCACGTCGAAGGCAATAGGCACGACTGCCAACGAAACCGGGTGTGGCTCGTCCTGGACCGGGTATCACGTACACCAAATGAGCGATGGCGGGTGGACGCTAGCTAACTACCCAGACCACTCAACTTGCAACAAGGACTACCCTGAGCCCTTCACCAACGACGTTAGCGACTGCTGGGTGTCCAACAGCTACTCCATGGGCTACGCGAACTGGTCCGTGCCCTATCCGTGATCTGATGACCAAGCCGCGAAGCCCCGGGGGCGCGTTGGCCCCTGGCCATCCGCTGCCCACTTCGCCTTAGCTCGTCATCCCCTGGAGGCCCACGAGCGCGCGGCCGTGCTCGATCTCGCCCATGTGGCGCAGGCCGTGCTGGTAGACGAAGCATTCGAGCACTTCGAGCTTCCGGAGCGGCGCGCCTGGCCCAATGACGATCGCGCAGAAGATGTTCTGCATGTGCGGCGGCAACAGCGGCAGGATGACTTCGGCCAGCATGTCCGCGGTGAGGCTATCCAGTACGCGCGAGGTGCGCGCGATCACTTCCGCCTGGTACTGCTTCCAGGCCTCGAAGTCGCCGAACCGCAGGTGCTGCATCTCCTCGACGGTCTCTTCGCGCCCGAGGACATCGATGCTGACACCCACCTTGGCGGCCCAGCCCCCGCTGACCCACAGCGGCTGCTCGCGAAGGAACATGACGCTCACGGACTGGTCCTGCGCGCGCATGTAGTGGCTGAAGCTGAAGGCCATGGGCAGCACGCCTTCGCGCTCGTGGTGGTTCACCTGGTCGAGCGTGAGGTCGCTCGCGGCCCGCTCCCAGAGGATGTTCATGGCCCGGATCCGGTTGCGCAGGGAATCGACGAACATGGCTTCGTTGGTCATGCGGTTGCTCGCTTCTCGACGGCGATACGTTCGGTATCGCGGGCGACGTGGATGGGGCCGCCATAGAGTTCGGCCATGCCTTGCGTAAACGCCTGCACCTCCGGCCCATCGTTCGGGATGGGCGGGATGAGGTGGGAGAGGACGAGCTTACCGACGCCCGCGCTCTTCGCCAGCCTCGCGACCTCGTCCGTGGGGATGTGGTAGCTGGGGATGTCGCCGAAGAGCGATGCCTGGAGCTCGCGCCCCATCATGCGGAGGGCGTTGCGGCGCATTTCCAGCATGGGCACGTTCATCGCTTCGCAGACGAGCATGTCGGCGCCCTGCGAGGCGTGGAGGAGCGACTCGCAGAAGATGGTGTCCCCCGACATGACGACCGAGCGCCCATCAAAGCGCATCCGGTAGCCGAAGGCGGGGACCACCGGGAAATGGTTGACTTCGAAGCTTTCGATGCTCATGCCGCCGATATCGAGGAACTTCTCCGCATTCTGGCTCACCGGGACCTCCCTGACCTCGACCTTGATCCCATCAGGGTGGAGCTTGCCCGCGTGGTGGGCGAGCCGGAATCCGATGTCGCGGCGGAGTGCCATGAGGAAGCCATCGACCATCTCCTGTGTGCCTTCGGGCCCGAAGACGCGCAAAGGCTTGCTCGCACCGGCGGTCCAGCGGAGGAAGAGGAAGTCCGGGAAGTCGGTGATGTGGTCGGAGTGCATGTGGGTGAAGATGGCCGTGTCGATTGCTGACGGCATCACTCCGCTGAAGAGAATCTTCCGGGCCGCGCCCCAGCCGCAGTCGACCAGGACGCTCGTATCGCCAGCCACGACGACATGGCCGGCCCCGCAGCGATCGTTATTGGGGAGGGGGCTGCCGGTACCAAGAAAGACGACATCGAAACGTTCCGCCATGTGCTCCTCCGCGCCGGACTTGGCGCGTTGGTGACACTAGCAGTGCCAGAAATGCCTGACAAGGCGCTCAGGATGGGCCCGGGTGGCCCCCGGAGGTCTGATAGACTATTCGCAGAAGCTTAGCCAGGCGGGGCTGCGGGCCGGCAGCGTTCTGGGCAGTGCCCGCCACGCACGCCACTTCCGACGGACCACAACAGATCAGGGAGGCGCGAAAATGCCAGATACCACGCACGTTCCGGCCGGGGAGTATCCGATCTCCGCACCGGTCCATCACATCGACCTTGAGTCAGAAGCGAACAAGCTCCTTGGGTCGCTCCCGGGCCACCGGCGGCAGACCAGGAACCTCGCGCGCGAAGCGGGTGTTTCCGTGCTCATGATGGCGATGGAAACGGGTGACACACTCCGCGACCACGCGGCGAATGGGGTCGTCACAGTCCAGCTCCTGAGCGGCCGCGCCGTGCTGACCGCCAACAATCAGCATCTCGATCTCCGCGAGGGTCGCCTTGCCGTACTCCAGCCGGGCGTGCGCCACGATGTGGCCGCCGAGGAGCAATCGGTCTTGCTTCTCACCATCACCGGCGGCAATGAATAGCCTGCTCCAGTACGCCTACGTCCAGAGCCGTTGCAATGCCTGTGGTGGAACCCTCGACGTGACGCTGCTGGACATGTTCATGGAGTACCAGGTGCATCGTGAGTGGCAGTCTCCACGGCCTTGCGTCAATTGCGCGCTGGCGAACATGCAGCTCATGCGGGTACTCCCGGAAGAGCTGGTGACGGACCTCCACCGTGCATGGGAGAAGGTCGCCGCCGCCGCCAGTGCCTCCGGCGTCGAACTGCGGCTCGGCCTGCCACCCCAAACCGCCTGACGCCGGGATCGCACGTCCGGTCCACGCCCCCACCCTCCGGCCCGCTCGCCCAACAGCGGGGGCTATCTACGACTTCGTATGTTCAGTGAGATAGCGCTGGAGGATCACGGCATTGTTGTGCTCGGTGTCGTGGCTGCTGTAGAGCAAAGTGACCGGCCCGTCCGCACCAGCGTCGCGCACGGGAGTCCAGGCCCCGGGGTTGGCATCGAGCTCAGCCCGGTACCGCTCGCCAAACACTTCCCACTTCGCCGGGTCGTGCCCGAACCACTTGCGCAGCTCCGTGCTCGGTGCGACATCCTTGGCCCATGCGTCGAAGTGGAGGCTTTCCTTGCGAATGCCCCTCGGCCAGAGCCTTTCGACAAGGACGCGCCAACCGTCATCGGGCGTCGCCGGCTCGTAAACACGTTTGAGCTTAAACATATGCGTCCCAGTGGATCCTCTATGAACTGCGCCCACGGATACCCGGCCTCCTGTGGCTCGTGCGGGAACCGAGGAACAGGGTTCCCGCGGCGATGACGACCGGTCCGCCGATTGTGAAGAGCGTGGCCAACACGCCGGACACCATTCCACCTCCTGGGCCGGGGTTCCGGGCGCTCACGGCCCGCCGAGCTCCGGCAACTCCGGGAGCGGGGCGCTAACCCCCCTCTCCGCCCTCCACCCGGAAGTACGCGTCGTACATCAACGTATCGACCCGCCCCAGGTGGGCCTGCAGAATTGTCCGCAGGATTGTCATCTCGAGGCAGACTGCTTCGGCGTCGAAGTCGTCTGACACGATCTGCAGGGCAGCCATGCTCTGGAGATCGCTCGCGCGGCGGAGCATCTCGGCATGCTCATCCTTCACCCGCTCGCTCTCCGGTATCAGTCCGGGTTTCAGGTCCGTCGCCGACACGAGGAGGCCTCCTTCGGTCTCGGAAACGTTCTGGTGCTGCTCCAGGATGCTGAAGAGTACCCGGGCTGTTGCCTCGACAGCTTCGAGCCACCTTCGTTCGTCCGCCTTCCAGTCCCTCGCCAGGACTTCATCCAGTTCGATCAGGCGGGACTTGAGTGCCTCGTAGTGCAGGCTTTCCGACGGCGACGACTTCATGTGACACGCTCCCCGGGTACATCGTCCCCACGCTCTCGCGGATTCGAACGCCGTGAGCTCGGCTCCCGTGCACGTCCAATTCCTACAACTGGCGTGAATGATGGCGGATCGCTCGCCGGAAACGAATCAGCGAGCATCAGGTCCAGGTCTGCCTCTCGCCGGCAAGGTTCAGGGTCATCCATGGCATCTCGGATGGTGGTTGCCCACGATCCGGCTCCTTTCAGTTGGCATGTCGTCCAACAGCCCGGCGACTCCAAAGGACGGAGCCCCCTCAGTCACCGGGAGCTAGCGGTGCCCTCTTAGTGTAGCGCGGCGCCTGTGCCCCTGCGATGGCGGTACCGATGCGTGCGCGTGCGCCGGCGGGCACCCGCCTCGTGTCCGCCGCAGTGTGGCCTGCCTCACAGTTGCTGTTGCGCCGGTCATGCTATCCGCGCATACTGCGGGCCGCTATTCATGCACATGGAGTTCGTCATGGTTACGGAACGTATTTCCTTTCGCGCCGGATACGGCAAGGGCGACGCATTGGTCGCGCTCTTCAAGGAACAGGCCGTCGGCCTGTTCAGCACTCCCCTGGTGCTGGGGGCCCGCCTCTACACTGACCTCACCGGCCCGATGTTCAGCGTCATCGTCGAGACCGACTTCGCCGACATGGAAGCCTATGCGGCGTTTGTGAAGCAGGACATGGCGGAGTACGGGACCAGGGACTTCCAGGAGTGGTTCGGGCGCATGATGGCGGTCACCGAATACGGCGAGCGCCAGCTCCTCACCAGCGAGAAGCTGCGCTGACCGGCTAAATCCCCGCCACCTCGGCGTAGCGCTTCAGCGCCGGGATGACTTCCGCCGCGCCCTGCGGCCGGAGGCCGAAGATCACGCGCTCGACGCCCATGCCGGCGAGGTTCTCGATAGCCTCCCGCGAGGGCGCCACGCCGAAGACCGATACCGGGATGGTGCCTCGCCCCGCGGCCTTCGCCATCTGCTGGAGCTCCTGGATCTTCGCCCCGAGGATGGCCCCGGTGCGCCCGCCGATGGGTATCCAGCCATCGCCATACTCGATCACGCGGTCGAGGGTGCGCGGCCCGGCGCCACCGATGAGGATGGGCGGGTGGGGCTTCTGCGCGGGCTTCGGCCAGCTCCAGATCGGGTCGAAGTTCACGAACTGGCCGTGAAATTCCGCCTCGTCCTTCGTCCAGATCTCCTTCATCGCGAGGATGCGCTCGCGCAGGATCTTCCAGCGGAGCGTTGGCTTCGTGCCGTGGTTCTCCATTTCGTCCTCGTTCCAGCCGCCGCCGACGCCGAGGAGGAAGCGCCCGCCGGAGAGGAAGTCGACCGAGGCGACCTCCTTGGCGAGGGTGATCGGGTCGCGCTGCATGACCAGGCAGATGCCGGTGCCGAACTTGAGCGTCTTCGTGACAGCGGCGACGGCGCCGCAGGCAACGAAGGGGTCGAGCGTGTGGCTGTACTCCATCGGCAGCTCCGCCCCGCCGGGCCAGGGGGTGCGGCGGCTGGTGGGGATGTGGGTGTGCTCGGGGAAGAACACCGACTCAAAGCCGAGGTCCTCGCAGGCCTTGCCGAGCTCGGTGACCGGGATGGCGTAGTCGGCCGGGAACATCTGGACGCCGTATTTCATGGGTGTGCTCCTGCGTGAACCACCATGGCGCCGAGGACGCCAGGGCGAGCGCCGTGGATCTTGAGTGGCACGGATCTTAGCGGGTTCCCCGCCGGTGGGTGCCGTCCTCCGCTGATTGGGGGCATTGTATCCGCTGTGGGAAGGCCCATTGGCCCATGACGGTGGCCACATCCGCCGCTAGAGTGCCCCGTGATGCGCACAGCTGAGGAGCCGTTGCCTTGATTGAGCTGGAACACGTGACCCGCGCCTACGGCGAGGGGCCGCACCAGGTTCGGGCCCTGGACGACATCTCGGCGACCATCGCCGAGGGCGAGTTCGTCGTGGTCCTCGGGCCATCGGGTAGCGGCAAGACGACACTGCTGAACATCATCGGGGCGCTGGATACGCCCACCAGCGGCACCGTCCGGGTAGCCGGCCAGGACA
Organism: Holophagae bacterium; assembly: GCA_003105185.1. Lineage (GTDB taxonomy): Bacteria > Acidobacteriota > Thermoanaerobaculia > Thermoanaerobaculales > Sulfomarinibacteraceae > FEB-10. The sequence goes on from PQAJ01000245.1 coordinate 116,091, forward strand.
TCACCACCGCTTCCCGCGGACAGCTGTTCGCCGTCCGGCGCCGGACCGTCAGCTTCATCTTCCAGGGATTCAACCTCTTCCCCGGGTTGACGGCGCGGGAGAACGTCCAGTTCGCCATCGACGCCTGCGGGCGGAAAGGCGGCGCTTCCGCCGATGAGGTGCTGGAGAGCGTCGGCCTCACCGTCCAGGCCCGGCAGTTTCCCCACCAGCTCTCGGGTGGCGAACAGCAGCGTGTGGCCATCGCCCGGGCCCTGGCGACCGGCAACCCCGTGCTCCTGGCCGATGAGCCCACGGGCGAACTGGACTTCCAAACGGGCGTACGCATCCTGGAACTGCTCCAGAAGCAATCGGGCCCGGGACGCGCGGTGATCGTGGTGACCCACAACCGCCAGATTGCCCGGGCGGCGGACCGGGTCATCGAGCTGAGTAGCGGCCGGATCTCCAGCGATGGGCCGCCGCAGGGTGGGAAGGCCAACGTTGCCGACCTCTACTGGTAGGTGGAGCGCGGCCGGGCTGTGGCTGCGCTGGTCGTGGCGCGATTTGAAGGCGCGCTGGATCCAGGTCGCCGCGATCGCGCTGGTCATCGCCCTGGGGACAGGGAGCTACGCCGGGCTATCGAGCGTGACGAAGTGGCGGCGCGCATCGACCGATGACGGCTACGCCCGCCTGAACATGCACGACCTGCGGGTAGAGCTCGCCCAGGGTTCGACGGTGCCGGAGGGTGCACTCCTCGAAGTCGCGCGCGAGCTTGGCGGCGGTGGCGTGGTGGACCAGGCGGAAGAGCGGCTGGTCGTGCCGATCCAGGTGGACGCCTCGACGGAGGAGCGGGCGATCCTGGTCCCCGGATCGATCTACGGCGTGAACGTGAGCGATTCGGGCCCCGGGGTCGATGGCCTGTTCGTCGACCTGGGCCGTGAGCTGACTGACGATGACGTGGGCAAGCCTGTGGCGTTACTCGAACGGCACTTCGGCAAGTACTACGACCTGCCACCCACTGGCACCCTGGAGATCAGCGGCGGGCAGCGCATCGACTACGCCGGGCAGACGCTGACCCCGGAGTACTTCCTGGTCACCACCGACCGGGGAGGACTGATCGCAGAGGCAAACTTCGCCGCACTGTTCACGTCGCTCGCGACCGCCCAACAACTGACCGGCCGGGAAGGGCTGGTGAACGACCTGGTGCTCACCGTGGTCCCCGGAAGCGACCGGGATGCCCTGAAGGCGGAACTTACCGGGCTGCTGGCCGTGCGGTTCCCTGCCGTGGGAGCGACCGTGACAACGCGCGAAGAAGACCCGGCATTCAAGATCATCGACGCCGACATCGATGGAGACCAGCAGATCTACGACATCTTCGCCGTGCTGATCTTCGCCGGCGCCGTGGTGGCGGCCTTCAACCTCATCGCCAGGATCGTCGAGTCGCAGCGGCGCGAGATCGGCGTGGCGATGGTCCTCGGGGTGCCGCCAGCGCGGATTGCTATCCGGCCGCTGCTGGTGGCGGCCGAAATCGCCTTGCTGGGCGTGGTCTTCGGCGTCGGCGTGGGCGTGTTGCTCGGGCAGGCCATGGTGAGTGTGCTGAAGGACTTCTCGCCGCTGCCGGCCTGGCATACGGACTTCCAGTGGGGCGTGTTCTTCACCGTCGGCGCAATCGGGTTCCTCTTTCCGTTCCTGGCGACCACCTGGCCTGTCTGGCGAGCCGTGCGCGTGCCGCCGGTGCAGGCGATCCAGTCGGGCTACCGCGCGGCGCGCGGCGGCGGGCTGGCGCCCCTCTTCCGGTGGGTGCGAGTGCCCGGAAACACGTTCGCCCAGGTTCCGGTGCGCAACGTGGTCCGGGCGCCCCGGCGCAGCTTCCTGACGAGCCTGGGGATCGCCGCCGCAATCGCCGCCCTGGTGGCCTTCGTGGGCCTCATCGATTCGTTCCTCGCCACGATCGACCGGGGCGAACGCGAGATCCTGTCGGCAAACCCGGACCGGCTCGAGGTCGACCTCGACCGCCCCTACGCGCTGGACAGCGAGGTCGTGCGGGTCATCCGCGAATCGCCCCTGGTGGACCAGGTAGAGCCGCAGCTTCGTCTTGGGAGCGTCGCGCTCAAGGATGGCGAAGATTTCGGCCTCCAGGTGCAGGTCCTGGCGCTGGATAGCACCGTCTGGGCGCCACGCCTGACCGCCGGTGCGGTGGACCGCGAGCAGCAGGGGATCTACCTCTCGGAGTTGGCGGCACGCAACCTCGGCGTTCGTGTGGGTGATTCCCTGACCCTGCGGCACCCGCGCCTCGAAGCGACGGGCACGTTCTCGCTGGTGGAGACCGAACTGACCGTGCTCGGCCTGCACCAGCACCCGTTCCGGTTCGTGGCCTATATGGACAGCAACCAGGCCGGGCTCTTCAACCTCGCGGGCACCACCAACCTGCTGGAGGTCGTGCCGGTGGAGGGGCCCACGCGGGACGACATGAAACGCGCGCTCTTCCCGCTCCCGGGGGTCGTCTCGGCGCAGGGCGTCTCAGAGGTGTCGGAAGTGATCGATGACCTGCTGAGCGAGTTCGTGGTCCTGCTGCGCGTCATTGAAGGCGCGTTGCTGGTGCTGGCCCTGCTGATCGCCTTCAACTCGGCAAGCATCAACATGGACGAACGCGCGCGGGAGCACGCGACGATGTTCGCCTTTGGCGTCCGCGTGCGCACCGTGCTCCGCATGGCCGTGGTCGAAAACCTGATCCTGGGGATCATGGCGACGATCGCAGGGGTGGTAGCCGGGTGGCTGTTGCTCCGCGCGATCATCGCCATCCGCATCCCGAGCACGTTGCCGGACCTCGAGGTCATCCCCGTGATCAGCCCAACGACGCTTGCTATCTCCGTGTTCCTCGGGGTGCTCGCGGTCGCCCTCGCACCGTTGCTGACCGTGCGCAAGCTGCGGCGAATGGACGTGCCGGCGACGCTCAAGGTGGTGGAGTAGGCGCCTACTCCGCGGCCCCCAGGCGCGTCACGGCGGCCGCGATCTCCAGGCTGTCCGTGATGAACCCGTTGACGCCCCACGAGTACAGCCGCTGCAGCATCGCCTCATCGTTCACCGGCCAGGACATGACCAGGGAGGCGTGTTCGCGGAGCCGCCTCACGACTTCCGGCGTGAGCAGCTTCTGGTCGATGGATACAGCTGCGTGCCCGGGCCGGGAGATGTGAGCCATCGCCTGCTCCACGCGCGACTCCTTGCCGATCGAGTGGACGACGATCGCCTCCGGGACTGCGTGGAACGGTTCGAGCATCGCCCAGCGCTGGGCGCAGACAGCGTACGGCCGGCCGGGCGCTATCCGCGCCATCTCGCGCTGGACCGCCGGCCCGAGCCGGTTGTTCCAGCCCTTCAGGTCCAACATGAGGAGCGTATCGGCCGCGGCCGCGGCGACGAGCTCGCGGAGGAGCAGGCGCGGGGTGCGCAGGCTGGCCAGGTACCAGCGATCCCAGAAGATCGGGATGGGGCCGATGGTCTTGAGGTGCCGCACTTCGAGGCGGCCCCGCCGGCGCCAGATGTCGGCCTCGATGACGTCGGCCCCGGCCTCTTCGGCGGCCCGGAGGCGGGCCAGGTCGTTCCCCGCCCGGTGGGCCACGGCGACCGGGCGGGAAAGGTCCAGGAGTCTAGCCGGCATGGGGCGGTCGCCCGGGTGGAGCTACCTTCATCGGCTTGAACCAGAGTTCCCGCGAGAACGGCGACAGCCTGCGGCCCCGCAGCCATTCGGCAAGGTAGAGCGCGGCCAGGGCCATCGCCCCACCGATGACGGGGTCGATGAGGTAGTGGTTCGCCGTGGCGATCGTCGAGATGAACATCGCCACCGGTGCGAGGACGCCAATCGCCCGTACGGGCGCAGTCCGCGCGCACCGTACGATGCCGATTCCGATGAGCAAGTTCCAGCCGAAGTGGAAACTGGGGATGGCCGCGTACTGGTTCACCAGCGCGGGCGGCTGGAGTATCCGGTAGGCGCGTGAGTGCTCCGTCACTGTATCGACCAGGCCGATGCCTTCGATGAGCCGCGGCGGGGCGACCGGGAAGAAGAGGAAGATCACGAGCCCGGCACTCCCCGAGATGAGGAACGCGTTGCGGATGACCCGGTATTCGGCCGCGTGCGATAAGACGAGCCAGACAGCCACCACGGTGATGAACGGCCAGTGCCCGTAGATGTACACCCAGTTCATGAGCGTCGTGAGGATGCTGTATTCGAGGAACGGGCGCTGAAGCTGCTCTTCCCAGAAGATCCCGAGGCTGCGTTCGAAGTCGATGACGTGCCAGGCATTGGCGAAAGCATCGCGGCTGCCGCTTTCGACCAGCCCCCGGATGGCGAAGTAGGCGATCACGGCGGCGAGCATCATCCCGAGTTCGCGCACGACCGCAAGCCGCGCGGTTGCCGGTGCGCGGCGGGCCTCGATGGAGCCGTCAGCTGGGGCGGACCGCAACCGCATCCAAGGAGGCTAACACGTTCTATGGGCCTTGGGCGCTACCCGTTTGGGTGATTGGCGCCCGGCGCGTTACGGCGTCGGCGTGGCCGCCGGGGTCGCGTCGACAGTGGCCGCGGGGCTGGCCGTGCCGGTAGCGGCAGGGCTCGCGCTGGCGTTGGCCGTCGCCGTCGCGATCGCGCCCTCGACCTGCTCAACGAGCTGGCGCCACGCGTCGATATCCGATGGGGTGCCGGCCCCGAGCGGCTGGCCATTGACCAGGAAGCCGGGGGTGCCCGTGATGCCGAACTGCTTTGCAATACGCCCCTGTTCGGTGATCAGGTCCAGGTGCTCGCTCGAATCGAAGCAGGTGTTGAACGCGGCCGTATCGAGGCCCAGGTCGGCGGCGAACTTCTTCAGGTTGTCATCCGAGAAGCGCCCGACGTTGTTCTTCTCGTTCCCGAACTGGTCGTTCTTGGCCTGTTCGAGGAAGAGGCGGTTGTGGTACTGCCAGAACTTGTTCTGGTCGGCGGCGCACTGGCTGGCAAGGGCCGCCTTGACCGATTCGGCGCCCAGGATCGGGAGGTGCTGGTAGTCGAACTGCACGCGTCCCGTCTTCACGAACTGCTCGATGACCTCGCCTTCCTGCTCAGCCGTGAACTGGAGGCAGAACGGGCACTGGAAGTCTTCGAACGCGGTGATCTTCACCGGGGCGTCGTCGCTGCCGATCTTGGCGCCATCGACCATGTCGGTGGGGAGGTTGGTGCTCGCTTGTTCGAGCGATTTGACGAAGTCGTCGCTGCTGCTGCCACCGCTCGTCGCGATGAACACGCCGAGGACAACCACGAGCACGACGACGAGGGCGCCGGCAATCAACAGGAATGGGCGGGAGAGAAGGTCCGAGCCGCCGCCGCCACCACCGCCGCGCTGGGGCTTCGCCGGTGTGACACGGGCGGCGCGGGTGCTGCGGGCGGGCCGCGTCTTCGATTGCTCTCGTCGGGATTGGCGGTTAGACATTCCTGCTGTTGTTCCTGGGCGAGTATTCGGGCCGCGCGAGGGCGGCCATTGCTGTTCGCGTGTGCGGGCGAGGATACCATTCGGTTCCCCTATGAAACACGGAAGGCGGCTTTACGCGCGGGCTACTCCACCGTGCCAAAGAGGTTGTCGATCCCGAACGTTTCGCACTCGGGGAGCTGGCCGGCCGCGGCCGCAAGGCGCGCCTGCACCTGCCCGGGCGGCACCGGCACGTCCTTCGAGAAGCGCGAGAGCTCATCCGGGGTTGGCGCCTGTCCGTCCTTCGCGCGCTTCGCCATCTCTTCGATCCGCTTCACCAGCGCGTCGTGGAACTTCGAGAGGTCCTTCGGGGCCTTCGCACGGTCCAGGTCCCGCGCGAAGCGATCGAGGATGGGCGCGGCCGTACGGAGCAGCTTCGCCTGGTCGGCGAACAGGTTCGGGTCCTTCGCCGTCTCCGCGGTGATGGCCTCCACGTACGTATTCACCGCCCGGCAGAGCCCGCCAGCGTAGGTGATGTCGCCCTGCGTGGGGGTGCCGACCAGCACCGGGCTGCCGGACGAGTCGACGCTAACTACCGGAGTTGGGCCGCCTTCGCCGCCGCCCAACACGCAGGCCGAGACGGCCAGGCCAGCGCCAATGGCCAGGAACACCATCTCGAGGGCTCGGGTGCGCATAGCGGGAGTATCGGCTGCCGGTGGCACTCTGCGGTAGCGCCCGGAAAGGAGCGGTGCGGTTGAAACGCCCGGCGAGGCCGCTACGATAGCCCGGCCCGCGGGGCAGGGAGGCGAACATGAGCACACGGCGAAGCTTCTGGGCATGGGGTCTCGAATCGGACGAGCCGACTCCGCAGCAACGGCAGGAGGCCGCCGAGCGCCTTTCGAAGCGCTATGGCGTGGCCATCGAAGCACCGCCAACACCCACCATCGACCAGGTGCAGCTGCGCGCGCCGCGCATCCAGCCGCCCCCCGCCCTCGCCGCGTTCTGCACGATGGAGACACACGACCGCGCGGCCCACAGCTACGGCAAGAGCTACCGCGACGTCGTCCGGGCCGTCCGCTGCGAGTTCCCGAACCCGCCGGACTTCGTCGCCTACCCGCGCGACGAGGCGGAGGTCACGGCCATCCTCGAGTGGTGCAGCGAGGCGAACGTGGTGGCCGTGCCCTATGGCGGAGGCTCGTCGGTGGTTGGGGGCGTGGAGCCGCCCGGCGGCGACCGCCCGGTCGTAAGCATCGACCTGAAGGAGCTCGACCGCGTGCTCGAGATCGACGAGACCTCGCGGGCGGCGCGCATCCAGGCGGGGGTGCTCGGCCCGGCGCTCGAAGACCAGCTCCGGCCGCACGGGTTCACCCTCCGCCACTTCCCCCAGAGCTTCGAGTGGTCGACCCTCGGCGGCTGGATCGTCACCCGCTCGGGCGGCCACTACGCGACCAACCACACCCATATAGATGACTTCGTCGAATCGGTGCGCATGGTCACACCGAAGGGCCTGTGGGAGTCGCGGCGGCTGCCGGGAAGCGGCGCGGGACCGAGCCCCGACCGGCTCGTGCTCGGCAGCGAGGGCATCCTGGGGATTGTCACCGAGGCGTGGATGCGCATCCAGGCGCGACCCCGCTTCCGGGCCTCGGCCGGGATGATGTTCCCGACCTGGGAGGCCGGCTTCGAGGCGGCGCGGCGAGTCGTGCAGGCCAAGCTCTGGCCCGCGAACTGCCGTCTGCTCGACCCCGGTGAGGCGGGCGCCGCGGCGGGGGTCGAAGGCAGCCACGCGCTGCTCATCATCGCCTTCGAATCGGCCGAGGTGCCCCAGGAGGCGTTCATCCGCGAGGCCGTGAAGATCGCCCGCGAATCGGGGGGCGAAATCGACGCTTCCGGGATCAAGGTCTCGGATGGCAGCGACGAAGAAGTGGGCCGGCAGGGCGCGGTCGGCGCGTGGCGCAACTCCTTCATCCGGGCACCCTACCAGCGCAACCTGACCGCCGGCATGGGCGCGGTGGGCGACACTTTCGAGACGGCGATCACGTGGGACCGCTGGCCCGAGTTCGACCGCACGGTGCGGGCGAAGGTAACCGACGCGCTCCAGCGCGTGTGCGGCGGCGGCACCCTCACCTGCCGGTTCACGCACGTCTACCCCGATGGCCCGGCGCCGTACTACTCGTTCCAGGGGATGGGCAAGCCGGGCGCGGAGCTGGAGATGTGGGCCGAACTGAAGCAGGCGGCCAGCGACGCAGTCATCGCCGGGGGCGGCACGATCACCCACCACCACGCCGTCGGCCGCGACCATATGCCCTGGTACCGGCAGCAACAGCCCCCGCTGTTCGCGGCGGCCCTCCGCGCGGCCAAGGCGGCCGTCGACCCGAACGGTGTGCTGAACCCGGGGATCTTGGTGTAGCGGAGAGTTGGGCGAGCCGCACAGGGATTTTGCCCGCGGCCCAACTCAATCCCCCGACACGCGAGGCCCGACCGTGAGGGAGGGTGCGACGTGGCCCCAGCATGGCGGTACCTCCCCGGCTGCTACGCCAGGCCCCGCGCGAGGA